>JAGXRB010000050.1 GCA_018336075.1 Bacteroidota bacterium
TTTATGCGTTACACTTTCAGAATACTTGCGGCATGGATGCTGCTCCTGCTTGTGCCAACAGGCCTAAAAGCTATGGATGATGCCCGCCTGATGAGGTATCCCGACATCAACAACAACCTGATAACTTTTGTTTATGCGGGTGACATTTGGACGGTAAATGCCGATGGTGGCAATGCGAAAAGACTCACTTCCCATGAAGGCATTGAGCTTTTTCCAAAGATTTCACCAGATGGAAAATGGATTGCTTTTTCGGCGGAATACTCCGGGAGCAGACAGATTTGGGTGATGCCGTCTGAAGGTGGCCCGGCCAAACAACTCACTTATTATAACTCTGTTGGGGTAATGCCACCACGCGGGGGTTTCGATCATGTGGTTTTAGGCTGGACTTCCGATAGCAAAAATGTACTCATTCGTGCCAACCGTACTTTTCTGGGCGACCGCAACGGAAGATACTTTCTGGTAAATCTTGAAGGAGGTCTCGAAACACCGCTTGCCATCATAAATGGTGGATTTGCTGCCCTTTCACCTGACGACAGCAAAGTTTGCTTCACACCCGTTGACCGTGAATTTCGTACCTGGAAACGCTATAAAGGAGGTCGTGCCACCGAACTTTGGATTTATGACCTCAAAAACAATACTTCAGAGCAAATGACATTTTTCACCGGAAGCGATCAATGGCCTGTATGGCATGGTGACAACATCTTTTTTGCCAGCGATCGTGATCTGAGACTTAATATTTATAAGTACAACACCATCAACAAACAAACTGAGCAGCTTACTTTTCACAAAGATTTCGATGTGATGTGGCCTTCAGGCACAAACGGTAAAATTGTTTATGAAATGGGAGGTCAGCTGTGGGTTCTTAACACCGCAACCGGAAATACTCAGCCAATAAGCGTGAATATTAACTTCGACAACCCAAATCTGTTGAGCTATTACAAAAATGTCAAAGACGATGTTCATAGTTTCAATATTTCGCCAAGTGGAAAACGCGCACTTTTTGATGCCCGCGGTGATATTTTTTCCGTGCCTGCAGAGAATGGTCAGATAGAAAATCTTACCAATACGCAAGGAATTCGCGAAATTTATCCTTCCTGGTCACCCAATGGAAAATACATCGCCTACTATTCTGATGCAAGCGGAGAATATGAAGTTTATCTGCTTGAGAATAAAAAAGGTGCTAAGCCAAAGCAACTTACATCAAATTCAGCTGCATGGAAATATGAAGCCGAATGGTCACCTGATAGCAAATATCTCGTTTATAGCGACCGCACAATGAAGTTGTGGCTTCTTGATGTAGAAAGCGGAAAACAAACTGCTATTGATCATGCCGCCATGAGCGAAATAAGGTCATATAGTTTTTCTCCGGATTCAGAATGGATCACTTATGACAAGGAATCTGAAAACGGATTGCCTGCCGTTTGGGTGTATCATATTCCAACAGCCAAAGCGACACAACTTACAGATGACAATTTTGCCGATCGTTCACCTGTGTTTGGCAAGTGCGGTAAATTCCTTTTCTTTGTCTCAAACCGAGATTTCAATCTTGCTTTTTCCAGCTTCGAATTTGACTATCTTTACAACAATGCAGCAAAAATATATGCAGTAGCCCTGCGTAATGATGGTTCAAAACTTACCAGGCGCAAAAATGATGTAGAACCTGTGTCCGCTGAGCCAAAAGCTGATGACAAGAAAGACAGCAAATCAAAAGACAAAGCAGAAACTCCAAAGAATGATCAAAAAACTAAAGTGACCATCGACTTTGAAGGCATAAACAACCGCGTGGAAGCGCTACCTGTTTCTTCTGGCAATTATCGCATCATCGGGCCGGCTGATGGTGGTCTTCTCTATGCAAGCGATGGCAAAATCATGCGTTACAACGCAGCCGATCAGAAAACTGAAGAAATTCTGGATAGGGCATTCACCGCAATTCCGGCTGCAGATGGAAAGACAATGATCTATCGTTCAGGTAGTGATTTCGGGATTGTTAAAGTTGCCCCAAATCAAAAATCCGGTTCTGGTAAATTGAATCTCGACCAGATGGAAATGAAGATCAATCCAAAAGATGAGTGGAATCAGATTTATACCGATGCATGGCGCATTTTCCGCGACTATTTCTATGTTGACAACATCCACGGCGTTGACTGGAAAGGATTGAAAGATAATTATGGAAAACTATTGCCATATGTTGGAAGTCGTTTTGATCTCGATTATGTGCTCAACGAAATCGTTTCGGAAGCCAATGCCGGACATGCTTATGTTGACTGGGGTGATATTAAGAGAGTAAAACGCGTGAATACCGGACTTCTGGGTGCTGAAATTGAAGCAGATGAAAAAGCAGGTCGTTACAGGATCATGAAAATCTATGAAGGCGAAAACTGGAATTCCACCCGTTTTTCACCGCTTACCGAAGCAGGTGTTGATGTTAAAGAAGGCGATTACCTTATCAGCATCAATGGAAATGATATAACAACAATGGACAATCCTTATTATTTCCTTGAAAACCTTGCCGAAAAAGATGTTGAAATTACCGTAAGCAGCAGCGGAAGTGCCACCGGTGCACGTACTTCAACCATAAAACCCATCAGTAGTGAGTTGGAGCTGAAATATTATAACTGGGTTATCGAACGTCGCGCGATGGTAGATAAATTATCTGGTGGCCGTATCGGATACATCCATGTGCCAAATACGTCTTTTGACGGCAACAGGGAATTGTTCAGAGGCATGTATGCTTTTCACAACAAAGAAGCGCTGATTATAGATGAGCGTTACAATGGTGGCGGCTTTATTCCCGACAGAATGGCCGACCTTCTCGACCGTCGTACACTTACCTACTGGCATCGCAATGGCATGTTGCCAAGCAAAGCTCCGGGTATTGCACACGATGGACCGAAAGCGATGCTTATAAACGGTTATTCGTCTTCCGGCGGCGATGCCTTCCCTTATTTTTTCAAAAAGATGGGACTTGGAAAGCTTATCGGAACCCGCACCTGGGGTGGCTTGATCGGAATTTCAGGCAATGCCCGTCTTGTTGACGGCGGTTATATTTCAGTTCCACGTTTTGGTATCTTCGACGAAAATGAAGAATGGATTATCGAAGGAATTGGTGTTTATCCAGACATTGAAGTTGTTGATCGGCCTGAAAAACTTGCCAAAGGTGAAGATCCGGGAATAGAGAAAGCTGTTGAGGTTTTACTCGAAGAGCTTAAAGCGAATCCTGTGAAACGCGTTAATACTCCGACTCCACCTGATAGAAGCAAGTGGATCGAAGTTGAAATAAAGTAGCTTTTGAGTAATTGATAAAAACAAAAAAAATGGGTTTCGGTTTTTTAAACAACCGAAACCCATTTTTTTTATTCTTCCCAGTCAATCAGCTCAACGACAATATCGTTGCGCCGGTTGATCATTTGATAAGGTGGATTGTAGCCCATATATTGAAACTGACCGGTATGAGCGATACCTGCCTGATCTAATATTGCTTTAAGTTCCGCGATCTTTTCCTGAATTTTCTGATCAGATGCAAAACCCCCAAAGCTGATGGCAGCCATTACTACAGCAGGCTTTTCGTAAAGAACGATGTCGGTTCTGTTTGGATTTGGAAGACTTTCAAGAGTATATTTTGAAGGCATCATGAACTCCATTGTCATTCCTTTATCCCAGCTCATCGCAACTGGAGAAGTCATAGCAATGCTTTCATTTCGTTCATTTCCGCCAAAAATGTAGGAAGCCAAAGTGCGGAAACCATTGCCAGATCCGGCACGATACGTTTCAGCATCTATTTGCGTGCGCGCAAAAACAGCCTTTTCATACTTTCTGATTTCAAAGCTCTTGTTGGCCTTCAAAACAGCATATTTATATTGTTCTGTCTTATTTGTGCTCATACTTGCCCATACCTGAATTGCCATAAAAACAAGTAAAACTATTCCAATAATTATAAGTGAGGTTTTCATATTTATGTATTTAAACAATAAACACTTAGAAAGGAAAATTGTTTAAAAAATACATGAATTTCAGGACTTTGCTCTGGATTTAAACCATTCCATCAGCTGTACTGTCATCAGAAGCATCATCAAACTATAAATGGTATCTTCAACAGGAATGGTAAAGATTCTTATGCCAAGATTTTGTGTGTTGTCGTACCAAACGATCGGCTCTTCCAGAAAACTGCCTGTCAGAAGTCCGTTCACGATAAGAAAGGGAATCATCGAAACTAAATAGGCAAGAAGGAACATGCTAAGCCAGGGCTGACGTTTTTGCAGATTGTATAAAAGCAGCAGCGCGGTTGCAACAAAAATTACCGAGGTATAAAGCCGATCGTAAAAAATTAATCCAACGATAAAAAGCACTCCGCTCAGCACATAAAAAAAAGGTCTGTGAATTCTGATCAAAGGATCGGTTTTCAGATATGCGATCAAACAGGCATAAATAAATACGACAGCATAAGGCACGACAAGAAAAAACAGCCATTCTTCAATAGGCAGCCCAAGCATTCTGAATCCAATCAGGTATTTATCGTTGAAGCCCCAGATTTCGTAAGCAGCAAAAATGGCATCTTTGGCAATAAAAAACACCCCCATTATAAAAATTGCAGGAAAAAGAAATTTCCAGTTTTTATAGAAGGCCACTTTCTTGTCAAAACTCAATAAAAACGGAGCCGAAATGGTGAGAAGATCGATATAAAGGTATAGGTTGTTCATGGTTGAAAATGCTGAAATTAAGAATAATTTTTACATGCAGACGAAGATGTTTTTTAGAAAACTTTGAGACCTTCTTTCAGAATAAGAATGGCAAAAAAGAGTGATTGCACAAGCACAACGTAGAGCGCAATTTTGTTCTGCAGATTTTTAACATAGCGCAGAACGCCAAGAAGCATCACATAGGCAATCAGCCACCATGCGATATAATTTTGAAGCGGAATTGAACCGCCTTCCCAGTTCCAAAAGTCGAAACGAATAGCAACAGGCTCCAAAAGAATATCGTAGGCCACCATCATACTTGCAGCAATAGCAGCCTTAAGCCATATAGAAAGTTTTAGTTTGTTCAGGATGGCTGCGGTTGAAAAAACAAGCACTGCCCAATTGATTCCGATAATAAGCGGAACATCAAAAAGCTTTATCCCAAGCCCTTCGCCGTAAGCATAAATCCCGAAAATGATTCCGGTGATAATACCCAGCAGTTCAATCAGATATCCTGCAACAGCGATTAGCAAAAACCATTTCAGATAGACTTTATTCATTCCTTCAGCATTGTAAAGGATAAGTCCGGTTGCAAAAACAAGATTATAGGGTGTTAATTGCATAAGGGCATCGGTATGGCCAAGCAAAGCGGTGACGATGCCAACCAGATAAATTACAGCGAGTAAAAACAAACTTAGGTGAAGCTTATTTTTAATAAATCGGATCAAGGTTTCGGGCATATTTCAGATACTATTTTTGCAGATAACAAACAAAGCGGAATGCCACCACCGGGATGAACGCTGCCGCCACAAAAGTATAAACCACGTATATTATTACTGTCGTTGGTGTGCCTTAGAAAGGCTGCATAACGACTGTTGGAGCTTGTTCCGTAGAGAGAGCCGCCTTTTGAGGAAGTTTTTTGCTCAATTTCCAAAGGCGTCAGAACGGATTCATTTTCAATAGTTTCTTCGATATTTATCTTGAGCAGGGGACTCAATTTGTTGATGATAGTTTTGCGGTAAAGCGGAATAAGTTCATCCCAGTTCTGATTGTTGTGCTGCGGCACATTGACCATAACAAACCAGTTTTCGCAACCTTGCGGTGCATCTGATTCCACATCTTTTGAGCTGATATTTACATAAACTGTTGGATCTGAAGCAGGCACTTTTCCATCAAAAATTTCCTTGAATTCTGTCTGATAATCCTCACTGAAAAATATGTTGTGCAATCCAAGTTCAGGGAAACTTTTTTTGATTCCCCAATAGAAAATCAAGGCTGAACTTGAACCTTCCTGCTTTAGGGTTCGTTCCGGAGCTTTTTGATGTTTAAGCAAATGACGGTAGGTTGGAGTAATATCCATGTTTGAAACAACAAGTGCTGCCTTGTATACTCCATTGCTTGTCTTTACGCCTGTTGCAACATTTTTTTCTACCAGAATCTCCTCCACTTTTTCATTTAAATGAAATTTCACGCCAAGGTCTTCTGCAAGGCTTACAAGACTTTCGGTAATCTGATGCATGCCTTTCACTGGGTGATAGGTGCCGACTCCATGCTCAAGATGGGGGATTATATTCAGCACACCCGGCGCCCGATAAGGGTCTGACCCGTTATAGGTTGCATAGCGATCGAACAGTTGCACCAGCTTTGGATGCTTCAAAATATTTCTATTGTCCTGATGCATGGTGCTGAAAAGACTCAGTTTATGAAGTTTCAGCATTGCTTTTCCAACATCCTTATTCAGCCAGGTTGCCCATCTGTTAAGAGGTTTTTCGAGGAAAGTTCTTCCGGCAAGTTCATACATCAAATGGCTTTTTTCAAGCTTTTTAAGGACGATTTCAGCCTTTACACCAAGTGTTTTTTCAGTTTCCTGTGCAAATTTCTTTGGTTCGGCATGGGCTGTCAGACGTGTTCCATCATTCCAGAAATAGCGACATGATTCATCTTTTCGCCGGTATTGAAAATAGTCGTTTGGGTCGCGGCCTGTAAGCCTGAAAAGATCGTCAACATATTGCGGCATTGTGAACAGCGAAGGGCCTGCGTCGAAGCGGTATTGCCCTTGTGTAAACTGTGTCAGTTTGCCACCGGGATAACTATTTGCCTCCATCACAATAACGCTGTAACCTTTGTGCTGAAGGCGTATTGAGGCTGCAATACCTGCAATTCCAGCACCAACAATAATGGCTGCAGACTTAATATTATCAGGCATATTTGTCATTCTGATATTTCGTTTTGTATATCACGTTTCCAGGCAAATTTTACCAGTTCCTGAAGTGGCACAAAATCCAGTGTTTTTTCATGTGTTGCTTCAAGAATTACTTTTGGTGCTTTGTCTGCCTTCCAGGCTTCAACCCATCGCAGGGCACACAAACACCATCGGTCGCCGGGTTTCAATCCAGCAAAGCGATACATTGGCATGGGCGTTGAAAGATCGTTTCCCCGGCTTTTCGAAAAGACCAGAAATTCTTCTGTCATGACTGCACAAACGGTGTGAAGACCTGTGTCTTCTTCTCCTGTATTGCAGCAACCATCGCGATAAAACCCGGTTACAGGTTTCGTGCTGCACTCTATCAATGGTTCTCCGAAAACATTTTTAGCCATTTTACTTACTTTTAATCATAACAATTACAAATAATATTGGTTTGATTGGTTGCTAAAATTAACACTATTTAGTTAAAAAGTATAGAATTAATCAAAAATTTACAATTCTGAAACAATCTTCAAACTTTACTTAAAATTAACTTTACATTCAAAGGAAAGCAATACTTTTACGCCCTAATTTACACCTAATCAGGTAAAAGATGGATTATACAAAATTCAGGATTCTATTGGTTGACGATGAAGCTGATGTATTAGAGTTTTTAGGTTACAATCTAAAAAAAGAAGGTTTCAACGTTATAACGGCCAGCAACGGACGTGATGCCATCATAAAAGCAAGCACGCAGTTGCCTCATATTATTGTGCTCGACGTAATGATGCCTGAGATGGATGGCATCGAAACCTGCGGCGAATTAAAGCAAATCCCTTCGTTGAAAAACAGCTTAATCGTTTTCCTCACTGCACGGGGGGAGGATTATTCACAGATTTCGGGTTTTGATGCCGGTGCTGACGACTATGTAACCAAGCCAATCAAACCAAAACTTTTAATCAGCAGACTAAAGGCGCTTTTGAGAAGGTACCAGGATGATGTGAGCAAAAGCTCAGAATTATTGCAGGTTGACGATTTTATCATTGATTCGGAGCGGTTTCTTGTGCTTAAAAAAGGGGAAGAGATTGTGCTTCCAAAAAAAGAATTCGAGTTGCTGCGATTGCTTGCTTCCAAGCCCAATAAAGTGTTTACGAGAGAAGAAATATTTTCCAAGGTTTGGGGAGATAATGTTATAGTGGGCGACAGGACAATCGATGTGCATATCAGGAAAATCAGAGAGAAAATTGGCCTTGATAACATACGTACTGTTAAAGGCGTTGGATACAAATTTGAAGTTTAATCCTATCAATGGCTGCACGCTACCGCGAAACCAATAAAGTTGCGCTAACCACTTCAACCGGGGTTGTGGCTGTGCTGACAGTGCTCCTGCTGTTTTTGGTGTTTTTCACCGAAAACTTCCATTGGTGGCATATTCTGTGGATTGACGGCATTATTTTTTTCACAAGTTTTTTTGTTTATCAAAATGCTGTAGATAAGTTTATCTTCGAAAAAATCAAATTGATTTATAAAACAATTCCCAATTTCAGACCTTCAAAAAGAGAAAAAGCCAAGGCAGCACTGCACGAATCTATCGAGGGAATGAACGAAGCGGTTCTTGAATGGGGCAATAAGCAACGTGTCGAAATTGAAGAGTTAAAAAAGCTTGCTATCTACAGACGTGAATTTCTTGGAAATATTTCTCACGAACTCAAAACCCCGATTTTCAATATCCAGGGCTATGTGCTCACTTTACTCGATGGTGCTCTGGAAGATCCGGATATTAACAGAGTTTATCTACTCAGGACAGAAAAAAGTGTAAACAGGCTCATTGCTATTGTTGAGGATCTGGAAGAAATTTCAAAACTTGAATCGGGTGAAGTGAAACTGAATCTGGATAATTTCGACCTTGTTGATCTGGCTAAAGATGTGATTGATTTCCTCGAGATGAAGGCAAGTAAGAACAATGCAAAAGTCAGAATTGATAACCACTCATTCCGGCAGGTAATGGTGCGTGCAGACAAGAAACGGATTCGTCAGGTGCTTATAAATCTCATCGAGAACGGAATTAAATATGGTGATAAAAACGATAATAAGATTCAGGTTCGCTTCTTCGATATGGGTGAAAACTATTTGGTCGAAATCAAAGACAATGGACCGGGAATTTCTGAAGAAAGCCTTTTCCGTATTTTTGAGCGGTTTTATCGCACCGATAAAGGGCGTTCGCGCGATATGGGCGGCACAGGTTTGGGCCTTGCCATCGTGAAACATATCATCGAAGCCCACGATCAAACTATTAGTGTACGCAGCAAACTTGAAAGAGGCACAACCTTTGCTTTTACACTTTTAAAGGCAGAATAATCTGAAAATTAAAAAAGCAAGTTTTCGAATGGCTATTGATGTATGTCGGGCGCAATACTTAAGCCTTCAGCTTCGCTGATGACATTTCCTTCTTTATCATACCACAACCATGTTCCAACACGCTGGCCATTCAAATAAGTGCCTTCAATAAATTTAATGCCATTTGAATGATAAACAATCCCTTTACCATGCCGGCGCCCTTCGCGGAAAGATCCTTCGCTCCAAAGATTGCCGTCCTCATACCATGATTTCCATTCTCCATGACGCTTTTCATCCAGCAACGAGCCTTCCATGCTTTTCGCTCCGCTGGCAAAATACTGAATCTCTCTGATGGCTACTTTTTCTCCGTTTGAAAGTCCGTAAACCCATACCACCCGAGGCTGACCATTGTCCCAAAGCTCGATAATTCCAGAATCAACAATTGGAATTTTATCTGTTGCATTGTTGCATGACATCAAAAAAAACATTCCCAAAGCAACTAGTTTTATCAATCTTAGCATAGCAGTATAACCTTAATACTTAATTGGTTTCAATATTTTTTCTGTATAAAATGACAAGCGTTTTAATTTCTGTCAAATTTCAGACGCATCCCGCTGATTTCTTCATGCAAAAGGCCATTTTCATACACGAGATTTCCATTCACAAACGTATGCGTTACAGATGATGGAAGTGTAGTATTTTCCATGGGCGACCAGCCACATTTATAAAAGATATTTTCTTTGTTAACCGTAAAAGCTTTATCTAAATCAACGAGCACAAGATCTGCAAAATAGCCTTCTCGGATAAAACCACGCTTTTCGATATTGAAAGTTATTGCAGGATTATGACACATTTTTTCAACGATCATTTCCAGACTTATTTTTCCCTGTTTGTAAAAAGCAAGCATTCCAGGTAATAGGTGCTGAACCATTGGACCACCTGATGGACTTTTAAAGTAGGGCATAGATTTTTCCTCAAAACTATGCGGTGCATGATCTGTGGCAACAACATCAAGGCGGCCATCCATCAGTGCTTTCCAAAGCGCATCTCTGTCTTCTGCAGATTTCACAGCAGGGTTCCATTTAATAAAATTACCCTTGCTTGCATAATCTTCATCACTGAACCAAAGGTGGTGCAAACAAACTTCGGCTGTGATTCTCTTCTCAGAAAGCGGAATGTTATTGCTGAAAAGTGACATTTCTTCTGCCGATGAAAGATGCAGTACATGTAGTCGTGTATTGTATTTTGCAGCCAGTTCGACAGCCTTGGCGGATGAGCGGTAACAGGCTTCAGCATTGCGAATCAGCGGATGAATATTTGCAGGCGCATCAATGCCATATTGCTTCAAAAACGCATTAATATTCTTTTGAATGGTAGGTTCATGCTCGCAGTGAACAGCAACCAGACAAGGTGCCTCAGAAAAAATCCGTTCAAGAGTTTGCTCATCATCAACAAGCATATTTCCAGTACTTGAACCCATAAAAACTTTGATACCGCATACATTTTTTGGGTCAGTCTTCAGAACTTCTTTGCTGTTATCGTTGGAAGCGCCCATATAAAAGGAATAATTGGCCAACGATTTTTCAGCCGCTATGGCATATTTTTCTTCTAATAAATCTTGCGTGAGCGTGTTTGGAATCGTGTTGGGCATTTCCATAAAACTGGTAATACCGCCCGCAACGGCAGCTCTGCTTTCGCTATAGATATCGCCTTTATAGGTAAGTCCGGGTTCGCGAAAATGCACCTGATCGTCAATCACACCGGGGATAAGAATTTTTCCGGTAGCATCGATTTTTTCGTAGCGACTGTATTTTTCGGGTACATCAGGCTGGGCTGCTGTTATGGCTTCAATTCGTCCTTCAGCGAGGGCGATATCTGCAAAATATGATTTTCCTTCGTTGATGATTTTTGCATTGCGAATAAAATATCTTGCGGCCATAATTATAATGGGTTAAAATTTTATTGCTTTTTTACAGCACGGATTCTGCCTGTTACACCGCGCCAACGAAGACTTATAACACCAAAAATTGCTTCCTTAAAGATGCCTTTGTTCATTTTTGAGGTGCCTTCCGTACGATCGGTAAAAATAATCGGCACTTCTTTGATGTTAAAACCAAGACGCCATGAGGTATATTTCATTTCAATCTGAAATGCATAACCAACGAATTTTACCTTATTAAGATTAATGGATTCTAAAACATTCCTTTTGTAGCAAACAAATCCTGCAGTAGTATCACGCACTTTCATCCTTGTAATAAAGCGCACATAGGCTGAGGCATAATATGACATGAGAACCCTTCCCATTGGCCAGTTCACAACATTTACACCTGTAATGTAGCGTGAGCCAACAGCAACATCAGCACCTTCTATGGCGCAGGCGTGATAAAGGCGTGGAAGGTCGGAAGGGTTGTGAGAAAAATCTGCATCCATCTCTATGATATAATCATAGCCATGTTTCAATCCCCAACGAAAGCCGTGAATATAAGCTGTGCCAAGTCCGAGTTTGCCTTTGCGCTCCTCAATAAAAAGGCGTTCAGGGAATTCTTCCATCAGTTTTTTGACAATCTGGGCTGTTCCATCAGGACTGTTATCTTCAACAATCAGAACATTAAATTTTTTATCCAGGCCAAAAACAGCACGTATAATGTTTTCGATATTTTCCTTCTCGTTGAAGGTTGGTATGATTACAAGTGTATCTGACATAATTGCTCTCCCGTTTTGTTTTGTGAAATAACGATACAAAGGTGCAAAAAATGTATAGACCTCAAAATAAAAAAAGGATGGCTACTATGGAAGCAACCATCCTTTTTATTGATTTTTAAGAAATTATTTCACAACAACTTTACTGATTTCCCATGAGGAAGCCACAGTACTTGTTGAGCGATAACGGAATGCAACATAAACAGCGCTTTGTCCATCGTAGGCGCCAATATTGATATCACCTGAATCAACAAATGTCCAGTTTGTACCTGCCGGACGATTTGGAATCTGAAGTTCAGTCCAGGTTCCTTGTGTACTCGGATTACTTGTTCCATCATAATTGGAAGATATCATTACTTGCAATAAATCCCACTGACCATCTACATAGTTTGCAGCCTGACGTACATTCAATTTTGATCCAGTATGTGTAGCAAGATTGATTGCAGGAGAGATGAGCCAGTCTTCATTTGGAAAACGATTTGGATTAACAAACCCTGACATCAAAGCACATCCGCCATCAAAATTAGCCCAGTTCCAAACTTGTGCACCTTCAACGCTAAAGGCGGAGAAAGTTCCAAGGGTTGTTGCGAAAACTTCAGTGAAGATGGCGTCTCCACCTCCGCCACCGCTCGTTTCAAGCTGGAAGTCGGAGGCTGTTCCGGGAGCATCACGCAAACCTGCAATGCCAAAATATGTTCGAAGCGTTCCGGTTACATTCACCCATTTTAAATGATTTCCCGGATTGTCGAGAAGATTCACCTGTGTGCGAAGGGCAGTTCCGGCAGGCAGATTTACAATTACACATTTTGTGTAATCAGTTTCTGTTTTTGTGTCTGCGATTACAACATTCGTAGCTGAGGTAAATGGACCAGTCCAGTGAATATCGGAAGGAGATGTAATTGTTGAGGTTCCGGCAACAACCGACCCAACAATATAACCTTTAACCCAACCAACCACATAAGGTGTTGCGTTTTGTTTTTCGATTGCCAATGCAACAGTATATGGATCTGCCATGGTGCCAGATCCAGTTCCTCCGCCGCCACCGCCTCCTTCGAGAACGAAATCTCCAGCCTGACCTGGAGCATCTCGTAAACCTGCAACTCCAAAGTAGGTGCGGAGTACACCAGTCACTTTCAATAGTTTTTTAAGGTTAGTGGGATTATCCATCAGATTTACCTGCGTGCGCAAAGGTGTTCCGGCAGGAAGGTTTACGATAACACATTTTGTGTAATCAGTTTCATTCATGTTGGAAGCAATCAATACGTTGGTTGCTAAGTCGAATGGAGGACTGAAATTTATGTCAGCAGCAGAAGTTACAGATGATACACCTGATTTCACTGCGCCAACGATATAGCCGCTAACCCAACCAGCCACGTATGGAGTGGCATTTTGGTTTTCAATCGCTTGTTCTACTGTATAAGGGTTGTCAATGGTTCCGGCATCTCCGCCGCCACCGCCACCGCCTTCGGTGCCAATGTATACGTCATCAATACGCATTGAAGTAGATTTGGTGCCACTTCCAACATATTTGAATGCTACAGAAATTTTTCCTTCAGGAATGAAGGCGGAAAGATCAATATCTCCGGATTCAATCCAGGCGTTATCTCCGTCAGATTGACTAGCAATGCGCGCTGTAATTGGTGTCCATGAGGCAGCAGCAACATTTACGCCATCAAAATTGGAAGAAACCAAAACTGTCATTGGAGCGTCTGTTCCATGTTCCCAGAATGCTTTTGCAGTTTTAAAACGGAGTAGTTTTGCCTTATCCATTTTTACAGGTGGCGTGATGAGCCATGTGATCATACTGCTCAGGTTGGAATTGTATCCTGATGCCTGTGCGTAGCCATTGCCGCCAAAAACTTTTCCTTGCCATTTGCGTGTGCCGGCTTCTGCCATATTTGTCCAGCCATTGAAAGCAATGTCAACATTATCGGAAACAGAATTGAAATCCTGGTTTACGGCATCAACAGGATCTGTTCCGCCACCTCCGCCGCCACCGCAACGTTCTCCATCCATCACAACTTCAGTTGCGGTGCGCACGTATAATTGCCATGTTGTATTGAATAATCCGGCAACAGCAATCAGACTTCCGTTGCCATTTGGAAGATTTTTCTTGGCAAAATTGGCAAAGTTGCTCGTGCGGACAATAATTGATTTGCCATTACAATCCTCAATAGTGCGATTGGTGGTAGCATCTGTAGCAGAATAAGTAAGTGCAGTGTCTCCGGCAACAAACTGAACGTTTTCAAGCCGAACGAGTTTTGCCTGAAAGTTTCCTGAAAGAAGTTGGGTAATGGTAACAGTTTCTGGTTCACGATACTTTTGATTGGCCAGAATAATAATATTGCTGTCATTATGAACATTGTCTAACTGCCTCATATTGTTGTAGGCTGAGAGAATTACGTTTTTCAAATAAACCCTTACTGAATCGCCAACACGCAAGCCACCTGCTTCTTTCAATCTGACATTGATAGCGCCTGTTGCATCCTGAATATAAGTGGTACGGTAAATATTACCTGTAGTTTCATCCATGGTTACAACGCCATAAACAGAAGCATCTGTATTGAATTGAGTTGCTCCGGAGGTGTTGAAAAGGGTGATTAGTTCTCCAATGGTATACACTTGTCCAATTGGAATATCTTTGATTGGAGGACGGTCGAAATCTTGTTTGACGCAAGAACCGATAATGCCCGTTGCGATGAGCAATAGCAGGGCAAAAGAGAGATTTTTAATTTTTGTCTTCATTATAATAGATTATATCGTTTGTTCAAATTTGTTAAAGTCTAAAGCCCAGATTGATGAAATAAGTTGTTCCATACATATAGGAATATTTTTCAGGGAACCTGCCCGGGTCGTTAAGGTCTGTCCTGAGTTGCTCAAATCCCCAGATCACAAGATCTTTGCGGTTGAGAATATTGTTTACACTTACGTTGAGCAAAATGGTTTTTCCCTTGATAAGCCATGATTTTCCTCCAAAAAAGTCGAGTGTGAAACCCGGATCAATTTTTCGTTGTTTCAGTAGCTTTTCAATTCTTACATCACCTTCGGCATATAGACGCATTGCTTCAGCTGTGTGGTTATCCGGATTTGCTTCGAGATAAGCATTGTCATAATAGTTGCCATTTACACCGGCAAACCAATATTTTGGCGAATTGTATCTGAAGCCTGCAGAAGCGATTGTTTGAGGAGAGCCTCCTACATAATAATTTTTGAGGTAAACAACACGGTTTTCAGCTAATAGAGCGGCGTTGTTATCTTCAGCAATGGTAACATTTGGTCTGTTGGAAATTACATTTCTACCATGACCTAAAATAGCACTTACAGAAAGTGTTGGCGAAAGGTTTGCTTCGGCACCAAATTCTATACCCTGACTCATTTGATCAAGGTCAGACATGATGTAATTTACAAAATTTCGCAAATCTTCATGGTAATAGCTTCTAACCCAAAGGTTGTCGAGCATTTGTGCCTGATAGAGTGTAACCCTGGCTTTAAGGTTTGGCGCACGCAAAATATAGCTGATATCTCCTGCCATAACGGTTTCGCTTTTTAGACCATCAACAACGAAATCCCGTGTACGTGGTGAAATATAAGTATCCCTGAAATAGGGTGCTCTTGTAAGATATCCGGCGTTGGCAACAATATAATTTCGGCCGTCAATTGCATAGGTGGCTCCTGCTTTAATTCCGTAATTCACGAAGGTGTTTTTTTCAGAGTCTCCAAAAGAATTGTCAGGAAATCTTCCATTTTGCATATTGCCTGTCCGCCAGAATTCGGTATAACTTACTTCTGCAGAGGCAAAAAGCTCAAAACGGGAAATCTTCATTTCCGCTTGCCCCCAAAGGCGCGCATTGTTTGTGTTGGCGTAATAATCATAACCAAAGATGTCGCCTTCTTTCACAATTTTATTCGGATTTCTGAGGTCATTCTGTGCCGCATTTGTGATTTGAAATGGTTCCTGATCTGAATATTTATCAATATCCAACCAAAATTCACCGCCCAATAAATCAACCAGCCTTTTGTGATGACGTGTTTTTGCACTTGTTAGCAATGCGCCGCCTGTTAATCTTGTTTTCGTATTCAGCTGATGTTGTGCGTTGATGTTAAACCCAAGTTGGTTTTTATCCATTCTTCTGTCTTCAACAATATATTTGGATTTGTTTCCGGTAACTTTGTTGCCCTGAATGCCATTGGCATTATTGACTGTAGCTAGATTTTTGCTGTTGGCAAAATAAAAATGATCCCATTGCATCTGACGGGCTTCCTCATTGTTCTGCCATTGATCAAGGTAAAAATTATAATTATCCATATCACCTCTTTGAAGCCAGAAACTTGGGAGGTTTCTGTAATAATCCGGTCTTGGATCATTTGCTTCATTCCAGTCAAGGGCAGTTGCGCCGCCTCTGCCAAACCAATGATATACTGTAGTCTGAATTTTGGTTTGTTCGGCAGGAGTCCAATAGTGGGAAAGTTGAATCATTGGCTGATGGTAGTTGCTTACGCGTGCATTGCGTACTTCACCATTTTGAAATCCCCAGTTGGCATTGTAGTAATTTGACCCTGAAAGGTCATAGGCTTCCTGAACGGATATGCCCGAATAGCCACGTTGTGTGGGTGCTGCAAAAGCGATGATTCCAAAGCTGTGTTGGTTGTTGATTTTTTTTTCTGCAGAAAGATAGTAGGCCCAGGCATCATAAAAGGTTCCTGGAACAAAGCCTTCCTGCGACCAGCGCCGGGAGCCTGAAAGTGTAAAAGCCCATCCGTTTTCCTGCATGCCTGTTGCATATAGAAACATCAGCCGGTTGTTGTAACTTCTGTTTGATGCAGCATAACTAATGTTGGTGGCTTTACGGTAACTGCCTGCACGGGCAAGAATATTCGTAACTCCGCCTACACCACCAAAACCCCAGTCGGAGGTAGTGATACCATTGCTGATTTCGGTGTTTCTGACGGCGTCATTTAAACCTCCCCAGCTTGACCATGAGGCTCTGCCGGTTTCAAGGTCGTTCATGGGAACGCCATTAAAAAGAACCATGGTATTTTCTGAATCGTAGCCACGCATGCGGTATCGCAGAGATCCAAAGTTAAAACCGGCCGTTGATACAAAAATATCCCTCGATGATTGTAAAAGGCCGGATATGTCAGTTGAGGCGCTGCCGCCTTCGAAATCGGACTCTGACAGCACTATAGTAGGCAAAATAATTTGCGGCACAAGATTGCTTGTATCCGTTTGCCCAACAACGTGCTGCATCAGAAATAATCCGATGATCAGGTAAAGAATTCTGTTCATAATGATTGTGATAAATATCTTAAACGGCACAAAGTTAATCGTTTCATCTACTATAAAGATGATTTGATGTTGGAATTGTCTTACTTTTGTCGTTAAATATTCAGCGCTTGAAAAATGTCTTTGCAGAAATATTATGCAGAGCGTTGCAATAGAGATTGTTACGCCTTTTTCAGCAAAATTTGTAAGTGCTTTTGAATTAAAGTTTAAAACCGCAAGAATGAAAAGAAATTTTTTAGTTGGCTTACTCTTTTTCTCACTGTTTTTTTCAGTTTTTGGACTTAAGGCCCAGGAAAGACTTTATAAAGTTGGCTGCATTGCCTTTTATAATGTTGAGAATTTGTTTGATACAATAAATGATCCAACAATAAACGACGAGGAGTACACACCTGAAGGTGCCACCAGATGGAATACGAAAAAGTATTTGCAAAAGCTTGACAGACTGTCTGAGGCCATTGTTGGTATTGGAACTGATTTCACTCCTGACGGTGCAGCAGTGCTGGGGCTTTCTGAAATAGAAAACCGTCAGGTTATTGAAGACCTTGTTGCGATGCCACGCTTGAAAGACAGAAACTATCAAGTCATTCATTATGACTCTCCCGACCGGAGAGGTGTTGATGTGGGTTTAATTTATCAACCAAAATATTTTACGCCAACAGGTTCAAAATCCTACAGACTTTATGTCGATGGAATGCCTGACTTCTACACCAGAGACCAGCTGCTTGTTTCAGGGAAGTTTGATGGCGAAGAAATGCATTTTATTGTTGGTCACTGGCCTTCACGCCGTGGTGGCGAAAAACGCTCTTTGCACCTTAGAGTAGCTGCAGCAGAACTTTCACGCCACATTACAGACTCTTTGCTCAGTATCAATCCAGACGCTAAAATTGTTGTGATGGGTGACCTTAACGACAACCCAACCAATAAAAGTATTACAGAAGGTTTGAGCGCTAAAGGTTCTTTGAAAGATCTTAAACCGGGCGATTTGTATAACCCAATGTATTCATTGTATAAAAAAGGTATAGGTTCAAATGCATGGCGCGATACATGGAGTTTGTTCGATCAGCTGATTGTGAGTCAGGGTTTGCTTGGTGATGACTATTCAACCTATAAATTCCGGACTGCAAGGGTATATTATAAAGTAGAAATGACACAGCGTAGCGGAAGATTTAAGGGTTATCCATGGCGCACCTATGTAGGTGGTGAGTTTCATGGTGGCTATAGCGACCACTTTCCTTCCTACATCATTGTAGCCAAAGAAGTGAAGTAGTTTGGCGGACTTTTGATTGCCTGAAAAGCAACAAGTAGATCAAAACATTCAAATAAATCATTTAACGTAGAAAACCTGCAACCAGCCATTCGGCCGGATTGCAGGTTTCTTTTTTAATAAAAGTGTAGTGAGTATAAGAAAAGTAGATTTTAGTATGATTAAGTTTAGAGTTTCATCCCAACATATGTCAGAAATTCATCTTTTGTTTTTTCGTTTTTAAATATGCCACTGTATTCTGCAGTAACGGTAGTGCTGCTTTCATCCTGAATGCCCCGCGATGAAACACACATATGTTTTGCTTCAATAATGATGGCAACATCTTCGGTTTTCAGCACCTTTTTTAACTCCTCAGAAATCTGAACCGTTAGTCGCTCCTGAACTTGTGGCCGACGTGAAAAGTAGTCAACAATGCGATTAATCTTTGACAAGCCAATTACAGTTCCTGAAGAAACATAGGCTACATGTGCTTTTCCAAAGATGGGTAAAAAGTGGTGTTCGCAGGTTGAATTAAGATTGATGTTTTTTTCAACCAACATCTGACCATATTTGAATTTATTATCAAAGACCGACATGGAGGGCTTGTTTTCAGGATTCAGGCCGTAAAATATTTCATTTACGAACATTTTTGCAACCCGGCGAGGCGTTCCTTTCAGACTGTCGTCAGTCAGATCAAGTCCAAGCACATTCATGATTTTATTAAAATGCTGCTCGATGATTTCAACCTTACGCTCATCATCCAAAAGAAATGCATCAGCACGCATTGGAGTTTCTATATTTGTTGCAATGTGATCATCACCTATAATGTCAGTATCTTCCCAAATTTTAAATGCATGACCATTTCCATTGATATGTCCGTTATTGTCTCTTGTGCGATTGACATTGCTGCTTAAAGCTGAAGTTCCGTTTATTTTCATAACCATTTTCATTTTTGTTACAAGCTATAACAGTAGTCGTCTCAAATTGTTTAATGAAAAGTGAAAATAATTAAACAAAACGGCCTTAAATTGCTTTTTTAAAAATAAACATGCCTTTTTTTCATGAGTTTATTATTTTTGACAAAAATTATTTAGAATCATTCTAAAAACATGATATGAAAACAGTTGTATACACATTGACTTTATTTATTTTTCTTGGATTCTCTTCCTTTGCTCAGAATGCAACAAACTTTAATGTTACTTCATGCTCGGGCGTAAATTTTGACCTGTTTAATACCCTTGATGCAGGTAAAGTTGTTGTTA
>JAGXRB010000051.1 GCA_018336075.1 Bacteroidota bacterium
TCCCCTCAATCTCCTGACACCCTGGATAAGTAGTTTGAAAATTGGCAATCTGTTCCTGAATGCTAAAAGTGATACCTTGAGGCAAGCAAGAAAAACATGGTTGATTGGACTGTGATGTTACTGCCTTGCTTAGTAACAATGCAATAAATAACATGTAAAACTTTATCATTTTGACCTCTTTAATAATAAATGTATATAATTTTTCTTTCCATTTCGAAAAACGATTTTCTGTCCACCAAAAGTGGTTTTACATTGTCAAAAAATGCAAAATCAAAAATACAGTGATTCGTATAAATTATTGTATTTGAAGTAGATATAAGAGAAACCACTACAGGCAGATTATAGAACGTGTCATATAATATTTTGATAGGTTGTCGTTTCATCAGCTGCAAAATTTTTAATTCAAAAAAAACTTGTATGGTTCTACTAAGCAAAACAGCCTGGCGGCAAATGACGTCATAAAGATATAACAAAGATCAAAAAAAAGCAATACATCTTGAAAAGCAATCGCCTCAGCGGAAAAAATTATCTGATGAAAAAAGTTGAAGAACCTCGCCAGAAAGCCAGGCTACTGAGAAAATCTGAATATTATTCTCTGGATGCCTGTGGCCTAAGGGTTAATATTCAACTAAAATAATCTAAATTCAATACCCGCAAAATCACGCCTCTATCCGCGAATCAGAACCACTGAAGCCGGGCAAATTCTACGAACTAAGTTTCGATCTTCAGCCGGATGATCAAATCATTCCGGCCGGTCAGCAGATTGGGTTGATGATCTTCTCCTCAGACAAGGAATATACTATCTTGCCAAAACCCGGAACTGAGCTGACCATTGATCTGGATGTCACTGTTTTGACACTTCCCATCGTGGGAGGAAAAAATGCTCTGGAAAAGGCTGTAAAATGATGATGGGTTTTAAAGCCTGTGTTATTGACATAAGTCATTGGTAAGCAATGTTAATACAGGTTTTATAGCTTAACCCTGAGGGAGTTTTACCAAGATATGGGGAGGATAAAGAAAGTGACATCTTTTGAACTTTCTATCTAGTACTCCTGATAGCTTTTGCAATCGGACGACATTTTCTGATTGAGGTGATTTCAATTGCCTTGTCATAAACAATGGCAAAATTCTAAAACGGTTTGGCATCATTAACAATTTGAATCAATGTCGTTTGGGTAAGAGTATAATCATAACTCTGTTTCATTATTGCCAGATCTCAGACTAATGTTTACAAATCTGACAATTTCACCCATGGCTTCGGTGGCTTCTCTGAACATGGGAGCCAACAAAGGATAACAGTGAATCATACCTTTTCCGGGCATGAAAGTTGCATCAACTCCAGCTTCTTTGGTTTTCAGGTAAAATTTTTCTCCATCTTCAAATAATTCATCATCAACACCAGCATTGATTAATATTGGCGGCAATCCTTTCAAATCTCCAAACAGTGGTGAGATCAAGGGAAAATCCGCTTTATGGCCGCCAGCATAATACTTACTGAAAACCGTCCATGAATTCAATGGTGCAGGTGACACCTTGTTTTTCGTTCTGTATGAATCACTTGAGCAGGTCAGATCAGTCCAGGGTGAAATGGCGACGGCAGCTGTTGGCAAGGGAACATTTCTTTCTTTCAAGGCAAGAAGCGTTGCCAGACACAATCCACCACCTGCAGATTCACCTGCAAAAACAATGTTTTCATTTTTATATCCTGACGAAAGCAGCCACTGATATACTGTAATTGAATCTTGCAGGGCAGCTGGAAAAGGGCTTTCCGGAGCGAGTCTGTACTCATAGAGCAAATTTGTGAAGCCGGTAAACATAGCAAATTTCGACACAATTCCCCGATGATCATTGCAGGAGCCAGATACATAACCACCGCCATGTACATACATGATAATCTTTTCTGCATCAGCCGCAGGAGGAACTAACCATTCGGCATAAATTCCATGAATTGTTTCCTCTTTTACAGTTATTTCCTTTGGGGTTTTCATTCTTTGAGCTCCCTTTTCGCAGCGCACTCTGAATTCCGGGATAGAAGTGTTGAAGTCAAAGATCTCTTTTCTGAATTTTCCCTGGAAAATGTGTCCATTTCTGATAAAAAAATTGAACATCCTACTTTTGAAACTTGTCATCTTCTTATTCTTTATGTTAACAGTTTCGATTATGCTGCCATCATTCAACGAATTCCTAATGGTTCAGTTTGCTGATGAGCTATTGATTTCCAATTATTTAAAACTAAATAAATCCAACCCCAAAATTAATAAAATCCCTCTCCTACCCTGCTGATTTTTTCAGTTTATCAGTTTTGTGTGGATTGTAATCCTCATATAATATGATTTTAAAGGATTTGAATCCTCAAATATTACCTATTTTTGATTTATTGATATGTCATAAACTATTTAAACGCTTTGAATAAAAGACGTTAAGTCCAACATTGGCAAAGTTTCAATGAATTGATGGTATCAAAAAATCGATCTGATCATTGGCTTGCTTCATAAATTCAGCGTATGAATCAGGAATTCTTCGGTTCAGGTATAGTAATAGCAATCCAATAACAGCAAGTTTCAACTGAGGTTTAATGCTAGCAGCTTTTTCAACAGATATAAGATTCTGCTTTATGCAATAATTCCAATCCGCTTGACAAACATCATCAAGTGAGATACTTATTGCATTGATGATTGTTTGCTTGTTTCCAAAATCACCAACCTTGGTCAGATAAAACAGATCAAAAATCCCTGGATACTCAACAAAATAATCTATATAAGCCTGCACTGATGCTTTCAGTCTGTCAAGCCCAGGGGCGTTTTTCCTTGACTGCTTTGAAACAAAAAGTTTACATTCCTGCTGAAAATCATTGATACAGAGAAAGATCAGGTCATTTATGTCTTTAAAATAATTGTACAAAGTAGCATAGGAATAACCTGCTTTGTCAGCTATATTTCTAACACTTAAGGCATTAATGCCCTCTGCTTTCAAAATATCTTTTGTAGCCTGAATGAAATATTCTTTCATTCTTTTTTCCTGAATTTCTTTTTTAGTCATCGGTTTATAAAATTTTAACGATGCAAATATAATTAACATTGTTAATTATATCAAACAATGTTCGTATTATTTTTCATTCAGATTTCAGAATTAGGTTTAAGTCTGTGAAAATATTGCAGTTGGCTGAAAATTAAGATTGAAAGATTTGAGAATGTGATCCGCCGCGGCGGATGAAGATTTGAAGATTAACCACTCAAAAAAACTCCTTCCCTACTTTAATTTAATGATGCCATTACAATTTTGAACTAAAAACTTAGTTATATTTGCAGACAAAATTTTAAAGCAATGAACAACAAACAGTTGCTGCTACTTTTCGGTTGTTTCTTTCTTTCTTTGCTTTCGGTGTACGCACAGGAATCGGAAGCTGCCAAAGCCTTCAGGGCAAAGAATGATTCCCTGGTAAAAGCATGGCAAAAAGAATTTGAGGAAGAGGCGCTGCTCAGACGCAATGCGTTTCAGGTCCGTATCGATACCATCGCCTCCGACAGCCTTACTGTGCTCAATGCCCGCAACATGGAGCTGAAAACATTGCCCGATTTGTCGCGTTTTAAAAGGCTTAAACAAATTCAGCTCGAAGGACATTCGTTGGTTCAGTTGCCAAAATCAACTTTCAAGGCGGATAGTCTGACACACATTGTTGTTGGCCACAGCAAACTGGAAAAGGTACAATTCCCGACCAATCGGTCAGTAAAGGTACTTTCTCTGCACCATAACCAACTGAAGCGCGTTCCCTACAGCGTCCGCAAACTGAAAAACCTGCGATCGCTTAACCTCGAACACAACAAAATCGAGCGTATCCCCCGCTTTATCAAAAGGATGGACAGCCTGAAAGATATCAACCTCAATTTCAATCAACTTCAACTCAACAAACGCTCAATTAAACGATTGGCGCGCATTGAAGCGATTTCATTGGGCGGCAATAATTTGACAGGCCTGCCCGAAAATACAGGCCAACTGCATAAAACCAAATCACTTAACCTGGGCAAAAATAGTATAAGCAGTCTGCCGGAATCCTTTAAAAAGCTGGAAAACCTTGAGCAGATTATTTTTTATGAAAATAAGTTTACCGTCTTCCCCGAAGCTGTGCTCAGCTTAAAACGCCTCAAACACATCGATTTCTATCGCAATCAATTAACATCACTACCAGACGCTTTGGGCAAGCTCGATAGGCTTGAGCAATTGTTCATTTCCTTCAATCAATTGGAAGCATTGCCGGAAAGTCTGCAAAACCTTGACAGTCTGACTTATCTGTATGCCCATAATAACAAGCTTATCATATTTCCGGAATGGATACCCAATCATAAAAAGCTGCAACGCATTGGCTTGAGCAACAACCGCATCATTCAGTTGCCCGATCTGACACTGATGCCTGCACTCACCGACCTGGATGTGCAAAACAACCTCATTGACAGGTTTCCGTGGGAACTGCTGGAAAAAGAAAGCATACACCTGCTTATCCTGAAAGACAACGCATTCAACCTTGACAGTAAGGAAAGGGAAAAATTGAAGATCATAACAGAAGGCCTCAAGGAAAACAGAACTGTTGTGGTTTTTTGAGAATTGATAATTGATAATTGACAGGGGCATACAGCCTGATTATACTCATTATCGTGATCATTAAGCGGCTTATCCACTACAGCCATACTGCCAGGCAGTTAGAGTTCTACCGGCTTGTATATTGAATATTTTTTATTGCTTGACTTTAAAGTCCTATGGCTGCATTATGCTCGCTATTTATATAAGACATTTTATTACAGTAAACTTCTGACATTCATTCCTCACAAGCCTTACCCTCGAACATATTGGTTCCAGCATTATATTTTATATTCAGGCACAATTTATTAAGCGGAAGCTGTTTTCAGCGTTTTTTCTTCGAGGGCGCAAAGAACTGATGTTTTTTCTTTAATCTCCTTCTGTATTAACGGAAAAGTCATCATTTTTAGCCAATTCTAACATTTGCACTCATTTTGATACATTTTAAATTATTGATATTCAGTATTTTATTAGATTATAATTTCTAAATAAAAACTTGACATCTGCTTTTTGATTTTGTACATTTGGCCTAAACAGCCGGTGTATCTGAAATGCAGCTATGCATTTCGATCGCTGACTCATAAATCACCCTGCATTATGGATAGCAGTGTTGATGCCATGAGGTTCAAAGTTAATCAGCATTCACTTTTCAGCGCAATGCCCCGTGTTTGTCATGACATTCCAAACCTTGTTGTATTTCCATTTTTTCAAACTATATTAATCAATCAACAAATCAAACCTATGAAAAAGCTATTCATCTTCCTGATGGTATTGATTCCATCTGCTCTAATGGCACAAACAATTACCATCGCTACCCTTCATAAAACAGGTGGTGTTCAGAACTTTATCGGATCACTTAGCTTGAGGCAGGCCGTCACAGCAGCTTCGCACGGTGATACCATTTACTTGTCGGGAGGCACATTCATGGCACCCGATACAATCAACAAAAGCCTAGTCATCATCGGAGCCGGACATTATCCCGACTCCACTCTGGCAACAGGTGTAACCCTTGTTTCAACAGCCATGGTTCTCGGAGAGAACGCCGACAACAGCTACATTGAAGGCATTCGTTTTATGGGGAATGTCACATTCGCCACTGATAAATCCGTTAATGATCTGACATTTCGCCGCTGCCGGTTCGATTTACAATTCATTTATTCTACAAGCAACTACTGGGCTCCAGTGGCTACCTGCAATAATAATCAGATTATCGAGTGTGTGTTTACGGGAAGTGATACAAGATACTTTGGCAATGCCCGATCGCTTACAATCAGCAAATGTCTCTTTTTTATGGATTGGCGTACGATCGAAAACCTGACAGCATCAACATTCATTAATAATATTCTGTTTAGTTCGAATGGCACCTATTTATTCAATACCTGCTATAACAACCAAATCAAAAATAATTTGATTCGTACCGTGGCCGGATATCCGTTCAGCAGCGGTACCGGAAGTTATTTTGTCAACAATGTTTGCCTTGGTTTTACAAACACCAGCTTCTTACCGAATGTTGGGGTCAATAACTATCAGGGCGTTGTGCTCGAAGGATTCTTTTTAAACCAGGATGGGTGGAATTTCAGTTATGATCATGACTATCATTTGGCTAATCCGGGCAGTTATCCAGGCGATGATGGCACCCAGACGGGTATCTATGGTACGACAGGCCCGTACAAGGATGGAGCCGTTCCATCCAATCCGCATGTGCGCAGCAAGAACATAGCCGTCTCAACCAATGCTAATGGCCAACTGGAGGTTCAGATAAAAGTTGCGGCTCAGCAAGAGTAAGCTGATTAGCAACTTTGAATAAACACCAGACAACTAAAACCTAATATCATGAAAAAGCATATAATCTATATTGCACTACTGTTTTGGTTTCCATTGTTGCTGCCTGGCCAAACAAACCATATCATCAGGTATGAGTATTGGTTCAACAGCGACTATGCAGGCAAAGTTACAGTTTCGATAAGCCCGGTTGAGGTTTTTAACCTTAGCACGACCATAAATGCTGCAACCTTAAAGGATGGATTTCATAGCCTGAATTTTCGGTTCCGCGATCAGCAAAATCGATGGAGTAGCACGCAGGTACACTATTTTTTGCGCATTAGTGGTATTTCGGCTTACGAATATTGGATAGATGGCGACTATGAAAACCGTGTTACAGGCACGCTCTCTTCCCAAATGGAGGAAAACATTCAGCTAGCCATACCTACTGAAACTTTGAAAGCCGGCATGCATACCATTCATTTCAGAACCAGAAGTGCAAATGGTTTGTGGACAAGCACCCAATCACAACATTTCTGGAAAACAGGTGCCCAACTCACAAACTATGAGTACTGGTTTGATGAAAACTATGACCAAAAGCAGAACGGAAAAATGGAAGGCCTGGCGGTCGAAAACTGGTCAAAAACCATCTCCATTCCCAACAACCTTTCTTTTGATGCGATGCATGTTCGTTTTCAGGATACAGCCAATGCATGGAGTAACACATTGGTATTACCCACTCCTCAGCCGGTAGCTGATTTTTACTTTATTCAGGACAGATTTACTGCATCATTTAACAGTACTGCCATGCTGGGTAAAACACATCAATGGCATTTTGGTGATGGAACGCAATCTATCCAGGTAAATCCTTCAAAAACATATACCTTACCCGGCGAGTATTTTGTGAAGCTGGTTAATACGAACGCCGGAGGGCGCGATAGCATTACAAAACAACTTACAATAAGGGGGATTCAATCGCTGACTCCCAATAAAGCAGGTAATACAGGCTTTGCAACAATAGCCATTATAGGGGGTGGCCTTACAAGCAATGCAAATGTGGTACTCAGTCGGACAGGCTTTCCAGATATTGTTGCTGACAGCACTTATATTGATGTGGTTGGTAAGCTGAATGCACGATTCAACCTGCTGGACAAAGAAACAGGCGAATATTCACTGACTGTGAACATACAAGGTCAGCCACCCATAGTAGCGCAGGATTTCTTTACAATTGAAGAGGGTATAGCTCCTATAGTCTGGGCAAATATTTCCGGAAACAGCGCAGTATTGTTAAATCGTTGGCAAACTTATACTTACAATTACGGCAATCTTGGCAATGTGGATGCAAGCCTTGCGCCAGTTTGGCTGCTGGTATCTGATATTCCCGGCCTTGAACTGGAATTTCTTTCAAAATCACCTGTTGTGCCTTATATCGACGATCCTGTATGGCAAACCATTTTAGACTCGATACCTCCCTATATCATCATCGACAGTTTGAACGGAGCTCCCTTCAGAGCGAGGGCTTATCCATTCTTGATCCAACCTTTGGGAGCCTATGAAACGGGTAGTTTTACTTTTCGGGTGAAATCACCACTCTCCTACCAGCTGACGAGTTGGGCTGACGCTGATTATTTTGACGATTCAAAACGTGGGCGATTCGAAAACTGTCTTTATTTTGCCATCTTCAAGGCTGTTGCAGCTGATCTTATATCGTTATTATCGAATCAGATTCCCGGAGCAGCTTGTGTTACCGGTATTTACCAGAATATCATCTACTACGATTACAAGGAAGTTGGTCAACAGGCACTTAAGAATGCAATTTGGGCATTGGTACGATCAGCCGTTGATTGCGTGTGGGATATGGGGTCGCAGATACCTTTTGTGAAGGCGTATAAACTCACCAAGGAAATGATCAGTATCGGACTGAATGTTTACGAGCGTGTTGGTGAAATTGGCGACTGCCAAAACAAGTTTAAACCAGAAAATGCTGAGCATAAGCCGATAGCGGTTGTTGCTTCTTTCGATCCGAATGAAATATATGGTCCTGAAGGGTTTAACGACGACAAATACTATTATGATCATGTGGTTTATCCTTACAGAATTTCGTTTGAAAACCTCTCAACCGCTACAGCACCCGCACAGGAAGTATTTGTTTATGATACCCTCGATGCCATGCGCTACGATCTTTCTTCGTTTAGCTTCGGCAACTTTGGTTTTAGTGACACAGTAATTTTTGTGGATCAGGGACTTAAAGCTTTTAGCCGTGATATTGATTTGCGACCGGCAAAAAACATCATTTTGCGTGTGAACGGCATATTTGATAGCAATACAGCTTCAATACGCTGGGAGTTTGTTTCGCTCGACCCTGTAACAATGGCTCTTACCGAAGATGCTTTTGGCGGCTTTTTGCCTCCAAACATTAATAGTCCGGAAGGCGAGGGTTTTGTGTCCTTCTTCATAAAACTCAAACCCAATTTGCCTCATTTGGATGTGATTTCAAACAAGGCCACGATAATATTCGACCTGAATGAACCTATCATTACCAACATTTGGTCGAACCGTATAGATCGTTTGGCTCCTGAAAGCAGCGTTTTTCAATTGCCAGTATCGTCTGGCGATACCAACATTCTTGTCAGATGGGGCGGAGCAGATGCTCATAGTGGTATTGCCGTGTATGATGTATTTGTTTCTATAAATGGTGGCCCTGCAGAATTATGGAAAGAAAACACATGGCGCAAAGCAGATATTTTTACCGGTCAGCTGAACAATACTTATTCATTTTATTCAGTAGCCACCGATTACATCGGAAACAAAGAACTGCCACCTTCAACGCATGATGCTACTATCTTGCTGACAGGTATCCCTGATGTTGAAAACCCTGTTAAGTATTTCCGTTTATTTCCAAATCCTTCCAGCGGAGCATTGACCATTCAGTTCAACCTAAGTAATCCTTCTAGGCTCCATTTGCGAATCTTTGATGTTCTTGGCCGCGAAATTCATGTGATGGAGGTAGTTGGGATTTCTGGTTCAAATCAATCAAACCTTCAAATTCCTGAACTGCCTGACGGACTTTATTTTTGTGCCCTTACATCCGAACAGGGAAGCTCGCTGCAACGGCTTGTAATCAGGAAATAGGAAACATTAATCTGGTTTGTTTTTGATGATTTACTTTTTTGCCCGCCATTTGCTTCAAGTGGCAAATGACGGGCATTTGTTGATGTTCATTTCCTTCAATCAACTGGAAGCATTGCCGGGAAGTTTGCAAAACATTGACAATCTGACATATCTGAATGCCTATAACAACAAGCTTATCATATTTCCAGAGTGGATACCCAATCATAAAAATACATGAAGGAGAACAGAACTGTTGTGGTTTTTTGAGAATTGACAATTGAGAAGATGAGATAACGGTTATTTTATTGCATAATTCTATTTCATCAGCCTTGCAGACTTGACTCTTGGTTTTAATGAAGGCAGCGGTCTGATTGGAAAATGGATCACAGATAATAATACACTGGAATATTTAGGCACATGAAAAAAAATAACCAGGATTTCAATTACCCCGAATTCGGGATATTTGACAGTGAATCTGGCGTTAACCGATTCATCAGTCTATTGGCTAATAGATTAAACGAACTAAAACCTAAGGAATGATCGCAAAATCCTTTAGATTTGTTGGCACTTAAGCACAATAAAGATATTGTATTTCTTTTTCTATGTGACTTAAGTTAATCCCAAACCAGAAACCAGAAATTTCCCCCTCTTTCAAACTTTATAAACTTTCTAACTCTACAAACTCCCTACCCGTTATAATAAATTGGTGCTCCAGGTCCGAGTGGAATATTCAGCAATGCCCAACTTACAAGCAGTATGGTCCAGAAGATAAAGAACAGCACAGAATAGGGCAACATAGTTGAGACGAGCGTTCCAATGCCGGCTTTCTTATCGTATTTTTCGAAGTAGACGATGATAAGGGCAAAGAAACTCATCATCGGTGAAATGATGTTGGTGACGCTGTCGCCGACACGGAACACAGCCTGAGAAAGTTCAGGTGAGTAGCCGAGCAGCATAAACATCGGGATGAATACAGGTCCTAAAATTGCCCATTTGGCTGAGGCGCTTCCCATGAAAAGATTGATAAATCCGGAAAGTATTACAAACATTACCAATAATGGAACCATGCCTATATTCATCGCTTGCAGCACTGAAGCTCCTTCAATCGCGATGATCAATCCGAGATGACTCCATTTGAAGTAAGCCACAAACTGTGCTGCGAAAAAGACGAGCACCATAAAGGCCGCCAAAGTCTTGAAACTTTCCACCATGCCTTTTACCACATCGGCATCGCTTTTGAAACGTCCGGTGATGAAGCCATAAACCACTCCCAGACTGCCTGCCATAAAAAAGAGCAGTGCAATGAAGCCTTTTAAAAGCGGTGAATGAAGCAGGGAGTTTTCCGGACCGCGGAAGAAACCATTCGATGGAATCAGTGTAAGCAACAGGATAGCTATCCAGATCACAGCTGCCACGATCACCCATCGCAGTCCTTTTTTCTCAATTGGATTGAGTGGATCGAGGCTTTCCTGTGGCACATCTCCTGTGTATTTTCCGAGCCGTGGCTCAACAATCTTATTGGTGATCCATGTAGCCAGAAAAGCAATCAAAATCGTTGACACCGCCATGAAATAGTAGTTGGCTGTGGGCAAAACATAATAGGTTTCGTCGAGAATGCGTGCTGATTCTGTTGATAATCCTGCCAGCAAGGGATCAATTGTGCCAATGAACAAGTTGGCACTAAAGCCACCCGAAACACCTGCAAATGCTGCTGCCATACCGGCGATGGGATGCCTGCCTACAGCATGAAAAATAATTCCGGCCAGCGGAATAATCAATACATAGCCAAGGTCGGATGCTGTGTTGGAAAGAATTCCCGCAAGCACTATCACAAAAGTAAGCATCCTTGCCGGCGCTTTTATTACAAGCAGTCTGATAGCCGCTCCTAAAAGTCCGCTGCTCTCAGCAATTCCTATACCCAACAGCGCAACCATCACGATTCCAAGCGGTGCAAAACCGACATAACTGTCCACCATCTCAAGAAATATCTTGTGGATACCTTCCCGTGACAAAAGATTGACCACGTGAACCGCTTCATTTGTGGCCGGATGAATGGCAGTCCAGTCGAAGAAATGTCCGAGCCAGGAGAAAAATAACACCATCATTGCAAGGATGCCGAATAAACTTGCCGGATGCGGCAAGGCGTTGCCTCCTACCTCTACAAAGTGTAAAAACCTTGAGATTAATGTTTTCTTCTTTTGATCTGCCACCTTCTTCATAAGCTAAATGATTAAATATTAGATATATAATAAACTCCCCCGGCGCAAAGATAGAATTTTTTCTGAAATATTTTCAGGCATTTCGTGCTGCATATTGCAAGCAGGTTGTTTGATTTGAGCTAAGCAATTTAGATTCAGACAGATGATCGGGCAGCGGTATCATTCTGTGGCTTTTAACAAAATTTAAAAGTGTTTTAAACGTTCATTGATAAAATGTTTATAAATTAGTGCTCCCTTGAAAAAAATATTCAATACCTAAAGTCTTTTTTGGGTTACTTTGCACTTTCAAGCAAAAAAGCATTATGACGCAGGAATCCATCTTGATACTTGATTTCGGATCGCAATATACACAACTGATAGCCAGGCGTGTACGTGAGCTGAATGTTTATTGTGAAATACATCCTTACAATCACATACCCGAGCTCTCTGCTGCTGTAAAGGGCGTTATTCTATCCGGTAGCCCTTATTCAGTGCGCGATGGCGTGTTGCCTGCTCCCGACCTGATGCAGTTTCGTGGCAAATTCCCTTTGCTGGGCGTATGTTATGGCGCGCAGCTCCTTGCCCTTGAAAACAATGGTAATGTGGAGCAATCTGCCATTCGGGAATACGGCAGAGCACGCTTGCAACAAATCGACCAGACATGTCCGCTTGTGAAAACCATGAGCGAAGGCACACAGGTTTGGATGTCGCATGGCGATACTATTCTTTCTTTGCCATCAGATTTCGAAGTTATTGCAAGTACAGCAGATGTTGCCATTGGTGGTTTCAAAGTGAATAATGAACATACCTACGGCATTCAGTTTCACCCGGAAGTGTATCATTCTGAAGAAGGGATGATTTTGCTTAAGAATTTTGTCGTCAATATCTGCGGCTGCAATCAAAGCTGGACTCCCGACTCTTTTATTGAAGCAAGTGTGTCTGAATTAAGAATTAAACTTGGCAACGACAAAGTGGTGTTGGGTTTGAGCGGTGGCGTGGATTCTTCTGTGGCTGCCATGCTTTTGCACCGTGCCATAGGTAAAAACCTGTATTGCATTTTTGTTGACAATGGTCTTTTGCGAAAAAATGAATTTGAGAAGGTAATACATTCTTATCTCGATCTTGGGTTGAATGTGAAAGGTGTGCAGGCAGCCGACCGTTTTCTGGATGCGCTCAAAGGAGAGGCTGAACCTGAAAAGAAAAGAAAAATCATCGGCAATACTTTCATCGAAGTTTTTGATGAAGAGGCACACCATATAGAAGATGTTAGCTGGCTGGCGCAGGGAACAATTTATCCTGATGTCATTGAATCTATTTCAGTAAATGGCCCTTCAGCAACAATTAAATCGCATCACAATGTAGGTGGACTGCCCGATTTCATGAAACTGAAAATCGTTGAGCCACTGAACACCTTATTTAAAGATGAAGTTAGAATCATCGGCCGGCAGCTTGGGCTTCCATCTTTTATCATCGACAGACATCCTTTTCCGGGACCTGGACTTGGCATTCGTATTCTGGGAGATGTAACTGCCGAAAAAGTCAGAATTTTGCAGGATGTTGATGACATCTATGTAGAAGGACTGATTCAACATGACTTATATCACAAAGTGTGGCAAGCTGCTGCTATTTTACTCCCTGTTCAGTCAGTTGGTGTAATGGGAGATGAGCGCACATATGAAAATGTCGTAGCTTTGAGGGCTGTAAACTCAACAGACGGTATGACGGCTGACTGGTCGCATCTGCCTTATGAGTTTCTTTCGAAGATTTCGAATGAGATTATCAATAAAGTTAAAGGGGTTAACCGTGTTGTTTATGATATCAGTTCAAAACCACCAGCAACCATTGAATGGGAATAAAAAGCATCTGATGAATGTAAAAATTGAGATAAGGAAACAGTCCTGGACATTAAAAACAATTGCGTTTTTATTGCTTTTGTCGCTGTTTTACAATTTACCGGCAATTGCTCAGGTGTCGGTCAAATTATCTCAAACTATAGAGCAATATGAAGGTAAAAGCTACTATCTGCATGTTGTAGAAACCCAGCAGACACTTTTTGGCATTTCCAAAGCCTATGGTATCACTGTTGAATCATTGATGATGGCCAACCCGGATGCCAGAAGAGGAATCAGGGTGAACCAGGTGTTGCGCGTGCCTGCAGGGGGCAACCTGAATTCTGCAGCAATGACCACCGCTCCACCCAAGCCGGATAAGGCAGCGAATGATGAATATGAATACATTTACCATGTAGCAGGCAAGAATGAAACCTTTGCCTATCTTGCCGATATTTATCTGATGAATGAACGCCTCATTCGCAACGCCAATCCCAGCCGTGGCGAGCCCTTTACCGAAGGCGACTACATCCTCGTTCCAATAACAAAAAAAGGGGCTCCCCCATCTGCAACAGAGGCTCAATACAAACGCAGTGGTTTCGATCCTTTTGTTAGAAATACGCCAGCGCCTTCGCAAACCCAGTCTCAAACACAACAAACACGACCGGTGCAGCAACAGTCTGAATCCCGTCCTGCTTCAACCAGTCAGCAGCAGTTGGAGTCTTCCAGGCCAGTTGAAATGGTTGCTGCATTTGACAGACCAGTTCAGCAAACGCAAAACAGACCCACAGAACCTGTAATGCCCGACAGTTCACCTAAAACGGAAAGCAGCACCGATAAACATATTGTGAAACCCCAGGAAACCCTTTTTGGGGTTGCACGAAAGTACAATTTGTCTCCTGCAGAAATACTTTCTGCCAATCCGGGCATGAGTGAAAACCTCAAAGCCGGACAGATTGTAAAGATACCCGGACAAAAACAGACAGCGCAATCTGCTGCAGGCACAGGAAACGATTCCTTAATTTATCATACTGTTGAAAAAGGAGAAACACTGTTCCGAATATCAAGGCAGTATGGAGTGAGTATTGATGAACTCAAAAAAACAAACCCTGGTCTTACAGAAACATTGAAGGTTGGTCAAAAGATTTTGATTTCCAAAAAAAAAATAACCAAACCGTATCTCGTTCATAAAGTTGAAAACCAGCAAAGAACAAGACTTTTAGCGCGTGATTTCGGTATTTCACTGGACGAAATCAACAACCTTAACCCAAGTATCGGGAGGCAGGTATTTCCAAATCAAAAAGTTAAAATTCCATTAGATCCCAACTCGGATTTCACGCCATTAAGGCCCGGACAGCCATTGGAGATTGATTTTAAGGAAGATGCTCCGGTCGAAGAACCTGATGAAATTGTTTCGGAAGATGAATATGCATGTGTTGCTGACGAGAAAAACAGGTCAAAATTGTACAGAGTTGCTTTGATGCTTCCATTATTTCTGGAAGATGTTGAAGCAATGAAAGGACATGAACAAAGGCCTGCTCTGGATTCAGACACTCCGCGTCCTTTGGCTTTTCTGCCTTTTTACAATGGGTTTTTAATGGCTGCCGACTCTCTTGCCGCACACTTTGGTTTGAAACTCGAATTGATGGTCTATGATGTTGACCAATCAACAGCGAAAGCATCGAAAGCATTGAATGACCCAAAACTGAAAAATGTTGACCTCATTATTGGTCCTTTCTTCACTCAACCTTTTGATATGCTTGCTTCCTTTGCCAACGAAAACAAGATTTTGATCATCAACCCAATGTCGCAGCGCAAAGAGATCACCTATGGAAATCCTTTTGTTGTGAAGCTGAAGCCTGATGTGAGCGATCAGTTTGACCAAGTTGCAGCATCCATTGCCGGCAATTATCCTGATGCGAAAGTCTTCATCTATCACTCAAACGCTTTCAGGAACGCGAATGAAGTGAATTTGTTAAAAGAAAAACTAGAAAGCCAACTGCCACCTCAGATTAAAATCTCAAATGCCGATATTTTGATAGCTGAAGAAAGACATAGAAGAAGAGCCGCTTTTGCATCCGGATTTTTTGAAGCCGAAGGCAGACGTTTTGACACCCATTTACTTCGTCTGGAATCATATGACAGTGCAGTGTTTGATAACGGAATCAGGCTTTTTGCCTATGACCGCGACAGCATCAGAAGCTTCAGAAGAAGTATGTCAAACATCAGAGACAATATTGTGGTCGTTTACTCCGAAGACAGAGTTTTTGCCATGGAATTTATCAACAAAATCAATCAGATTTCTGACTCCATCAGCATAAAAGTTATTGGACTTCCTCACTGGAATCGTTTCGACAACCTCTTCAATGAACACCTTCTCAGATTGAATGCGCATTATCTTGAACCAGGTTTTATCGATTATAACAACATCAAAACTGAATTTTTTATTCATCAATACCGCGAAGAAAATGGCATCGAACCCACTACTTATGCTTTCGAGGGCTTTGACATCGGCTGGTATTTTCTGAGTTTATTGCAACGATATGGCAAAGATGCTGCTTTTTGTTTGCCCGACTATAAAGCTAAATTACTGCAAACCAGCTACACATTTAAACGTCCTGAAGAAAATAACGGATTTGAGAACACCTATTGGAATATTTATTCTTATCGAAACTACAAGCTAATGCCTGTGAAAAACAGTTACTTTTTCAAAAGATAAAACCGATGTTCATCATGAAAAAGTTACTTCTGCTTTCAACAAAACTGGTTTTTCTGATCTCGTTTTTTTCGATCCTTGCTGCATGCAATGGCAAGGTTAAGAAATCCTATTACGACAATGGAAACCTGCGTTCAATCCTGCGATATGAAGACGGCAAACTCCATGGCCATTGTGAATGGTTTCATGAAAACGGTCGTTTACAGATGGAATCGGAGTATGTTTTGAATGCACTTCACGGGAAGCAAGTTAGGTATTACGAAAATGGAGTACTTCAATCTGTTGCATTTTATAAAAACAATCTGTTGGATAGTGTGAGTCAACAATTCAGCATCAACGGCAAACTAATTCAAACCGAGACTTTTAAAAGTGACAGTCTTCATGGAGTGTTTCAGCGCTTTTATGAACGGGGGCAGATGATGGTTGATGGCCAATATGAAAACGGAATGATGCATGGTGAATGGCTGTTTTATAACACCGTTGGAGCAATTGTTGGCAGGGCATCTTTCGATTTGGGAAGTGGACTGCAAAAAGGATGGCACCCAAATGGAAAACTTTCGAGAGTTATTCACTATAAAGACAATCTCAGACACGGAGCCGAAGAGTATTATAATTTTGAAGGCAAACTACATATGATTCGCCACTATGAATATGGTGATCTGGTGCGCGAAGAACTCGTTGACATTCAAAAATAAAAAAATCAATTAAAAGTCATCTTCATTTTCCTCGGCTGCCTTAAAACCGGAAATCACAAGCAAAATCCATCCTACGATAAAAAGCAAACCTCCGAAGGGTGTTACTGGGCCTAGCCATGGCCAGTAAAAACCAGTCAGCTCACGTGTAGCCAAAAGCATGATTGAACCGGAAAACAGCAATATTCCAAGCCAGAATGCATGAAAAGCCAAAGTGAAAAACCTGTTGCCAATATGTTGTGAAACAGCAGCCATAAAAAGTATTGCAAAGGCATGGTACATCAGATAGCGTATTGCTGTCTCAAAATTTTGCAGATCAGTCATGCTGATGTTTTCTTTTAGCCAGTGTGCGCCCAGCGCTCCCAAAGCCACTCCCGCAGCTGCTAATATTCCTCCGGTTGCAATAAGTTTAGTTCTCATATCAAAATAATTAAATTAACGATGTTATAACTGAATTTAGGCCTCACCGGCCAGGAAAAACATCGTATTTTCGCGTCTCAAATGTACAAAAAAATGAATGCATCAATCGATATTAGTTACTACCCGCTTCATGATGAATATATTCCACCCATAAAGGATTTTATTCACAGACTGAATCAACATGAAAACATCGTTGTTAACACCAACGGAATGAGCACACAGATTTTTGGTGATTACGATCAACTTATGCACATTTTAACCACCGAAATAAAGAAATCCTTTGATCTGCCGCATTCTGTTTTTATCCTGAAAATTGTGAATGCTGATCTAAATCACAAAGATGGCAGCCGCTGATTTTTTCGATTTATTTCTGCAAAACGTCCTTCAGACTACTTTGCTTGAAATTATTGCTGTCATCTTTGGCTTGCTGAGTGTATGGTACAGCATGAAAGTAAATATACTCGTTTACCCCACCGGGATTGTGAGTGTAATTATTTATGTCTATATCTGTTTTTTCGCCGGCTTGTATGCCGATATGGGCATTAATTTTGTCTATTTCATCATGAGCGTCTATGGCTGGTATAACTG
>JAGXRB010000052.1 GCA_018336075.1 Bacteroidota bacterium
CTGAGGAAGAAAGTATCCGATTTTGTAGACGTCCTCAGCGTTAAAATCTGTATTCCATACCCCTCGGATATCGTATGCCTTAAATGCTTTCATATTTGTAATTTAGAGAAGTGTTATTTTCTGATGTTCATCCTGTCAAGTGCCTGACGGTATCTCCATGCGTTCATCTCATGTTGTGCATTGGTTTCAGCAAAAGCGTGATAACCTGATAGATCATCCTTGGCGCAAAAGAAAAAATATTTATGATTTTCATGGTTCAGAACCGCATCGATGGATGCAATCGAAGGAATACAAATCGGTCCGGGTGGCAATCCGCCAAACTTATAGGTGTTATAAGGAGATTCGATGGTTTTATGAATATCGAGAACGCGTCGGATTTCAAAATCCCCAACAGCAAAAACCAGTGTTGGGTCAGCCTGCAGGCGCCATCCATTTCTGAGTCTGTTGATATAGACGCCTGCCATTCTTGCCTTTTCTTCGTTCTTATTGGTTTCTTTTTCAATGATGGATGCCAATGTTGAAACTTGTATTTCGTTCATATTCAACACTTGCATTTTTTCAATGCGTTTACTGTTCCAAAATTTCTTATTTTCCTGAAACATACGTGAAATAAAACTTTCTGCATTGGTTGTCCAATAAAATTCGTAAGAATTTGGGATAAAAAGAGCAGGAACTGTTCTTTCATCAAATCCCAAAAAACTCAGGTAGGCCGTATCTTTTACCAAACTTACAATTGAAGCTGAGTCAGCTTCTATCTGGGTGGACACCCTGCCGGCAAGTTGATAAACATCGCGCATATTGTTGAATGTTACCATCACAGGCGTTTGCGCTCCTGAACGCAACAACCGCACGACTTCAAGATTATTCATGCCATGTGCTAACAAATAGCGCCCTGGTTTTACATTTTCATCATACTTTAACCATTTGGAGACGAGCTCGAAGCTTTGTCTGTGGATTATAATCCCTTTTCTAAAAAGAATTTCTTTAACGCCCCCGAAATCCGTGCCTGTTGGAATTTCAATATCCGCGTGGTTTTCTCCTCCAACCCAAACATTTTCATCCAATACAGTTTTGTAAAAAGCAAAAATAAATATGGAAATTATTAAAAACAAAACAACAGAAGTAACCAACAAGAATTTGCGATTGAATCTTCGTTTTCGCCGTTCTCCGATATTGCCAAATGAAGGTTGATAATATGCCATGACTATTTTAGGTGAAGCGGATTAATTAATTGATATTGAAGCTGATCTGTGTATGTATTATTATTTTTTAACCAATCTTTTCGCGTTCCGGTATGCAAATAGTTTCTGCCTTCAAACAGCTTTTTGCTTTGAAAATTTTCAACTGAAATCAAACAATAGATCTGATGAAGGTCGAGGATGTTAAATGCGTAATTCTCAACGAGTTCAAGAGTAATGTTTGCAAAACCGTTGCTTCGGAATTTATCTTCGATATAGATGCCGATTCCGGCTCTTTTGTGCATTGGATCAAAATCGTAAATATCAACTGAGCCAATGGATCTGACAACATCATCTTCATTAAGATCAATCATAATCCGCAGTTGCTTGTTTGCAAAGATATCACCTCCGTTAAGAATAAACTGCTCAATCTGAAACATGGAGTAGGGAGCAATCGTATCGCTTACCTTCCAAACATGCATGTCATTTTCCCACATGTAAATATTATGCGCATCTGAAGGCTCTACAGCTCTTAAAGAAATATTTCCCTTTCTTAAAAACATCTTAATTTATTGCGTTATCCAAAAGTGCAAATATATGTATTTGGTCTTTGAAAAAATCTTCAAATGGTTTATATAGTTGCTTTTCCATTGAAAACGAATTTTACCGGCCCTTCGAGTATGATGTTGAAAAACCTGTTTTTATCTCTTTCCAGACGAACTTTGAAGTCTCCTCCACGTGTATGAATGGTAGGTGATTTTGTTCCAAACCACAAATTAGCAGCAATAGCTACTGCAGTGACACCTGTGCCACACGAAAGTGTTTCATTTTCAACCCCACGCTCATAGGTTCGCATATGTATTTCATTATTAATAAGTTCCATGAAATTCACGTTAATACCTTCAGCTGAGATTGTTTTATCATTTCGTATTTTCTTTCCTTCGTTTATTACATCATATGATGCCAATTTGTCAGTAATTGTCACAAAATGCGGTGATCCTGTGTTTACCAGCAGCCTGTTTTGGTTAAGATCAAAAGAATTGACTTCTTTCATGCTTAAAGTAACATGAAAATTTGCAGGGCTGATACATCGTACCTCTGCCTGATGAAGTCCATCATAAGCTTCGAAAACACAGTTTTCGGGAACAATATTTTCATGCATGGCAAATGCTGCTGCAGATCTTCCGCCATTACCACACATGCTTCCTTCATTGCCATCAGCATTGTAATAAATCATCTTAAAATCAGCGATTTGAGAGGATTCAACAAGTATTAAACCATCTGCTCCAATGCCCAGATTGCGATGACATAAAAGTGAAATCTGATCTGTTTTAAGTTGAATTTTACCTTCCAGATTATTAATTAAAATAAAATCGTTGCCTGCACCGTGATATTTGCTGAATCGAAAATCCATTTCAATTGGATTATTTTGGTAATGAACCTGTTAATAAACGTTAATCGCCCAATGCTCAATAATTATGGAGCAATTTTTGTAAGCAAAAGTAAATAAAATTGTTTTAAATTGCAGAGTTATCAATGTGTTTCAGCATGCTGTTAATTGGTTAACAACAATTAACAAAAACGAAAAAACTTTAAGAACTAAAAAACGTTTAAAAAACGAATTAAAAATTTGTGCTATGAGACAGGGATTTAAAAATTTAATTTTTGGGATGACTGGAGGAGTCATCATTTTATCCATTTATCTGATTTTTTCTTCAAACAATGGAGCGCAAGGGATTTTTGAACAGGAAAGCACGGTCAGATCGACAGTGCAACCTGAAAATCTTAATATATACAGTGCCCGTTTTGCTTCGATTCCACAAGAAATCAGTTTTGTTGATGCAGCCGAAAGTACCGTAAATGCTGTAGTACATATCAGGACTGAAATTAATCAACGTTCTACTTCATACGATGACTTTTTTGGTTCCTTGAGGGAATATTTATATGGTAGTCCTTATCACGGGAATTCACGAAGTCTGGTTGGATTTGGCTCAGGTGTTGTCATTTCTGACGATGGCTACATTGTTACAAACAATCACGTTGTTGAGGGGGCAGATAAAATAGAAGTGACTTTTAACGACAAGCGCAAAATGTCTGGCGTAATTGTAGGCACTGATCCAACAACAGACCTGGCACTGATAAAAGTCGAATCAAAGCAACTGCCATTCCTTGTTTTTGGAAATTCTGATAATGTCAGGGTTGGGGAATGGGTACTTGCTATTGGTAATCCTTTTAATCTGAATTCAACTGTAACGGCTGGAATTGTAAGCGCCAAAGCCCGGAATATCAACATACTCGGAAACAGATCATCTGTTGATTCTTTTATACAGACTGATGCTGTAATCAACCGGGGGAACAGCGGTGGCGCACTTGTTAACACAGCAGGAGAGCTAATTGGCATAAATGCTGCAATTGCGTCAAGAACTGGTGTTTATGAAGGCTATTCATTTGCAATACCAGTAAATATTGTGCGAAAGGTTGTTGACGATATTATACGTTTCGGAGAGCCTCAAAAAGCATTTCTTGGTGTTGAAATCAGAGAAATGAATGAAGAGCTATCCAAAGAGGTTGGTGATACAGAGATAAGAGGTGTTTATATTGCACGTGTTGTTGAAAATGGTGGTGCTGCCGAGGCAGGTTTGCAATCAGCTGATGTTATTCTGGAAGTCAATAAAAGAGCGGTAAACACATTGTCTCAACTACTTGAAGCAGTGGGACAGTACCGTCCGGGAGACAATGTCGAAGTTTTAGCGCTTCGTAAAGGAAAGACACGTACGTTTAATGTGAAATTGAGAAATCAGGATGGGTCGACTGAAGTGACGAAAAAAGAAGACTTCTTTTATAACAACGACCTTGGAGTTACTTTAGGACGACTTTCCACAAGTGACCGACAAAGATTTAATGTGTCTAATGGTTTGAAAGTTGTTGAAGTTAAGGATGGAGTATTGCGCAGAGGTGGCATCTCAAAAGACTTCATCATAATTCAAATTAACGGACAAAAGGTTGATAGTAAGACAGATTTGGAAAATGCGCTTAAAGCAGGACGTTCAAAAACAGTGAAGGTTCAGGGCATGTATCCAAATGGTATGAAAATAAGTTTTGAGTTTTTGAGTTAGTTTAGAATAATTTTAAATAACTTGCGTTCGAAATTGTGGGGATTTTAAAAAAGTCCCCATTCGACGTTTAAACGAATTTCAGGACTCAGTTAGAATTAAAGTCAATTTCTAATACAATAACGGAATAAATTGAGTGAACAAAGAGTCTAATAATGATGTTATATAATAAAATTAATAAATGAGGCAGCTAAAAATAACCAAATCTATTACCAATCGGGAAACAGCATCGCTGGATAAGTACTTGCAGGATATTGGTAAAGAGAGCATGATTACTGCGGACGAGGAGGTGGAGCTTGCCAGAAAAATCAGAACAGGCGATCAGCAAGCGCTTGAACGTCTGGTAAATGCAAATCTTCGTTTTGTAGTTTCCGTTGCTAAGCAATACCAAAATCAGGGATTGAGTCTTCCTGACCTTATCAATGAAGGAAATCTGGGTTTAATTAAAGCCGCTAAACGGTTTGATGAAACCCGTGGGTTTAAATTTATTTCTTATGCAGTTTGGTGGATTCGACAATCCATTCTTCAGGCTCTTGCTGAGCAATCACGAATCATCAGATTGCCTTTGAATCAGGTTGGCTCATTAAACAAAATTAAGAAAGCCTCATCCAAACTTGAACAACTATTTGAAAGGCCTCCTTCAGCTGACGAAATTGCGGAGCAGCTTGACCTGCCTGAGCACAAGATAGAATCAGCCCTTAAGATTTCGACAAGGTATATTTCAATGGATGCACCTTTAAAAGCGGATGATGACCTTTTGTTTTTAGATCAATACATTCCGGAAGATGTAGAAGACACTGATGAGCCCTTGATGAGGGAGTCTCTGGGTCGCGAAATTCAACGCTCTCTTGCTTCACTGAGTGAGAAAGAGCGCGATGTCATCAATATGTATTACGGAATTGGCTTGAGTCATGGATATACTTTGGAAGAAATTGGTGCAAAATTTGACTTGACCCGCGAACGTGTCAGACAAATAAAAGAAAAGGCAATCAGAAGACTAAAACATACTGCCAGAAACAGATTGTTGAAGGCATACCTCGGTCAATAAAACCATAGAACTGATAAAATTCGGCGGTGAAAGTGTTACTTTCGCCGCTTTTTTTTTGCATTTTGAAAATGTACTACGGAAAGATATTTTGCTTCAAGGATAAAAATATATTGATTATCAATCAAATTGATCAGAAACTGGTTTATTATTTATTTTTTTCATTTTTCCGAAATCGATTGCGGAAGTTTTATAAATTTGCTTTGACCGAATTTTAAAAGATTCAAGTAATCAGCCAAAAAGTAATAACAAGTCTAAATCAAGTTTATGGAAAAATTTAACTCCTCGTTGAAGTCATGGATCGACAATGAGATGGCAGCTTCAGAACTAATAAATCTAGTCAGCAGACTTTGGTACGAAAAATCAATTGAATTGATTCTCTTACGCTCTGTACTTGTTAACAGAGGTTCAGGAAAAATCTTGAATAAGCACATCAGAGCTGAAACAATTTTGAAGAAACCTGTAAAAGTTCAGGATTCATTACTAATTGCAAAAGCAATTTTGGAAGAAGATGTTGCCCCTGCCCGTATTGATATAGGAAGACTGAACTCAGAATGGACAGATGAAAAAGACCAGTTTCCATCTGTAAATGCTTTTGTACGCAGAAAATTGAAAGCATTTATCGGTGTTCCACCAAGGAGTACAAAAACTCAGGATGTTGTACTTTATGGTTTTGGACGTATCGGACGCCTTTTGGCACGCGAGATAACACTGTTTGCCGGCAATGGATCACATTTGCGCCTGAGGGCTGTAGTGACCAGAAGCAATAAGCCGGAAGATGTTAAAAAGAGAGTTTCATTATTTCGAAAAGACTCAGTACATGGACCATTTAATGGCGTTGCAAACGAGGATCTTGAAAATTTAAGCATGACTGTAAACGGGCAGATAATAAAGTTTATTGAAGCTAAAAACCCTGAAGATGTTGATTATACAGAATTTAATATTCACGATGCACTCGTAATTGACAACACAGGTGTTTTTCGTGACAGAGAAAATCTTTCACGCCATTTGCGGGCCAAGGGTGTTGGCAAAGTACTCCTTACTGCCCCGGGAAAAGGTGATCTTCCTAATATTGTTTATGGTGTGAACCAAAACGCAGTAAATATTGATGAGGAAAATATTTTTTCAGCTGCATCCTGCACAACAAATGCCATTGTGCCGGGTTTGGAAATTATCGAGAAAAATTATGGAATCGTAAAAGGGCATATCGAAACAATTCATGCATATACCAACGACCAGAATCTGCTTGATAATTACCATAATAAAACCAGAAGAGGACGTTCTGCTCCATTAAATATGGTAATCACAGAAACGGGCGCAGGTTCGGCGGCGGCTAAAGCTATTCCTTCTTTAAAAGGAAAACTTTCATCAAATTCTGTACGCGTGCCTGTTCCAAATGTTTCATTGGCTATCTTAACCCTCGAAGTTAAAAAGAAAGTAACTTTAGAAGAAGTAGACGCATTGTTTTTAGAATCATCTTTGAAAGGAACTTTGATCGAACAGATCAGATATAGTAATTCAACCGAATTTGTCTCATCTGATGGCATTGGTGATTCTTGTGCATGCATTTATGACAGCCCTGCTACAAAAGTTTCTGAAGACGGGCATAGTATCATCCTGTATTTATGGTATGACAATGAATTTGGTTATACAAGTCAGGTTGTCCGATTAGCGCGCCACATAAGCAAAGTAAAGAGTTATCGGTATTATTAAGAAGAAATATTGATCATTTTATTCAAGCTTTTGCAGGGACATTAAAATTTATTTAATGTCCCTGCTTTGATTCACCAATTACATCACTAAATTTGCACGCTTATAAACCTCATTTATAAGCATGAAAAATACAAAATATATCTTTGTCACAGGAGGCGTAACCTCCTCTCTTGGAAAAGGTATTATTTCAGCCTCCCTGGCTAAATTGCTCCAAAGCAGGGGCTTTTCGGCCACAATACAGAAACTTGATCCTTATATCAATGTTGACCCTGGCACCCTGAACCCATACGAACATGGCGAATGTTATGTGACGGAAGATGGCGCAGAAACTGATCTGGATCTTGGTCATTACGAGCGTTTTTCGAATGTTCCTACCTCGCAGGCAAACAACGTTACCACAGGGAGAATTTATCAGTACGTTATTAATAAAGAGCGTGAAGGCAGTTATCTTGGAACAACGGTTCAGGTAATTCCTCATATTACTGACGAGATTAAAAGACGGATCAAATTGCTTGGGCAAAACGGAAATTTTGATTTTGTCATCACCGAGATTGGTGGCACAGTAGGAGATATTGAGTCATTTCCTTTTATCGAAGCGATAAGGCAGATGCGTTGGGAAATGGGTAAAAATTGTGCCGTTGTTCATTTGACTCTTGTTCCTTATTTAGCTGCTGCGGGTGAACTTAAAACCAAACCCACACAGCATTCTGTAAAAACAATGCTCGAGCAGGGAGTACAGCCTGATATTATTGTTTGTCGTACCGAACATCATTTGAATGAATCAATCAGAGGAAAAATTGCTCAGTTTTGCAATGTTGAAGTGAGTTCTGTAATCGAAAGCATTGATGCATCTTCAATCTATGAAGTGCCTTTGCTTATGCTTGAGGAAAAGTTGGATATTGAAGTGCTTCGGAAAACTCAGACTGCTATACCAGAGAAGCTGGAGATTACAAAATGGCAGAGTTTCCTCACCAGAATGAAAAACCCGGTTTATCATGTCACCGTAGCACTTGTAGGAAAGTATGTTGAGCTAAAAGACGCCTATAAGTCAATACACGAGTCATTTATTCATGGCGGTGTTGCCAACGAATGCACAGTAAAGATTAAATATATTCACAGCGAACACCTTGAAGGTCAAGATGTAGAGCATGAATTAGGCGATGTGGACGGAGTTCTTGTTGCACCGGGATTTGGTGGCAGAGGGATAGAAGGAAAAATTCAGGCAATAACGTATGCAAGGACGAGAAACATTCCTTTTTTTGGAATTTGTCTTGGTATGCAATGTGCTGTAATTGAGTTTGGAAGAAATGTGCTTGGTTTTAAAGATGCACATTCAACGGAGATGAACCCTCGTACAAGTCACCCGGTTATTGATATCATGTCGAATCAGAAAAGTATCAAAAATCTTGGAGGCACAATGCGTTTAGGCTCATATCCATGCAAACTTGAGCCTGACTCGAAAGTATTCGGACTTTATAAAGAACCCCTTATTACTGAACGCCATCGCCATCGTTTTGAATTCAACAATGACTACCGGAAAGAATATTCAAAAGCCGGAATGAAGACGGTTGGCATCTATCCAAGCGAAAATCTTGTTGAGATTATCGAATTAGATAACCATCCGTGGTTTGTAGGAGTACAGTTTCATCCAGAATACAAAAGTACTGTGGCAAATCCTCATCCTTTGTTTGTTGGTTTTATTGAAGCAATGATAAAAAAACAGCAGGAAAGAAACTGAGATAATCCTGTTTAACAAGCTATCTTGCTTTCAATTTATTGAATTTATTGAATCTACATTTTATTTATCCTTAAATGACAGTTGCTTTTTGACGGGCAAAAGGCAAATAATGCTATTTTTGCAGCTGTAAAATTAATTGCGAACATGAATAAAGATACCACGATTGGTTTCATTCTTATTGCGCTCATCCTTGTAGGCTATTCTATTTGGATGACTCCTTCAAAAGAAGAAATTACTCAGCGCCAGCATCGTGCTGACTCTGTTTTACAGGTGAGACAACAACAAAGATTGCTGGACTCCCTGCGAATAATTACTGAATTTCAGCAAACACAAAATTTAGTTGAACAAAATCAGCTTCCACTTGTGTCAGATTCCTTGTCAAGTGTTGATAAGAGTGCACTTGCTGATCGGTATGGTTTTTTTGCCATTTCTGCTGAGGGTGATGATGGTGACATTGAAGTCGAAAATGACCTGATGAAAATTTCTTTTTCGAAAAAAGGAGGCCATGTAAAACAAGTTGAATTGAAAAATTATCAGACCTGGGATTCATTGCCACTCATAATTTTTGACCCCAATACTGCAATTTTTGATATTTCTTTCTTTTCGAGAAACCGCACAATTAATACAAAAGATCTGTATTTTAAGCCTTTCGTAAATGGTAAACCATATGAAAGCGGAAGCCTTAAAACTAATGAGTCGGATAGCCTTGTGATTGGATTGCGGCTTTATGCTGATGCCGGGGCCGGAGAAGAAGCGGGTTCGCGTTATATTGAGTTTCAATATACTTTAAAACATGAAGAGTATATGTTGGGATTCAATGTGAACCTTTCTGGAATGGATCAGATTATTGCTTCCAACGCAAGTTTTTTGAACCTTGAATGGGATGTGGATTTGTTGCAACAAGAAAAAGCAATTGACAGATTCAATGGGCCTACAATTTATTACAAGCATTTTGCCGATGACGTTGACTATTTATCAGAAACCAAAAACGACGAGCAATCAATCAAAACTAGAATTAAATGGATTTCGTTCAAGCAGCATTTCTTTAGTTCTTCCTTAATTGCTAAAGATTATTTTGACAATGCTGACCTAAAGACTTACGACAAAGAAAGACCTTCTCATCAGCGGTATTTGAAATCAATGAAGGCCTCAATGGATTTGCCTTTGAATCTGGCAATGGATAAATCAATCCCGATGTCCTTCTATTTTGGTCCAAACAGTTTCAATGAAATGCGGGCCTATGATCTTGACCTCGAACGCCAGATACCTTTAGGCTGGGGTTTCTTTCTGTTGGCCTGGATTAATATTTGGTTGGTTATTCCGATTTTTGATTTCTTGGGAGGTTATGGTTGGAACTATGGAATCGTGATTTTTATGCTCACATTGATTTTGAAGACAATCTTGTTTCCTATTGCCTATAAAACATATCTTTCTTCTGCAAAAATGAGGGTTCTGAAACCTGAAATAGATGAAATTTCGGCCAAATTCCCAAAACAGGAAGATGCAATGAAAAAGCAACAGGCTGTAATGGGATTGTATAAAAAAGCTGGCGTAAATCCAATGGCAGGCTGTGTTCCAATGTTGTTACAAATGCCTATTCTGATTGCAATGTTCAGGTTTTTCCCCTCAAGCATTGAGCTCAGGCAAAAAGCATTTCTGTGGGCAAATGACCTTTCAAGTTATGACAGTATTCTGGACTTGCCTTTTGAAATTCCTTTTTATGGTGCGCATGTAAGTTTGTTTACTTTATTGATGACGATATCCACAATCATCTATACCTATTTGAATAATCAGATGATGGGTTCACAGAGCACACAGTTGCCGGGGATGAAAACAATGATGTACCTCATGCCAATCATGTTTCTTGGTCTTTTCAATAACTATGCCTCTGGTTTAAGTTATTATTATCTGCTTGCAAACCTCATCACTTTTGCGCAGATGTATATTTTCAGACTGTCTATTAATGAAGATAAACTTCGGGCCAAAATTGAGGAAAACAAAAAGAAGCCGGTAAAGAAATCTGCTTTCCAAAAGCGTCTTGAAGATGCAGCCAAGCAAAGAGGGATGAAATAGCAGATGGAAAGAACCTATTACGAACGCATTGGACGTGATACGCTTAAGGAGATAATTTCTTATTTCTATGAGCAAGTGAAAGAAGATCATGTTCTCTTGCCTATGTATCCTGGTGATCTTGAAGCTGCTGAGCTGAGATTATTTCTTTTTATGGTTCAATATCTGGGCGGGCCGGCCACATATTCTGAACGTAGAGGTCACCCGAAACTAAGAATGCGTCATGTGACGTTTCCGATAGATGAAAATGCAAAAGATCATTGGCTTAAATGCATGAACACTGCCATGCAAAAAGTTGAAATGGATGCTGATTCCCGTCAGTTTTTATGGAATTATTTTGTCCACACTGCGAATTTCCTGAAAAACAGATAGAATCAAATAAGTTATAAACAGAAATTATAATCAGGGGCAAAAACTGCTCCTGATTTATTTTTGATCGCCAACGAAATAGTCTTCCTTGTCAGCAAACAGCACATTAAAAGTTGTCAAACTACCATAAATTCTGGTCAGATATTGCTGAAGGTTTACTTTTTCTTCATCTGTAAGGTCTGAACTGTTAATGCGTTGTTCCATCACGCGAAGACGGTCGCGCACCATAACAATTTTGTGAAAAAAGGCTTCGATTGGCACTTCTTTTGGCTTAAGATTTCTGTCTCCGGGTTGAAGTGTCATAATCCCGCCATTCCATTTCGTTCCCATTGGAACCATTTCCTGAATGTCTGAGAACTTTCTGATTATTTTAGTAAATATCCTCTCAACTTTTTCAAAACTCAATAAATCTGTTTCGCCACCAACAAAGTCCAATACCTCTAATCCTGCAAAAGATCTGAGAATTGTTTTTGTACCAAAATCGATGAATGTGATTTCATATGCATCAGCATAAACTTGAATCACGACACCTTTTCCATATTGCGAGTGGTTTACCCGTGATCCTATTCCAAGTGTTAAGTCATTTGTCATGATAAAAAGGTTTTACAAATGTATGTTTAAGACAATTTTTTATTCGTTTGACTTCAATTAAACAGCCCGCGAAACTAAGTAAATACAAGAAATCTTTTAAGGATTAACTTCAGAAATATATAACTGGCCGATTTGAAAATTATTTTATTTCTGCTGTAAAAAATCGAAAAAATGAGTTTTTCGATTTAATCTTCATATTTAATCAACAACAAGAATGCGGATAGCAACTTAATTGTCAAGCATATCCGGTCTTCGCTTCGCAGTTCTTTCTATCGCTTTTTGATGTTTCCATTCTTCTATGATCTTATCGTCGCCTGACAGTAAAACATCAGGAACCTCCCAGTTTTTATAAATTCTTGGCCTTGTATAAGCAGGCGGAGAAACCAAACCGTTCTGGAAAGAATCAGATAAAGCTGAAGTTTCATCATTTAAAACTCCTGGAATCAAGCGTACAAGGCTGTCTGTCAAAACTGCGGCAGCAAGTTCTCCACCTGAAAGCACGTAATCGCCAATCGAAATTTCCATTGTAATAAGGTGCTCTCTAACACGTTCGTCAACTCCTTTATAGTGGCCGCAAAGCAAAATAAGATTCCCTTTCAGCGAAAGCTGATTGCTTAAACTTTGATTAAGAATCACACCATCCGGACTTAAATAAATGACTTCATCATAAAGCCGCTCAAGTTTTAATTTCGAAATGCAACGGTCAATTGGTTCGATCATCATGACCATTCCCGCACCACCCGAGAAGGCGTAATCGTCAACTTTCCTGTGCTTGTCCGTAGCATAATCGCGCAAGTTGTGCAAATGTATTTCTACAAGTCCTTTTTGAACAGCCCTTTTTATAATTGATTCCGAAAAAGGCCCTTCGAACATGCCGGGAAAAATTGTGATGATATCTATTCGCATTATTCTATCCAGTTTGTTTTGATATTCATAAATTCCATAACACCTTCCAAAGCCAGTTCACGGCCATAACCAGAGTTTTTAATTCCACCAAAAGGAAGTCTGGGATCTGATTTAACGATGCTGTTTATGAAAACCGCACCTGCTTCAATACGTGGCATCATATCATGTGCAAGCTCAATGTTTTGTGTCCAGATACTTGCTCCAAGTCCAAACCTTGTATCGTTGGCAATTTCTACAGCCTTTTCTTTTGTACTAAATGGGATTGCTACCATCACCGGGCCAAAAGTTTCATCATCATAAACCGGCATCCCTTTACTTACGTCGGTCAGAAGTGTTGGCTCAAATATTTGTGCATGAAGTGAACTTCTTTTACCACCACAAATGATTTTTGCTCCCAATTTTACAGATTCATTCACTTGATTTTCAATTTGATCAACAAGGTCCGGGCGTGCCATTGGTCCTAAATCTGTTTGGGTCAGCAAAGGATTGCCCAAAACCAATGCTTCCAGCGCTTGCTTTTGTTCAAGGAGAAACTTATCGAAAATGGTATCCTGAACAATGAACCGCTTTGCTGCGATGCAAACCTGTCCTGAATTCAGCATCCTCGACCGCAATCCTGCACTGCAACATAATTTGAGTTCTGCATCTTCGAAAATGATAAATGGATCAGAACCACCCAGTTCAAGCACTGATTTTTTTAGGTGTTTACCACAAAGCGCAGCAACCGACCGTCCTGCATTTTCACTTCCGGTTAATGTTACACCTTTAATATAGGAGTGTCTTATTATTTCTTCTGATCTTTCAGCTGGTATAACAACCGATCTGAATACATTTTCAGAAAAGCCACTTGAAAGAAAAGCATCTTCAATTGCTAAAGCACATCCTGTAACGTTGGGCGCATGCTTAAGTATAACTGTATTTCCTGCAGTAATAGTTGGAATGGCAAATCTGAAGACTTGCCAGAACGGAAAATTCCAGGGCATGATAGCAAAGATTGTTCCTGAGGGTTCATAGCTTATAAAAGCCTTCCTTGCTTCAGTTTTAATTCTTTTTGGTTGAATATCAAACGAATCAGAACTTGCATAATGCTTGCATAGCCAGATGCATTTTTCCACTTCAGCAATTGATTCTTTGATAGGTTTGCCCATTTCATTTGTAATCAACTGCGCATAGAATTTCTTTTTTTCTTCTAGTTTTCCCGCAAGTTTAAGATTGAATTGCCTTCGCTCAATCAATTGAAGTTTTCTCCATTTTTGAAAAGCCTGATTAACTTTTTCGATGATCTCGTTAACCTGAAACTTATCATGCACTTCGTAATTACCTATAATTTCCTGACTAAATGGATTAATGCTTTTCATAGATGGATAGAACAAATGATTGAGTTTGCAAAATAAAGAAAACTATTTCACGAAATGGGCGGAATTAACCAAAATAGCTACTTTTACAGCCCCTTAATTAAAAGTCTAAAATAAAATTGAATTATGCATGTTTTTCGTTTTTGTGTTACGTTTTGTTTGGTTTCGTTGTTTTTAGGACTGCATGCACAGCAGGATTCTTACCCCTTATCAAGAACTTTTCAAAAAGCGATTTCAAAGCAAACCCGTTCCTCCTCCGGATTGCCGGGAAAAAACTACTGGCAGAATGAGTCGAAGTATATAATGAAGGTTGATTTTGAACCTGAAACGGGTTTAGTTAAAGGAATTGCTGATATTGTATATTTTAACAATAGCCCTGACACTTTAAAGCGCCTTGTATTTAATTTATATCAGGATATTTTGCGTAAGGGCAACAGCCGTGACTGGGATCTGGGTACAGACGATCTTCATGATGGAACACTCATCAGAAATATGAAGATAAATGATAATTATCTGGATATGAACAACTCACGTAAGTCATTCAGGCAAGGGACAAAATTGATTGTTTTACCAGACGAGGCTATATTGCCAGGTGATTCTGTAAATATTTCAGTTTCCTGGGAAGTTAAGATTCCCACAAAGCGCACTGTCAGAATGGGAAAGTACAGCGATTCTGTTTTTTTTGTGGCATATTGGTATCCCCAAATCGCTGTTTATGATGATATAGATGGCTGGGACATGATTTCATATGGTGGAAGTGTTGAGTTTTATAACGATTTTAATGATTATGAAGTCGAGATCACTGTGCCTGGAAATTTTGGAGTTTGGGCAACTGGTCTATTGCAAAATCCGGATGACGTTTTTCACAAGGACATTGTCGCCCGGTATTTTAATGCATGGAAAAGTGATCAGGTAATTTCAATCATCACATCTGAGGATTATTCCAGGAACAAAGTCTTTATTAGTTCTGAAAAACTTAGCTATAAATTTAATGCAGAAAGCGTACCTGATTTTAGCTTTGGTGTTGGTGCTGGTATGCTTTGGGATGCAGTAAGTGTTGAAGTGGATGAAAAAACAAAAAGAAGAATTCTTGCTGATGCGGTATATTCTGCAAGCGATGCGCATTATGAAAATGTTGCAGAATATAGCAAAATGAGCGTTAATTATATGTCAAAAGTGACACCAGGTGTTCCTTTTCCTTATCCGCAAATGACGACTTTTAGCAGCGGACGAAAATCCGGGGGTATGGAAAGTCCAATGATGGCTATCAATGGCGCTCCTGATGATGCTCCAAACACACTTGGGTTGACTTTTCATGAAATAGCGCACACTTATATGCCGTTTTTTATGGGAACCAACGAAAAGAAATACGCCTGGATGGATGAAGGTTGGGCAACACTTTGGCCTCATGTTCTGGTGGATAGCATCTTTCCTGATTATCGGTATCTGGAAAGAACTGTTGCCGGTTTTGAAGCTGTTGCTGGTTTTGAGATGGATATTCCACCTATGGTGCCGAATCATCTTTTGGGAGCTGCATATCCTAGTTTAAGGCTCGGCAGTTACGTGCGTCCCGCAATGGCTTATCATTTTCTGGAAAAAGCTCTTGGGGCAAACGCATTCAGCTTTGCACTTAAATCTTATATGCATTTCTGGCAAGGTTTGCACCCTTCCCCATTGGACTTCTTCAAAGTTTTTGAAATGGCAGCTGATCAAGATCTTTATTGGTTTTTTAAACCATGGTTTTATGAGAACGCCTATCCTGACCTTTCAATAAGGAAGATTACCAAAGATAAAATGATCGTTATCGAGAACACAGGAGGACTGCCATTGCCAGTTTATCTTGAAATGTTTTTTACGGATGGAAGCAAAGAAATTGTTGAATTCAATACCTCAATCTGGAATAATGGTGACAAAACTATTGTTATACAGTCTCCGGAGGATAAGTTTTTGCAGGAAGTAAGGCTTGGCAATAAGCTAATCCCGGATGTAAATAAAAAAGACAACGTGATGTTGTTGATTGATTGAACTTTAATTAAATATGCCTGTTATAAGGAAAAACTTTTATGAAAAAACTAATTACATTTTTTGCAGTCATGCTGTTTATGCAGGTGAATGCACAAATAGCTCCGAACAAGTACTTTGTGCAGTTTACGGATAAAAACAACTCACCATACAGCATAAATAATCCGCAAGAGTTTTTGACAGAAAGGTCTCTTCAAAGACGTGAAAAACAGAATATTCCGCTTGTTGCGAATGATCTGCCTGTAAATCCGGATTATTTGCAGGGCGTTGCCCAAACAGGTGCTGCTTTATTGTTTCCGTCAAAATGGTTAAACGGCGTAACCATACAAACTTCAAGTCAAAGCGTTTTGAATGCGATTGCTGCCCTTCCGTACGTTTCAGGTTTGAGAGGCCTTGTTGATGAGCCACTTAAGCAAAAGATCAAAGAAAAGGTGTTTTTTGAACAGGAAAGTATTTCCGACGATCTAAAACCTGACTTATCAGAAGATAAGAGCGGATCATTCTTTGATTTTGGCAGCGGTTTCACACAAATAAATCAGATCAATGGTATTCCTTTACATACAGGAGGATTCAGAGGCCAGGGGATGGTGATGGCATTGCTTGATGGGGGATATTTTGGAGTTGACACCCACGTTGCTTTTGACAGCATCAGACTCAATGGACAGATTCTGGGAACAAAGGATTTTACTGAGCCGGGCGGAAGTGTTTACAACCAAAGTTCTCATGGAACAGCAGTACTCAGCACAATTGCTTCAAACCGTCCGGGCCAGTTAATTGGAACCGCTCCTAAAGCATCTTTTTGGCTTTTGCGCCCTGAGTTTGTAGCAACAGAACATGTAATTGAGGAGTATAACTGGGTTTCTGCCGCAGAATTCGCTGACAGTGTAGGTGTTGATATTATTAATTCCTCTTTAGGTTATATTGATTTTGATTTTTCTCAATGGAATCATTCATATGACCATATGGATGGAAATACTTGTGTGGTAACAATTGGGGCTGATATTGCTTCAAGTAAAGGTATTCTTGTTGTTAACAGTGCTGGTAACTCTGGAGGCAGCTCATCTTTTCCATATATAGGAGCTCCTGCAGATGGATTTAACGTTTTTTCTATTGGCGCTGTAAATGGTTCTGGAATTCGTGCTAGTTTCAGCTCTGTCGGACCAACATATGATGGGAGGATTAAGCCTGATGTAATGGCT
>JAGXRB010000053.1 GCA_018336075.1 Bacteroidota bacterium
TTCAACCCACTAAAGACCAACCCCCAAAGACCAACCCCCAAAGACCAAACCCCCAAAGACCAAACCCCCAAAGATCATGCGCAACTTCCGCACCCTCAACGTCTACCACCAAGCCATCGCTTTCGCTACTGAAATATACCAAATCACAGAAAGTTTCCCCATAAAAGAAAAGTACGGCCTATGCAGCCAGTTGCAACGCGCAGCAGTCTCCATCCCATCTAATATCGCAGAAGGATCATCCCGCAGAACTGCGATCGATTTTGCTCGCTTTCTGGACATAGCATTGGGCTCCGCCTTCGAACTCGAAACCCAGCTAACCATCGCACATAATATCGGCTACCTTAATAACGAAACCCTGCAAAAACTAATCGAAGAACTCAACAGCATCCAAAAACAAACCAATCAGCTCCGAAAAAAATTCTGGAATAAATGGTCTTTGTCTAATAGTCTGTAGTCTTTAGCACAAACCCCAAACCCCAAAGACCAAAGACCAAAGACCAAATCCCAAACCCCAAAGACCAAAGACCAAAGACCATTTTATGAACACCCTTATCACAGGAGCATTCGGTTTCGTTGGCACTAACCTTTCTAATGCACTGTCAGCCAAAGGAAAACACCGCTTAACAGCACTCGATGTCAGCAAGCCGCCTACCCATTGTTACACTGCATTTAACACCTGGGCAGAATTAGACAAACTTTCGGGGGAACCATTGGATGCCATCATCCACCTTGCCGGCAAAGCACACAACACGGCCAACACAACACGGCGTGAAGAGTATTTTGATGTGAATCTGGGGCTGACAAAAAAAATATTCGAGTATTTTCTAAATTCTGAAGCAACAAAGTTTATATTTTTTAGCTCAGTAGCGGCAGTGGCTAATGAAGTTGTGGGAGTGCTGACCGAAAATAATGTACCTGCTCCAAAAACACCTTACGGAGAATCAAAACTTGCCGCAGAGCATTATATATTATCTCAAAAAATACCCAAAGACAAAGATGTTTATATTTTGAGACCTTGTATGATTCACGGACCGGGAAATAAAGGCAATTTAAATCTTTTGTACAAACTTGTAAAAAAGGGAATGCCCTGGCCTCTTGGCGCATTTGATAATTTAAGATCCTTCGCATCAATTGACAATGTCACTTTTGTGATCCGCCAGATTCTGGAAAAGGAGATCCCATCAGGCATCTATCAGATTGCTGATGATGAACCAGTTTCTACTAACGAATTGATAAAAATAATCGCGCAAACCTTACATCTGAACATAAGAATATGGCACATTCCACCAGATTTAGTTAGACTTGGTGCAAGCATAGGCGATTATTTGCGATTGCCACTGAACTCAGAGCGTCTAAAAAAACTCACAGAATCTTATATAGTTTCAAATATGAAAATCAAAAAGGCACTCGCTATTGATTCATTGCCAACAGATGCGCATGATGGCCTCATTAAAACTTTTAAGAGTTTTTAGCATGATTGTAAACTATATTATTTATTTGTTTGTTTTGCTTGTTTCAATGTTGACATACTTTATGATTGCTAAGCACTTTGATATTGTAGACTATCCCAAAAACCGTAGTTCTCACAACCAGCCCACAATTCGAGGAGGGGGGATTATTTTTCCTGTTGCAGTAGTTCTGTGGTTTATGTTGAGTGGATGGAAAGAACCATTTGCTGTTGCAGGTCTTGTACTTATCAGTATGATAAGTTTTATTGATGATATTAAAAGTTTACCGGGCTCTGTCAGGATTGTAGTTCATTTTTTAGCAATTGCTTTGTTATTTAACGGAATTCTTCCTTCAAATTATTGGTACTGGATTGCTGCAGCTTTAATACTTACTGTTGGTTGGATCAACGCCTTTAACTTTATGGATGGCATCAACGGCATTACTGCCTTTTACAGTCTGGTTTCACTCGGGAGTTTCGGTCTGCTTAACAATGCAAAACCACTGCTTTCGCCATTTTTCAAAAATAATTTTCCTGCTCAATGGGAAGCTTTTCTTCCTACTGGTCTGGTGGGTGTGCTATTTATGAGTGTAGTGATTTTTGCTATTTTTAATGTAAGAAAACGTGCTGTGACTTTTGCCGGAGACGTTGGAAGCATCAGCATGGCTTTTCTGCAATCCTGGATGATGATCAGTTTGATGATAGCTACAAAACAAGCATATTGGATATTGTTTTTTGCAGTCTACGGTATCGATGCATTGATGACTATTTTATTTCGGATCAAACGAAAAGAAAACATTCTGAAGCCACATCGTCTGCATCTTTACCAACTACTTGCGAATGAGAAACGATGGCCTCATCTGAAAGTAGCTGCACTCTATGCGCTCCTTCAATTAGTCGTAAATTCGGTTACGATCTTTCTTTATTTTTCAGAATTACTTAACCTTCCTGTATTTATAATTATTAATTCTGTATTATTCTTGCTCTATGTTAGGGTAAGAAGTCGAATTATTCCATCCACCTGATTCTTTGCTGTAGTATCCGGCTACGATTCCTTCCTTCTATTTCCCCATTTATTATCTGTTCCCGCAAAACTGATTAAAATTAGTTTTGCCATTTGCATCACCTAGCTTCATGGATGCTTCATAATCAAGACATGCCTTTTCATGTTCGTTAAGGCCTGAATAAGAAATGCCACGCAGGTTCAAAAGCTGACCATCAGGCTCAGCATTGCTCAGATATTCATTTATGCCCTCAATGCAAAGGTCAAACTCCTGAAGTTGATATAATGAGTATGCACGCAGCCTGTATGCATTAAGGTCAAGAGGCACCTTTTCTATATAAGCATTAAACGCATCAACTGCTGCTTTGTATTTGCCATTATTGAAAATTTCCATAGCTTTATTAAATTGATCCACATGCGGTTCAATGAATTTTCTGTGGTATAAATAACGCTCTTGTTGTTTTATTAAACTGTCGTGTGGAAGGTATGCTTTTGCTTCCTGGATAAGGGTATATGCTTTATCTAAATTATTTACACGGCTGTAAAAGCCAGTGCTAAAGAGCCAGGCATTAACCTCAGTCTTGTGTTTTTCAAGAAAAGGATCTATAATTTTAGGAATTTCATCGTTTTGTTTTTTTTCATCCATAATGGATAATAACATATGAAGATTGCGGTAGTAATTAGGTTTGAGCTCATAAGCCTGCCTGGAATATAAGAGAGCACTATCAGACGCTCCTTTAACACTATAGGCCAATGCTATAAAAAACTCCCTCCGGGCATCAAATGGATTGCTATTGTCATTCATAAGCAAATCAATTGTTTCATCTGCTTTTTTTTCCTCCAAAAGATATCGGGCAATTATTGCAGGTATAGATTCCCCCCAGATACTTATATCAGGGATGGGAGGGAACTTTCCTACAAATCGTGAAGATGGTTCCCTTAAACTACCTGACATAATTTCCTGATACACTATTCGCTGCAATTTACTCGACTCAAAATTCATTTTAAAGATAACCGAAATGCAGACAAATAATAGTAAGAAGGTGCCATAAATCAATTTCAAAATCTGAGGATGAAGCTTTAGTGCGTTTAGATTCCTGATACTCATTCCTTTTAATTCAGAAGTATCGGTTAAATTATTTTCAGTCTTTTGAATAATTCTCGAGGATATACCAATCGCAACAAAAAGTATAAAAAGGATTAGAATTTCCGGCCTGTCAGCAGGAAAGTTAAAAAACGCATCCACGGCATAAAACGCAAGCCCTGCAGAAGCTAAAAAGAAGAACTTGGTTAATTGATCTGATTCTTCCTGATTCCGCCTGAAATGTCTTATGAAGTTCCATCCGGCAAAAAGAAAAATAGATAGAAATAAAATGCCACCTAAAATACCTGTTTCTGCGGCATTCTCAAGAAAATCATTGTGCGCTTTATACAAATAAATAAAGCCTGTATTTACTTGGTTTTCATGCTTTAGGATGGAAATTTTCCAATTGCCACTGCCAACACCCAATAAAGGATATTCCTTGATTAACTCGAGTGACCACCTCCAGGCACTGATTCTCAATCCTGCAGAAGTATCAAATTCACTTATAGAAGCTACCTGTGCAGCAATACCTTGCGTGGTTCGTTCGTTCGTTTTTGGATATAGGTTTTGTTGAACAAATGCAAAAAATATATAGGCGATAACAACGGCTCCAATGTATGAAGCTCCTAGTTTTAATATTCTGTTTTCCCTTTTTCTGAAATAATTAATGATGAGGTAGACGAGAAAAGTGAGTGATAAAACCAATAATCCTAAATAGAAGGCACGGGTGGCCATAAAAAAAGTAGCCAAAATACCTGTTGTAATGGCTATCCAACCAATCCGTCGCAGCCATCCTTTTTCAAAGTTTAGTAACCACAATGCAAATGGCAGCTTAACAAAAATAGATGAAGCCAAAATGTTTTTGTTGGAATACACAGTTTTGATATCTGAGATTCCGGCTATTCTCCCTTCTATGAACAAATTAATATTATAAAAAACGGAAACTGCATCAAAAATTAATAACCCAGTCATTACAATCACTATCAGTTTCACTAAACGCATATTTTGCGTTAGAATAACTGCTACAAGAAAAGTGGCCGAAAAGACCGAAAATAGTTTTGCAATTTGCAAAATCGATTCCTTAAGATTGATGGCCTGGGTGAATGACAATAGTGATAAAACTAAAAATCCGGAATAGGCAATGCCAATATTCGTAGCAAAGAATCGCATACTTGAACCTGGGTTGTTTCGTACGCTTTTGTCGAAAAATATTACTATGAATGCTCCAATATTGGTCAGGGAAAGGGTTAGGAATTTTGGCGCATTGGTATCGAGAGCCATCCAGTTTGGAGTAAATGTTACGATAAAAATATAGGCGAGAATGATAAGAACGGAAGGTGCTTCCTTTAGCCTAAACAATGGAGCGCCAGCTTTATTTCTGTCGTTACTTTTATTTTTTCCCGATTTGGGTTTTACTTGTTTCGCTTGTAATTCAACGATGGGTTTTTCTTTTCTGCTCATTAGACCTATTTTGTATGCTGTTGGTTGTTAACGCTCTTTTTTGATAATATTAAATTAAAATATCAGAATAACTGTTCTTTTTATATCTCTTATTTTAATTATAAGAATATTTTTTCGCGGTAAAGATAAAACATTTTGTAATTTTACATCTCGAAAACAATCTTAAATAATTTATAAGCATCATAACCAATTAATTTTGTAAAGCTTTATGAATAAAAAAATTAAATCATTTCTTGTTAGTGTGTATAACTCTTATTCACACTTGTTTATCCCTCGATGGATCGTGTTAGTATTTGATCTTACCGCTATCTTTTTTACTTTCTTCATCGCTTTCATAATCAGAGCAAATTTTGAACTTAAGGGATATCCGATTGAACCTGAAATCCCTCAGGCATTTTTTGTTACACTAGTTTATTTCATTTCTTTTGTTCTATATAAATCCTATTCAGGGATTATTCGACACACCGGTCTTAACGATGCTTACCGCATCTTTCAGGCTACTGCTTCGGCATTTTTGTTTCTTTTAGGTTATGGCATTTTTATCAGACTTATGAAAATTGACCAGCCATGGACTTATTCTTTTGCAGTCATGCTGATTCATTTCTTATTATCTTATTTTGTGCTTATGGGCTTTCGGATTGTTGTCAAGACAGTCGTTTCGAGGCTTATTCGTTCAAGAGGCGGCCAGCGTCAGAATGTAGTAATCTATGGAGCAGGCTCAGCAGGTATTATCACCAGAAATGCTTTGGCAAGTGATCCTAATACATTGTTTGATATCATTGCCTTTGCTGATGACAATATAAGGAAAGCGAATAAATTGATTGAAGGGGTTCCCGTTTTGCTCCCTGAACAAGTATTGAGTGAAGAGTTTGTTTCAAAAAATGAAATTGGCCTGCTTATCATTGCGATTCAAAAAATAAGTATAGCGAAAAGGGCTGAAGTGGTTGAAAAAGCAATCGAACTTGGCCTGGAGGTTAAAATCGTTCCTCCTATTGAAAATTGGATCAGGGGTCAGCTAAGCTCAATGCAGTTGCGCGTGGTACGCATTGAAGAACTTCTTGAGCGCGAACCTATTAAACTTGATAATGAGTATGTATCAGCTGAGTTGAGCGATAAAATAATAATGGTCACTGGTGCCGCAGGATCAATTGGAAGTGAAATTGTGAGACAGGTTTTACAATATAACCCTGAAAAAATTATTCTGGTTGATCAGGCTGAATCAGCGTTGTACGACCTCATGTTTGAAATAAAAAGTTCTAATAAACTGAACCCTTTTGCGGGCAGAGCCATTGTTCAGATTGCCAACATCAACGACCGCTTTCGGATGGAACAGATTTTTGAAGAATTTAAACCTCATATGGTGTACCATGCTGCGGCATACAAGCATGTGCCACTTATGGAAGAGAATCCTTATGAGGCAGTGCTTGTAAATGTTTTTGGAACCAGAACAGTCGCCGATCTGGCAGAAGCATACAAGGTTCAAAAGTTTGTGATGATCAGTACTGACAAAGCAGTAAATCCAACAAATGTGATGGGCGCCACAAAACGAATTGCTGAAATTTACATTCAAAGTCTTTCAAACGGTGTTACACAGTTTATTACTACCCGATTTGGTAATGTTCTTGGCTCAAATGGATCTGTTATCCCTCTTTTCAGAAAACAGATAGAGAAAGGCGGCCCTGTGACTTTAACACATAAGGATATTATCCGTTATTTTATGACTATCCCCGAGGCATGTAATCTTGTTCTGGAAGCTGGTTCAATGGGAAAAGGTGGTGAGATCTTTATATTTGATATGGGAAAACCAGTAAAAATTTATGATCTGGCACGCAAAATGATCCGTTTATCAGGCCTTGAACCTGATAAGGACATTAAAATTATTGAAACAGGTTTGAGACCCGGCGAAAAACTGTTTGAAGAATTGTTGTCTGGGGATGAAAATACATTACAAACCTATCACCCAAAAATCATGCGTTCAAAGGTGCGTGAATATGAAGCAGATCACGTTAAAACATTAATTGCCATGCTTGGTGAAGTGCTCCTGGAAGGAAGCATGTTTGGCATTGTAAAGAAAATGAAAGAGATTGTACCAGAATACATTAGCAACAACTCTGTCTTTGAAAACCTGGATAAAAAAGAGGATTCCTTATAGCTTGAAAGTATTTGTTTTCTGCTGTTTCGGAACGGCAAATAGCTCTCTATCCAGTCTTACTCACCCTCATCAAAGAAGGTTTATCAAGAATTACAATGTTTTTTCCGGTAATTTCAATCAAACCGTCTTTTTTAAAGCTTGTCATGCTTCGCGTAACACTTTCCCGTGTGGCATGGATGAAATCGCCCAGCTCACTGCGACTTAGCGGCATCCTGAAATGATCGTTTTGAAAAATATCATTCGCAAAAAACAACAATGCATCAGCAAGCCTGCCATGAATCTGTTTTTGCATTTGATTGATCGAACGTTCAAAAAAACGTATTTCGTCCTTGCAAAGCTCATTGATTATTTCATTGCCAAATTTTCCGTTTCCCAAAATAAGCATTCTGAAAATATCCGTATCGATATAGCAGACTGAAGTGCTTTCAATGGCTGTGGCTGAGTATTGATAGAGCCTTTCGCCCAGAATGGTTGGTATTCCAATAAAACGCAATGGCTTAATCAGCTTGAGAATCTGGTCTTTTACAGGCCCTTTTTTATGGATTTTGACCAAGCCGCTTTTAATATATGCGATGTTTGAGGTGAGTGATCCTTGTTGAAAAATGGTTTCATTTTTTTTGAAAACCCTTACCCCACAGTTTTTTTGCAGAATAAGTAATTCTTCGATATCAAGGGTTTCTACTGCACATGATTTGATCGGGCAGGTTTCGCAACTGTAATGCATAATAGTTTCCATGAAATTGCCTTTCTGTTTGCTTTGTTTTCTAAAAGTTTGTGTAAAGTTAAGAAAACATGATCCATATCACAAATAAAACATGACATAAATCACATTTTTTATAGAAGGAAATTTTCAATACCAACTTAATTTTGTAAAAAAGTAAATGTTATGTGTAAGCTAGGAAATATTCTCTCAAAAATCGGTCTCGGTTTTGTGCTTTTAAGCATTTTAGTAATGATTTCAGGTTGGATATTGCTCAACGTTCAGGTATGCGTTGTGTCAATGATTTTAATGTGCTTTGCAGCTTTCAGCTTTATAGTCTGCATGATTTGCAACGGAATTTTCAAAGGAAAAGAAAACGCAGTTTGATGGCTTTAACAGAAGACCGGATTTTTTTCCTGATATGACAGAAGAATTTTCTTTATAAAAAACAACCGGAGGCGAATATCTAAATATTCGCCTTTTTTGTAATTATTACTGTTGGCTGATTTTCTCGAATTGACTCATATGAAAGACACATATGAAGCCTCTGTCTATCAGTGTTTTTGCCTGAAGTTACTAGAATCAAAATTCTTATTGAATATCAAAGTCATCACGCAGCTGTTGAATTACAAATTCCATCCTTAGCTGAAGCTGAGCTATGAGGAGATAAATTGCATTGAAATTTTCCTTTTTTTTCGCAAGTAACTCTATCTCTCTTACAGGATTGTACATATCATCAATGCCAAAAATATGCAATGAAGGTTTTAGCATATGGGCAGTTTTGTAGATGATTTCAAAATCTTGATTCTCGGCAGCTTCTGCCATTTGATCTAGTATCTCAGGGGTAGAATGCAAAAAAATGTCAACCATTTCTTTCACGGGGCCCGCTTCTTTCCCTACATACTCATACAGCCGTGTAAGATGATACCTCTTGTTCGGATTGTCATTCATGGGGTTCAGAGCTTATTTTCTTTCATCATTCGATAAATCGTTGACTTACCAATATCAAGTTTTTTGGCTACTAAAACTACATTCTTATTATGTTTATCCATATAATACCGGATTATTTTAGTTGTGTATTCATCCAGCGTGTTTTCTTCGAGCAGGAAGTTACTTGATGCATTGGTCGAATTGAATGAAATATGCTGATCGTCGATATGATCTATATCCGTGAGTACTGCGGCCAGCTCCATAACTGCTTTAAGCTCACGCACATTGCCCGGAAAAGGATACTGCATCAACTTTTGCTGTGCCGATTCAGTAATACTTAATTTCGGGAGCTTGTTTTCGTTACAGAAATCATCAACAAAAAACTTTGCAAGAATGATGATGTCGTTGCCACGGAAGCGCAATGGCGGCAATTCGATTGGAAGTCCAAGAAGACGATAGTACAAATCTTCTCTGAAATTGCCTTTCTGTACTTCTTCTGCAAGATTACGGTTGGTAGCAACAATCAAACGCACATCAATCTTGATAGTGTCATTGCCCCCGACACGGGTGAGTTCGCGTTCCTGAATCACACGTAACAGTTTCGATTGCATATGAACATCCATTTCACCGATTTCATCAAGAAATAGTGTTCCGTTTTGAGCTTGTTCAAACTTTCCGAGTTTGCGTGTAATGGCTCCTGTGAAACTTCCTTTCTCATGTCCAAACATCTCACTTTCGATGAGCTCGCGAGGTATGGCTGATACGTTTACAGCAACAAAAGGCTTTTTCGCACGGTTCGAATTGTAGTGAATGGCTTTGGCAACAAGCTCTTTGCCAGTTCCCGTTTCTCCTGTAATGGATACTGTGATACTTGTTTTGGTGGCCTTTTCAATCAGACTGAATATTTGCTTTATGGCTGCACTCGTTCCTTTGATGACATTTCTGAATTCATACTTGCGACCAATTTCATCTTTCAGATAGCTGATTTCACTCTTAAGCTGAAGGTTCTCACGTATCTTTTTAATAATGTTCCACAACCTGTCTTTTACATCATCATCCTTTACAAAATAGTCATAGGCTCCTTCGCGCAACAGGGCAACTGCAGTAGAAATATCTTCCTGCCCTGAAACAATGACAACTGGAATCTCGCTGTTCTCTTTTTTGACCTGCCTCATCACCTCAAGCCCTGACATATCGGGTAAGCTATAGTCAAGAGAAAGCAATGATGGAGTTCTGTAGAGGTTTTTGATGCAATCTGAGCCTGTTTTGAATAAATGCACTTCATTATCCGGGTTGAGTGACAGGTGGTGCTTAAGCATTTCGCCGTACAATGGGTCGTCCTCTACAATAAATATCCTGAAAGATTCCATTTTGTTCGTGTTGAAGTTGTTATATAAGCAAGGCCTTGTGGCTTTCCAAAAACGGGCAAGTTTATTAACAGTTCCCAATTCTGGAATCACGACAAATTTAATGACATTTGTGTCAAATTTGCAAATATTTATAAGTTTTTTTAGGTTTATATCTTTTTCCTGAAAGCTGACTGTATAAATCAGCCTTTATAAAAATTTCCTCAGTCTCTATTTTTACAACTATTACAGAATGATGAATTTAAGTTTCGACCACAAGGTTGTCAGGATTCATTACTTTTGCTGATCTTACATTATTAAAAAAATGCAAAAATCCAGACCATCCCGTAAGCTTTATATTTTTATACGAAGATTACTCGTGCTACCTTTGCTTTTTCTGACGATGTTTTTTTTGGTTTTGTATCTTACTGCTCCACAATATTTTTTTGTTGAGCCCAAACCATTTGAAGGCAGTTATATAAACAACCCATATAAATCGCTGGATACCAATAGTTTTAGAACTACACTCTTTTCAGCTCCTGAAGTTCCACTGGGAACAATTATTATCGGAGATGATCAAATGATGTTAGAAAGTATTCAGAACGAATTTCAGGAATTTGATCATGTGGAAATGGTTATGCGTCAGAAACTGTTCCGGAATGAAATATTTAAAAGCGATAAACTATACAGCTATCAGCATGGCCTTGGATTCGCAAATCCATCAATGTTTTGTATCGGTGCAAGGAAAAATCTTTGGATAGACTATCCTTTTTTCAATAACATTCACTACAAGCAAGGGCTTATTGAAAAACTCCTGAATGATTGTGATATGGTGGCCTTAAATCCGGCCTCTTTCACCGCTGAAGAAATAAAATACCTCAGCGGATATCAACTTATTGATTTGGGAAACAACACCAAAAACGCTGCAGCACTCTGGGATTCTGCATTAAGTAATGGGCATCTCGTTTATGGGTTTGCCACTGAAAAGGAGTTTGGATTTGGGATACATAATAGTTTTAATGTGGACTATTTAGTAGTAAACCCAGATTTTGACAGTACTCAGGCCTTGATGGATGCAATAAAACAAGGGAGCAGTTATGTGGTAACACACCAACAGGATTTGGGGGTGCAAAGAAATCATGAAAAATTAGCGTCAGAAAGACCATTTCTCGTCAGTGCTTTTTTGAATGCAGATACTTTTTATGTCAGCACATCGCAGACTGCATCATTTTTCAAATTCATCTCACAAAAAGGGAAACTTTTGCATTTAGATGAAAACACTTCTTCTGCCAGCTGTGTTTTCGGTGCAGAGGACAATTATATGCGTGTTGAAATAGTTTTTCCCGATGGCACAAAATTTTTTCTGAATCCATTAACAAGGCATTTTACAGCGAACACCAATAAACAAAATCTGGCATCCATAGATGTAACAAAGACTGCACTTATGAGGGGTGTTTACATAATTTTAATCGTTATCTTACTTCAGATTATTTTTAAATGGCAGATGAGTAAACTTAAAATAAAAAATACGAATGAGCAAATGTAGCAAAAGTGTAAAACGGATAATGATTGTTTTGTTGCTTGTGAGCGTTTCAATCCGATTTTTTCTGGCCGCATGGCTGGAGCTTGGAAACGATGAAGTATATTATTGGACATACGCCCTTTACCCTGATTGGAGTCACTTCGATCACCCACCTATGGTAGGATGGATGATGCAATTGTTTAGTCTGAATTTGTTTTTTGACAGCGAGCTGTTTCTGCGGCTTTCATCTGTGGTTCTTACAACTGTCAATACCGTATTGATTTTTCTCATTGGAAAAACTGTTAGAAATGAAGCCACAGGCCTGTATGGTGCAATGCTCTACACTGCCTCTGTGTATGCGTTTGTAATTACTGGCATCATGATTCTGCCTGATACTCCTCAAAACTTCTTTTGGCTGCTGTCGCTGTTTCTTATGGCAAGAATTTTAAAGGAAGAAAACCCCTTGAAAGTTCAAAATTTGTATTTCATCCTGCTTGGGCTATCGATCGGACTTGGAATAATTTCTAAATACACCTCGGTGTTTTTGTGGTTTGGATTTGGTTTGTTTATTCTTTTTTACAAGCGTGAATGGCTGAAAATGCCGGCCTTGTATGTCTCAGTGCTGATAACAGCAATTTGTACGTTACCTGTTATTTTATGGAACATGCAGAATGATTTCATCAGTTTTAGTTTTCAGGGAGAACGGATCAACATCTTTACTTCTACTTTTCGACCTGATTTGTTTTTGTCAGAGTTGGCCGGACAGATTCTGTATAACAATCCTGTAAATTTTGTGCTTATTCTAAGTGCACTTATCCTTGTTTTCAAAGGCAAACAATGGCTTCTGCATGATTATCAGAGACTTTTACTGCTTATTGCACTGCCCGTTATAGGTTTATTTCTTTTATTTTCAATGTTTCGTGCTACACTTCCACATTGGACAGGTCCTGCTTATAATACACTTTTGATTTTAGCAGCTGCACGTTTGGCAGTCAAATATCCAATCCGTGACGGTAAGATCAGGATTCCGAACAGTATTAAAGCTGCCTTGGTTTTTCTGTTCCTCATTATAACCCTCGGCGCCCTTCAGATAAAATTTGCTTTGATTCCTATAGGTGACAACAACGCTTATCATCGGCTTGGCCGCAATGATGTTACCCTTGATATGTATGGCTGGAGAAAATTTAAACCTGAATTTGAAAGCATCAGAAACAAGCATATTCGTGAAGGAAACATGAAGGCTGAAGATGCAATAGTTGGTGAAAACTGGTTTCCGCTTGCCAACCTTGATTATTATGTTGCACGCCCTTTAAAAATGGATGCTTTGGGCCTTGGCGAACCGCAGCGTTTGCACAAATATCTTTGGATAAATGAAGAAAGGGGTGGACTGCAAAAAGGCGACGATTACTGGTATGTGACAAACAGCCGCGATTACAAACACCCGGAGGAAGTATATGCGGGTTTATTTGAACAGATTATAACCGCTGACACTGTTACGATTCAAAGAGCAGGAAAACCTGCCAAAAGATTTTTTGTTTTTTTGCTAAAGGATCTCAAGCAGGAACCTGTTTCTTTCCTGAATCATTAATACCGAAAGGAGAAATGTAATAGTCCAATTATCGCTCACTCAATTGGCCTAGCATTTCTATCCATCGGCATTATACCATTACAGCTTTTGAATTCATTTATAATTCATTTTGGTATAACATCATTACAGCGCATAAAAAAACCAGCTTCTTTTGAGGCTGGTTTTTTTTATTGTTGGTGACAGAACTAACTGCATTTTGAATACCCACAAGACTTGCAGCTCAGGCAGCCATCTTGATAAATCAAGCTTTTAGTGTCGCCGCATTCGGGGCATAATTTGCCATGCGCCTGAGTTCCATCAGGAATATAGCGCTTTAATGCGCGTACAACGCCATTTTTCCAGGTGTTGATATTGTCCTCGTCAAGGGTAAGATTTTCGACCAATTCAATAGCATAAGGTAATGGCATTCCATGCCGGAGGATACCTGAGATTAATTTGGCGTAGTTCCAGTATTCTTTGTTAAACGAACGGCTAAGTCCTTCTATGGTAACTTTATAGCCCTGTTTATCCTGAAACTGGAAGTCGTATCGTGCTTTTTCATTTCTGCGTTTTTCACGGATAACCCAACCATTCTCAACCCAGGGTGGGAGGTAGAAATCATCGGCTTTTCCCGTAAATATTTCGTAAGGTTTTCCATTGATTCTGCCAACTACAGCAATCCATTTTTCATAATTGTTTTGGAATCTGACCACATCTGCTTCAAGCAATTTTGGTCTTGAAGGGGCTGTTGTTTCTTTGAATTCATCGTTATCAGCATCCTTGTTTTTCTTTTCATCCGCACTGATAAGAACCCCGGATCGTGAGCCGTCCCTGTAAATCGTGATGCCTTTGCAACCACTTTCCCAGGCTGTCCGATAAATGTCACTCACCATTTCTTCGTTTACTTCACTTGGAACATTCACGGTAACGCTGATTGAGTGGTCAACCCATTTCTGAATATCGCCCTGCATTTTGACTTTGCTCACCCAGTCAATATCATTTGAAGTTGCTTTATAATAAGGAGATTTTGCTATTATTCCCTGCAATTGTTCATCGTCGTATGTTTTAACTTCTTTCACATCATAGCCGTTTGCCTGAAGCCACACTTCGAATTTCGGATGAAACACATTGTATTCTTCCCAGGAGTCGCCTACTTCATCTACAAAGCCTATTGTAACGTTTCGGTCATTTGGATTAACCTTGCGTCTGCGTTTGTAATTGACCATGAAGACAGGTTCAATTCCGGAAGTCGTTTGTGTGCAAATGCTTACGCTGCCTGTTGGTGCTATCGTAAGCATAGCTATATTTCGGCGACCTACTTTTTCCATTTTTTCATATAGCCTTGGGGCTTGTTCATGGATACGGGCAATAAATGGATTTTTTGCTTCGCGCCGGATGTCAAAAACTTCAAAAGCACCTCTTTCTTCAGCCATATCTACTGAGGATCTGTAAACTTCAAGTGCAAGCAATTTGTGAATTTCAGTAGAGAAATTGATGGCATCAACTGAGCCGTAACGTGTGCCGAGAGCTGCGAGCATATCACCTTCAGCGGTAATACCAATGCCGGTTCTACGGCCTTGAAGTGCTTTTTTCCGTATGTTTTGCCAGAGGCGTAATTCTACGCCTTTTACTTCTACATCTTCAGGGTCGGCTTCAATTTTTGCGATAATTGCATCAACTTTTTCAATCTCCAGATCGACAATATCATCCATGATGCGTTGCGCAAGTCTGGCGTGTTTTGTGAACAATTCGATGTTGAAGGTAGATTGTGAAGTAAATGGATTTTCAACATAACTGTAAAGGTTGATAGCCAGCAAACGGCAGCTGTCATAGGCACATAAAGGAATTTCGCCGCACGGATTTGTGGAGAGTGTTTTAAATCCAAGATCAGCATAAGAATCCGGGATAGACTCACGGATGATAGTATCCCAGAATAGAATCCCCGGTTCGGCTGATGCCCAGGCATTATGAATTATTTTGTCCCAAAGTTTCCGTGCGTCAACTTCTTGCACAAACCAGGGATTTTCGGATTCGATCGGATATTGCTGCTTGAAACTCTTATTCTGAACGACTGCCTGCATAAACTCATCAGAAATACGCACTGATACATTGGCGCCGGTAACTTTACCCAGTTCCATTTTTGCATCGATGAAGTTTTCCGCATCCGGATGTTTTATACTGATGCTTAACATGAGTGCTCCACGTCGGCCGTCCTGAGCCACTTCACGCGTTGAATTGGAATAACGTTCCATGAAGGGAACCACCCCGGTCGAGGTCAATGCGCTATTTTTCACAGGACTTCCGGTAGGCCTTATGTGT
>JAGXRB010000054.1 GCA_018336075.1 Bacteroidota bacterium
AGAATTTCTTGCTTTTCCAAAGGATAGGCAAAAGATTCGTAGATATTGATTGCCCAGGGCAGATTTTTATCATTCACATACCATCTCCCACTGCCTGGATTGCTGTCATCTTCCCAAGTTCCGAATCTGCCCATATCAACAAGGTCTGTTGGTGGATAGTTTGGTAAATGCACTTCAACGCTGCGGTCTTTGTTGACAATGATGAAAGGATTGAAACTACTTATATCCAAATCAGTTAAGGTATAGGTATTAGGCGTAAAATTAATGGTTATATTGATCGTAACCGGTTCAACATATGGTGCATCTTGCTCTGTGTTAACGCCAATTCCCATTCCTGGATGCGCCATTTCATTGTATGCATTATCGTATACAATAATTGTAGGCTTTGATTGTCCTGCTTCAGTGCCATTTGAGTTTAAAGTGATGTAATTCTCGGTTAGGCTGTGACCGAAAACAGTCAGATCTGCTGCATCAATTGCGCTGCTGAGCTGGAAGCCAAATCCATTTTCGTAAGAAGCTCCAAATGCCTTGATTACAAAAGCAGCCTTCACTTTGTCAACAAAATTACCTGTGTTTGATTCAATTTCAAACTGATAGTCAATAACAAGGTCGTTAAAATCATAGTCACCTTTACCCGGCCACAAGTCTTCAAAGGCGAGTGTTCCAAATCCGGTTGCAGGATAACGATTGTCAATAATTACGTCATCACATCCGCTGTCTGCGCATTCCATCATCCAATTAAAATCAGCAACAGAGAAGCTGGCAATAAAATTGTTCTGACCTGTCTTAGCCGCCATTTGTTGCGCCTGAAGCGTTGTCAGCTCATATGTTACAAGGAAACCTTCTCCCTGATCCAAGCCGCTTATGTTATCAACTTTAAACCCTCCAAATAATTGGGTTGAACCAAGGTTATGTCCTAAGTCAATGGTGTAACTAAATGTTGTGCCCGGAAGTGGCGTAACGCTAACATTTGAATATGTACCAGTTGCTGCCTCAATGGCAAAATGAGAAAGATCCTGTCCTTCGTCACGGTCTTCAACTTTAATAGTTATGGTAATTTTTTCGCAATCATCCACAACTGACATCAATGTAGTATAAAAGGCACCTCCATTGTATTTTTCGATTTCACAGACTGCAGGGTTACATCCTGTTCCGGCACATTCCATCACACTATTATAATCTGCAACAGAGAAGCTGGCAATAAAATTGTTCTGACCTGCCTTAGCCGCCATTTGTTGCGCCTGTATGGCCGTCAATTCATATGTTACCAAGAATCCTTCTCCCTGATCCAAACCGCTTATATTATCCACCTTAAATCCTTGAAAATCTTGTGTTGCACCCAGGTCTGGTCCCATAACAATAGTGTAATTAAATGTTGTGCCTGGAAGCGGTGTAACATTTACATTTGAATATGTTCCAGGAGCTGCCTGAATCGCAAAATGCGAAAGATCCTGCCCTTGGTCGCGGTCTTCAACTTTAATAGTTATAGTAATTTTTTCGCAATCATCAACAACCGACATCAATGTAGTATAAAAGGCACCTCCATTGTGTTTTTCAATTTCACAGTTTGCCTGAGCAAGCGCATTATTTGAGTATAACGTACCAATGACAAATGCAAAAACTATCGTCAGCATTTGAGTTAAACTATAGAACTTTTTCATTTTTTTTTGGTTTTATTGTGCAAGAAACTGATAACTAATACTAGGTGAGCCTAAGGCGATGTCTTGAGATTTACCCATAAATTTTAGTCTGATTGTTTTTTCATAAGAAGGAACAGTCAGTTTCATTGTGTAAGGCTGTCCTGAAGTCAGAAAAGCCCTTTGATATGCAACGTCAGCCGTATTTGATACTATAACGATTCCGTTAGTGTATGCGGACAGTGTTATGGAATAGTCCTTCGTAGTCTTCCAGTCGAAACTGGCTGGTACAGTAAGTTCTTCCATCTTTTCGGGTGCTTTTGGCTCGTCAAAACGATCTTTTTTGCAGGAAGAAAGTATTGCGACCAAAGCGACTAATGATAGTAGGATTGATTTTTTCATTTTTTTTTAGTTTTAAGCGTTTCAATTGGTTGTGCTAAAAGTATGCCAAAAAAATATTTCGTTTAAAATTCATAATATCAATAGATTAGGTATATATATTTTTGAAATTATTCCAAATATTGGAAAATATTCTACAATATGGATTTAGTTGATTAAGTTTTTCCAGAATTATTGATTTTTCCAAATAATTGAGAATTGATTGTGCAGTTACCAAAAATACAACATATTGTCATGTAATGTGCAACAAATAAAGTTTTTACACATAAAAAACGCAAATATTTTTATTGCTTTGGTACAATTACTTGTCATAGATTTGTACACTCAAAACTATATTTTTCTTTATACTACAAAATGGAATTTGAAAAAATAAAAATATTAATTGTCGACGATAATCTAACTTACCAAAAGACACTAAAAGAGCAACTTATCAGACATTTTCCTGAGGCGATTGTTTATTGTGCTCAAAATGGTGAAGAATCTATTGATATTGCAGAGAAGAATCAGCCGGATATTGTTTTGTTGGATATACTGATGCCAGGCATTGATGGATACGAGGTTTGCAGGCGTTTTAAGTCTTCGGAAGCACTTAAAACTATACCTATAGTCTTGGTCACAATTGTTAATCTTGATGAAAATAGTCTGACAAAAGCCCTTGATGCCGGCGCAGATGCATTTCTTCCAAAACCAATAGATGCCAATAATCTTCAGATTCTGATACTAAATATGCTCAAAATTCGGAATGCTGCAAAAGAGATTGAAGAACAGGCGCGCTTGCTAAAAGAGCAGTTTGGAGATAAAATAGGTATTTTGCAGAAAGAGCTGGAGCAACGGCGTAAAACAGAATCTGCTTTAATTGAAAAAGATCTGAAGTCACAGATACTTGTGGATTTTGCCCCGCAGGCAATTTTTCAGGGCAATCCTGATGGAAGTTTTGTGAACGCCAACCAGAAAGCTCTGGAATACACTTTGTTTTCAAAGGAAGAAATCGTTCAGATGAAAATGAAGGATTTATTTTCTGAAGATGAAATATTGAAGACACCTTTTAATTATGAGGCGCTGGAAGAAGGTCTCGTTGTTAACAACGAACGTATTGTAACAAGGAAAGACGGCTCGGTTTTTCCGGTGATAATGAGTACTAAAAAACTACCTGATGGTTCTTATGTTTCCTTTTTCAGCGATATCACAGAGGACAAACAAAACCTGCAGGCGATTTTGCAAAAGGATAATATTTTGCAGGCTATTGCAGAAGCTAGTCAGGCACTTTTGATTGAAGATGATTTACAGGGTGGAATCAATGCAGCTTTAGCCATTATTGGCAATGCAACATCTCAGGACAGGGTATATATTTTTGAATTTCACAGCCTGAATGATTCTGATGAAATCTATATGAGTCAACGCTTTGAGTGGGCAAATAAAGGCATAAGTGCACAAATCAATAACCCTGAACTTCAAAATCTTCGCATGGCTGATGCAGCTCCAAGATGGTATCCGATTTTATCTTCAGGTGAAATATTATATGGAAATATCGCTGATTTTCCGGAGGTTGAAAAGCAGGCGCTGTCGGCTCAGGATATCATCTCGATTCTTGTTGTACCTGTCTTGATTGATGGTAAATGCCGGGGGTTTTTGGGTTTCGACAACTGCCATTGCGAAAACAACTGGTCAGAGGCTGAGGTTTCTATGCTTAATGCTTTGGCTTCAACTATTGGACTGGCAATTGCAAAGCAAAGACGTAAAATTGAACTTGTTGAGGCCAGAAAGATGATCGAGGAACGTGAAGCATGGCTAACGACACTCTTGCAAGCGTCTCCTGATTTTATTTGTTTTAAGGACGGGCATGGCCGCTGGCAGATTTCAAATGATTCTGGACTGGAATTATTTATGCTTAAAGGTGTCGATTATTTTGGAAAAACAGATGCTGAACTTGCAGAACTGACACATCCGCATTTTAAGACTTCTTTTCAAAATTGTGCCGTCAGTGATGAAGAAGCCTGGATCAAAGGTGTTACCATGAAATCAGATGAATATATTTCTAAGCCTGATGGTTCAGAATATGTTTTTGAAGTAATTAAAGTGCCTGTTTTTGATGAGAACAGGCAACGAAAAGCATTGGTTGTACTTGGTCGGGATATTACTGATCGCAAAAGTGCTGAGGTTGAATTGAGAAAAAGCGAGCAAAACAACAAGCAAATGCAGGAGTTATTCCGAACAATAGCTGACAATATGCCTGATATGCTTTGGGCAAAAGATCTCGATAAGAGATTCATTTTCGTAAACAAAGCTATTGCTCAAAACTTATTAAATGCAGAAAATACCAATGAACCTATTGGTAAAAATGACATGTATTTTGCATTGCGTGAAAGGGAAAAATATCCTGAAAATAGCAATTGGCACACCTTTGGAGAAATCTGCCGTGATTCAGATGCTATAGTCCTGGAGTCAGGTGAAAATGGTCAGTTTGATGAATTTGGCAATGTGCAAGGGAAGTTTCTTTTTTTGGATGTGATCAAAAGCCCCTTAAAAAACGAATCAGGCGAAATCATTGGAACTGTTGGTGCCGGGAGGGATGTAACCAAACGGAAAAAGACAGAGCGGATCAAAAAGATGCAAAGTATCATTTCAGATGCCGTAAATGAAACCCAAAATCTGGGTGAGCTTTTGGCTATTGTTGGACAGGAGCTGGATTCACTTATTGCTGCAAAAAGCTTTTATGTTGCTTTTATCAATGAAAAGGACAAGACTTTGTATACTCCATATATTTCGGATATCCATGATTTGGCCGTGTGGCCGATGGAAGGTTCTGCAACCGGTATGATTATCAATGAAAACAGATCGGTTCTCCTGAGAAAGCATGAAATTATGGAACTTGTTTCTCAAGGTAAATTTATGCAACTCGATATACTTCCAAAAGCATGGATGGGTGTTCCAATGCGTTATGAAGGTAAGGTCACTGGTGCTTTCGTTGTTCAAAGCTACGACAATGAAGATGCATACAGCGAATCAGATCTTGAACTTCTGCAGTTCATCGCAACACAGATTTCAATATATATTCGCCAAAAACAGGCGATGGATGAAATACGTTTGCTGGGACGCGCAATTGAACAAAGTCCGGCTGGAATAGTAATAACCGATGCAGATGGTCTTATTGAATATGTGAATCCAAAATTTTCTGATATCACAGGTTTTGAAACCAAAGAGTTAATCGGCCAGAATATGAAAATTCTTCAGTCCGGAGAAAATGATCCTGCCGTCTATGCTGACATGTGGAGCACGATCAAAAAAGGTGTTCAGTGGAATGGCGATATCCTTAACCGAAAAAAAGACGGTACACCCTATTGGGAAAGTGTAAGTATTTCGCCAATTTTAAAAGAAGATGGACAAATCGGCCATTTTGTTGCCGTGCGCGAAGATATTACTGAAAAGAAAGGAATGATAGCAGCGCTTGTAAAATCCAAAGAAAAGGCAGAAGAAAGCGATCGGCTTAAAACTGCTTTTCTGACAAATATGAGTCATGAAATCAGAACTCCACTCAATGGAATCCTTGGGTTTGCCAGCCTTTTGACCGAAGGAAATAAAACCAATGAAGAGGTTAAGCATCATTCAAATCTGATATTGAAAAGCGGAAAGCGACTGCTCGAACTGATCAATAATATCATTCATATCAGCAAAATTGAAGCTGGAGCAGAAGAGTTTCTTGAGTTGCCTTTCTCGCCTGCAATGCTTGTACAGGAAGCAAATGAGCAATTTCTTGCCCTTGCGAAAAATAAGAAAATCACCTTGATCTCAAGTGTGCCAGATGATCTAAGGAATTTAAAAACCAAATCAGATCTTTCCAAACTACATCAGGTTTTTGCAAATTTAATCAGTAATGCTATCAAATTTACCGACAAGGGAACCGTTGAAACAGGATTTTATCTTGATGAGCAATTCATCAGGTTTTTTGTAAAGGATAGCGGAAAAGGTATCCCTGAAGAACATCACAAAAAGATTTTTGAACGTTTTTATCAGGTAGATAATTCGTATTCAAGAGGCCATGAAGGTGCTGGATTAGGCCTGTCTTTGTGCAAAAGTATAATCGAAAAATTGGGAGGAGAAATATTTGTGGAATCTGAGATAGGTAAAGGATCAATGTTTACTTTTACACTTCCATTAAATGAGATAAGTGTTGAAACTGGTCTGACAGAAAATACAAATTCAAATTCCAAAGAAATGAATAGCCATTCAGGCAGAATTCTTGTGGCGGATGACGATCCTGCAAGCCTTTCAATTTTGCAGATGATGCTGCAAAAACAAGGCTATGAAGTGATTACATGCAGCAATGGCCTCGAAGCGGTTGAGCTTTTTCATCAGAATTCAGAAATAGTTCTTTTATTGCTGGATATCAAAATGCCGGGTCTGGATGGATTTAAAACACTGGAACAAATCAGAGCCATTGCACCCGATATACCTGCAATTGCTGTAACAGCACATGCGTTAACAGGTGATGCTTTCCGTATCACTAAAGCCGGATTTGATGACTATATCGCAAAACCATTTACGAAAAGAGATGTTTTATCCATCATTGAGCAGCATTTTTCTGTCTGATGAAATAATTCCAGTGCACCAATGGCCTATCGGATTTACTTCAGCTAAACAGCAGCTTGATAATATCGATGACAATGATGATCATTATTGCCATAGAATAGACAAGTTTAACAAGTGTTCCGGCTAAAAATCCAATAAATGACCCAAAAGCTGCCTTCAATGCAAGGTCACCTCTTGTGCCAGCCATCGTTTCGCCTATCCATGCACCCGCAAACGGGCCTAAAATAATTCCAAGGAGGCCGAAAGGGCCAATTATTATACCCGCAAATGGTAAAATAAAAACTGCAGCAATTAGTCCAACAGTGCTTCCAACGACGCCAGCTCTGCTTCCACCAAATTTTTTTGTCCCATAAATCGGAACATAATAATCAAGCAAAGTGATGGCCAAAGCCAGGAAACCAAAAGTAAAAAAGAAAGATTCTGAATAGGTAATATTATCAGTTAAATTCATCAAAATCAATGAAATAAAACTTATTGGAGGACCAGGTAGACCGGGTATAATTGCACCTACAATTCCAAAGAGTGCAAGCAGAATTCCAAGGCTTATTAAAAAAAAATCCATAACGAAATGTTGAACCAATGCACGAATTTATTAAAATTGTCGTTTGAATGAAATTAAAAGGAATTTTTCGGATATTTACCCATCAAAAAATACAAGGAAAAGCATGTTAAAAGAAAAAGTAATTGTTATCACTGGCGCTTCAAGCGGAATAGGTGAAGCCACTGCGCTTCTACTCGCAGAGAAGGGCGTCAGACTGGCACTGATGGCGCGCAGGGAAGACCGCATGCAACTTCTTGCTGAAAAAGTTGAAGCCCTGGGCTCTGAAACCTTGGTTATAAAAGTTGATATTGCTGTGAGGGATCAGGTTGCGGATGCTTTCAAGAAGGTTTTTGATCATTGGGGCAGGGTAGATGTATTGATCAACAATGCAGGACTAATGCCTGTTTCTTACCTTGACAAACTAAAAATTGATGAATGGGACCGCATGATTGATGTCAACCTGAAAGGACTCCTTTATTGTATTGCGGGTGTTTTACCAGGTATGAAATCACAGGGTGGCGGTCATATTGTGAATATTTCTTCTGTTGCAGGCCGAAGGGTTTGGCCGGGTTTTGCTGTTTACAATGCCACAAAATTTGGCGTTACAGCCTTGTCTGAGGCCATGCGGATGGAATTAACCCCAACAATGAACATAAAAGTGACTGTGGTAGAACCCGGTGCTGTAGCAACCGAACTTACCACCACCATTACAGATCAGGATATCCTTGAAGGTTTTTCAAAACGCACCGGAATGGTGCCACTTCAGGCAGATGATATTGCAAGGGCAATCAAATATGCGATTACGCAGCCCGAAAACGTTAATGTAAGCGAGGTGCTGGTGATGCCACGCACCCAAATGTGAGTATTTCCGAGGGGGGATATTCACGCCCTGCGGATTCGTGTCTCTTTTGAGATTTCGAATCCGCTTTTTTTATGCCTTTTTGTTAAAAGCACTAGCCAAATTATTACAAAACAGCTATTTAACATTTATTACGAAATATTTCGTATATTTATCTTGACAAACGAAAATGTATCGTCTATTTTTGCTACGAAATTCTTCGTATGATATGAACATCAAAATTAAACCTACAGAATCAGAGCTCGAGATCCTTCAGCTGATCTGGAAGCATGGTCCTTCAACAGTGCGACAGATTAATGATCTTATGAATGGAAGCAGAGTGGTCGGATACACAACAACCCTTAAGTTGCTTCAGATAATGACGCAAAAAGGAATTGTGAGAGCCGATAAAACAGACCGCAGCCATATTTACTCAGCCTTGTTGAAAGAGGAGGAAACCCAGCAGCAACTTGTTGAACAGCTTTTGCAGGCAGCTTTTGGCGGCTCGGCAAAAAAACTCGTGATGCAGGCTTTGGGAAATAAAAAAACAAGTCAGGCTGAACTTGAAGAAATAAAACTTTTGATCAGAAGACTGGAAGGAGGTGAAGCATGAAAGCAACATTGAATGTGTTTTCGGATGAAATGCTGACCGCAATTGGTTTCAGCCTGCTACACTCACTCTGGCAGGCCGCTTTGGTTGCATTAATTGTGCTGGGACTGTTGAGATTGTTTCAAAACGGCTCTGCAACAAGTCGCTATTTCATTGCTTTTACTGGTCTTGCAGCAATGGCATTGCTTCCGGTCATTACTTTTATTGGTATTTATCAGCCAACAGAAAGAATAATGCTTTCAGATCATTCACAAGAAGCAGCCACACTGGCAAATGTAATCTACGTGCTTGCAGATTCCCAACTGGGTATCGAATCTGTATTCGATAAAATTGCAGTTTTGCTTACCTTGTTGGCTCCAAAGGTTTTCTGGTTCTGGATTATTGGAATGACATTGATGGCAATACGCATGTCGGGAGGATATTTTTTAACTTACAAATTAAAAAACTCAGGGTTGTTGCCTGTTTCAGGTGATTGGGAAACACGGCTTCAAAAGCTTGCATCAATGCTGCATATTCATAAGAAGATAAAGCTCTTCGAATCTTCAAAAGCTGATGTTCCGATGGTAATAGGATTTCTTAAACCTGTCATTCTAATCCCTGTTGGAACAATTTCCAGAATTCCGTTCGATCAGCTTGAAATGATACTGGCGCATGAGCTGGCTCATATAAAACGTGCAGATTTTCTTGTTAATCTGCTGCAGTCAGTGGTCGAAACGATCATGTTTTTTAACCCATTTATATGGTGGATTTCTGGTATCATCCGACAGGAGCGCGAAAATATATGTGATGACCTCGCATTGCAGACGTCAGGCAAGCGTATTTCCCTTGCGAAGGCGCTTGCTACCTTATCTTCAAACCAAACAGAAAATGTACATCTTAATACAGTTGTTTACTTCAATAAATTTAACACGATGAAACGTATAGAAAGATTATTCAAAAACCCAAAGTTAAAGCCATCTCCAACCGAGAGAATGGCTGTTGTTGCCCTTTCGCTGGCATTGATAATGCTGGTTTCTGCCTCCGGAATTCTTACAGGATCAAACAGTGAAAACAATTACGACTCCACAATCGATGAATCCTTTTCCAGCATGCCATTGGTCGGAATTTTGCCTTCCGAAATGAAAAAGCCGGATTCTTTTCAGGATACCTTAAAAAAGAAGAAAACAATTGAGGTAGAAATGGAGGATGGAAAACCTGTAAAAATGGTCATTGACGGAAAAGAGGTGCCGCAGGAAGAGCTGGAGTCAAAGAATTTTATCTGGAAGGATAATGACAGTACAATCACAAAAAAAATTATTGTAAAGCAACCGGGAAAGAAATATGAGACAATGATTATTGAAACGGATGCCATTGAATTTACAATGGATAACGAAGATAAAACTAGCCGAAAACCAAGCGAGAGTCAAAAGAAAGTTATCAGGATGAAAAGCATGAGAACCGGCGACAATGATTCACTTACGTATGTGATTGAAGCAACGGACATGCCCTCTGACTCCGATTTTTTTGCCAATGGAAAGCGCGTCAAAAAGATGAACATTCCCAATGGAGGAGAAATGATTTTCATTGATTCTGAAGTCTTTGATGGTAAAGATTTTTCTTTTGACTTTGATTATGATTTTAACTTCGATTTTGACAGCCTCAAAGTGAACGTAAATAGAAACCGTGAAAAAGTGCTAAAGCAAGAGGAATATGTCAAACAAATGGAAACAACCAGATTTCATATGACAAAGCAAGCTGAGGAACTTTCAAAACGCGCTGAAAAAATGCATCAGGAGGCCTCAAGACTTGCCATGACCGACAAAGAATCGGAAGTAAAAATGGAAGCGCTGAGAAGACAGGCCGAAGAATTGGAAAAGATCGCCGGAGAACTACAGTTTCATTCATTGGAATTGCCTGAAGCACCGCCATTTCCAATTGAAACAGAAAGACAGATTAGAATACGGGTTCCGGATCAAAGGTTCAGTGATGGAAAGGCGGAATCGCTTACCCGTCAGCATCATCAGCTTCTCCGGCAAGAAATGGTACAGAATGGTGTTGCCAATAGCAGGTCAACAATAATTTTGAGCAAAAAGCAACTGATTATCGATGAAAAGGTTGCTGATAAAAAAGATCAACGGAATTACCTTCAGCGGTTTGAGCAAATCAGCGGACGTAAATTGGAATCGAACGAAGCCGTCAGGATTAGATAAGATTGATAAATAGAAAACGGAAACCGGAGTTTTAAAGAAAATTCCGGTTTTTTTTTATCGTTGACTAAACTTTTTTGGTTGAAATGCATCCAATCAACAAACTTAAAACCTTGTTATATGAAAAAACTCAGAAATCTATTTTTAATGGGATTACTTTTTGTTGGATTGACATTCAATCAGGCATGTAATAAAACGGATTCAGCGATCAATAACGATCGTGAAACTATTGAAACAACCGACGAAGCGCTCACAGAATCAATCTTTGATGAAGTGCAGGAAATTTCTGATCAGGCCTGGGAAAGAGGAACTACCGGTTTGAAATCAACTTCAGAAGATGGTTCACGTCTGGGTGATTGCGTTACTATTACAATCGATACGATTTCATTTCCACGCGTTATGACCATCGATTTTGGTGAAGTTAACTGCCTTTGTGATGATGGAAAATATCGCAGGGGACAAATTATCGTAACTTTCACCGGAAGATTTCGCAGGCCGGGGGCAGTTATCACACACACATTTCAAAATTTCTATGTGAATGACAATCATGTTCAGGGAACAAAAATTAAGACCAACCTTGGTTTCAATCCTGATGGCTTTATGCAATTTCGCAATGAGGAAAACGGAAGCATTACCATGATCAGCAATGGCAACATAATCAGTTGGAGTTCTGTCAAAACACGTACCTGGATCGAAGGCTTTCAAACACCACGCTGGATGGATGATGTTTATCTGATTGAAGGCAATTCTGCTGTCAGTTCAACCAATGGACGAAGCGTATCGCGCCTCATTACAAGTCCTTTGCGTCGCGAACTCAGTTGCAGACATTTCGTGAGTGGCACAGTTCAGATAACTCCGGCAGAAGCGCCACAACGTATTCTTGACTATGGCGATGGTACTTGTGATAACATCGCAACTGTAACAATCGGCGACCGGATTATAACCATAACACTTCCATAAAAACAATTACTGCCAAAACATTTTTGGAGTTTTAGCAGCACTTTGTTACTTTTGGATGTATGCAAACAGAAAAATCAGAACAGTTTCCGGTAGGCCGGGCGCAAAAAGAAGCGTTCTTTGAAAAGTTGGTAAGTGATTACAGTAGTTTGCTTTATGCTCAGATTAGAAGCATGGTTTTGAGTCATGACGATGCTGACGATGTGTTGCAAAACACCTTTATTAAAGCATGGAACAAACTTGATAGCTTTAATGGAGATGCTGCTGTTTCTACATGGCTCTACCGGATTGCTACAAACGAGGCACTTCAGCATCTGCGTCGCAAAAAATGGCGCAGATTGCTTCACCTCAAAGCAGAAACAGTACCCGCATCAGAAAATAGTTCGCTTGATCCGGAAAGGACTTCAGAGAAACTGTTACAGGCAATGAAACTCCTTACTGCTCACCAAAGAGCAATTTTTGGGATGCGCTATTTCAATGAAACACCCTATTTTGAGATTGCAGAGACACTAAAGATAAGTGAAAATACTGCCAAAGCAACTTACCATCAATCTGTTAAGAAAATTGAAAAATTCCTTACCCAAATCGCTGAATAAAATGAATAAAGATACAGAACAACTCAAGGGCAAAAAAGCCGACGCATTTTCAGATGTCCCTGAGGGGTATTTTGAGCAACTTCAAGCCAATTTAAACAACAGAATTTCTGAAAATGAAACGCAATTTCAAAAGCGGGACCTTTGGCCACGTGCCATTGCAGCAGCTTTTTTAATTTTGCTTGCCACCGGAACCTTTCTGCTCTTTTTGATTCAACCAGTTTATGAGGGAGGAACAGCACAACTAAAAGACAGTATTATCAATAAAAAATCTGATATGGAGCTTCTGTCATTGTCAAATGAAACCGTTACTGAGATCAATGCTGACAAGCTGAATTATAATCTCAGTAAGCAGCTCCAGGAAGCAAGCATGAATGACAGCAGCCTGTTTCAGGATATCTCAATTGAGGAAATGATGTCGTATCTTATTGAAAGAGAAGAATTTGAATTTTAAAACCATGAAAACAAAACTATTAGTTTTAGCTGCAATTGCATTTTTTGCATTCAGCACAAATATTGCCATTGCACAGCAAAGAAGACCTCAGGCACCTGATGGCAAAAGGATTGAAGCGGTGAAAATTGCCTTTTTCACCCGACAAATGAAACTCACACCTGATGAGGCAAAAGTCTTCTGGCCGCTGTACGATCAGTATCAGATGGCACTTGAAGAACAAAAACACGAGCGACGCCAAAAACAGGAAGATGTGCGCGAAAGGCTTGAAGATTTGTCAGATGAGCAAATCAATCAGATAATTGACAGCCGTCTTTCACAGGCAGAGCTTGCTTTTAACGCACGAAAAACCTTTATTAATGCCCTCAGAAAGGAGCTTTCTCCTATGAAAGCTGCGCTGTTTTTCAGGGCAGAGGAGCAGTTTCAACGAGAATTAATGGAAAGGGTGAAAGAAAACAGAGAAAACCGCACGATGCCACCACGTTAATTTCAGGCAAACCTAATGAATATGAAACGGAGGCTTTTGTCTCCGTTTTTGTTTTAGACAAGCTCAGTGAATGGAATTCTTATACCAAATGCCAGTAATTTGAAAATAAAAAAACAATTTCTAGCTTTCGGCTGTAGCAATATAGTTTAAACAGGAAATTGAATTCAAGGATGAATATGTATTCGAATTTTTCGATGATGTGAGGTGGGAATAAATATTTCGGTGCGCTGCACCTTTCCAGGTTTTCAATCGGCTTTTTGTTACAAATATTTCGCGGCTCTGCCGCTTGCTGTCACGAATGAAGAAAAAGGTGCAGCGCACCGGTCATATCTATAGCTTAGATAATGTATTAAACACAAAAGGTGCAGCGCACCGTAATATTCTCTAAATCTCAAACCCGGCTTTTCAGTAGTCCTAAATATTTATTTAGACATTCATAAGTGCAATTTATATGCCATTGATTTGCAGTTTGTTACAATCAGTTTGAGAGATCTCAGAAAATCCCCGGATAATCATCATCTTCAGTAGAATCCGGTCTTGACCGCAGGCTTAGTGCATGAATCACAGGAAGCAGATTTGCCAGACGTTGTCCCCAGTGTTCATCGAAAAGCATTTTGCATTCGTGAATGGCATTCTCGCGGGCTGCAAGTGAAGGTTTTTTGAAGAGCAAAACAAAGTCTTTCATGTCCTGGTAAACATCAGCAAAATGCTCAGAGATGCTGCCTTTAAGCAATGTTTGTTCGCCGTAATCATCTTCAGCTGCATAGGAAAACTCGTCAGCGCTGCCCACAACATCTCTCAGAGAAGTAAATATGCCATCCCATTCCTCCTGGGTCACATATCTTTCATAAGTTTCCGGATGTTGAGGTTCTATATCTGTAATCAGGCTTCCACGCAGATAAAGCAATGGCACAAGTGAGCGCATCGACCTGAAAAGATCATCACTGGAATGGACATGTGCATTCTCGATAAAACTGCAGTATTCGCCTGCAATGGTAACCATTTCAAGCACATTGCGTGAGAGGGTGGGGTCTTGTTGTGTCATTTGTTTGTTTGATAATCCGAATGAATTGAACTAAATTTGTAGGGAAAAATCCCTGTTTGATGCAGCAAAATTAAGCAAAGGAATTGTTTTAAGGAAAGGATTATGATGAAAGACAAAAACTATAAAATCAGATTGATTGAACATTGTATCGTACTTCAGGAACAGGCGCTTACCAATATCAGAAAGGTGATGGAAGAAGTGGAGGAAGAGGTGGCAGGTTATGGCCCGCCCAAAGACAGATATGATGGTTTTCGCAATCAACAGGCACGCCGTAGAAGTCTTTATGCGCGGCAGATGGAGCAAGCTGCTGTGAATCTACAGATGCTCAGGGGTATTGATCCTGATAGAAATTTTGATGAAGTGGCGTTTGGTGCGCTGGTGTTGACCAATGATACCCCATTTCTGGTGGCTGTTGGTCTTGGTCTTATTCGTTTTGAAGATGAGGACGTGGCTGTGGTATCAGTTGTGGTGCCGGTTTTTCATGCCATGAAAGGCAAAAAAGCCGGTGAAAATTTTGGTTTCAATCAAAAAAACTATAAGATTCTTGGGATTGTATGAAGTTATTAGGTTGAAAAGTATAACTTTATATATTGTGCATATAGAGGTTTAAGGGTTAGGCTGGGATTTGATTAGGTATATCTTATGACAGAATTTTCAAAAAAAAGGGGCTGTCCAACTTTTAGACAGCCTTTTTTTAACTCTAAAGCTTGCTTTAATCTGAATATTTAGATTTTAAAATTTCTTTTTCGTTACCAAATAGGAGAAAATTATTCCTCATTTCAGAATAAAAAATAAAAAATGATTGATGTCATTGAATTGATTACGTTTGCCGCTCATTTAATAAATCTACAATATGAAAAAATTTATTTTATCTACGATTTTAGTGCTATTCACCGTACTTCTTTCATTTGCACAAACAACTATTTCAATCACCAACAAAACGAGTGAAGATCTTTATGGTCTTTATACGAGTGGTACCAAGGGAGATCTTTTGCCTGAGGATTTGTTGGAAGTGAGTACTTCAGCTGATATTACTTATCCTGAGGGTTATGATTGTGAAGTGGTTATACAAATAACCAGAGAAGGTGAAGAAGGAGAGGAAATTGCTTATGAATTTGAATTAGACATCTGTGAAGCTGAAACATTGGTAATTTACGAAACCTACTATTTGCTTAACGGAGAGAAACACAGATATGATGAATAGAGTTATCGATTAAAAACAGTGCTACTGATTTAACAATCAAAAAAGTCCAATTAGACAATGTCGAAATTGGACTTTTTTCTTAAGCATCTGCACTACTTATTTCATAATTTTTTCCTTAGGAGAACAATTTCTTTCTTTATCTTTGAACCCGTTAATAAATAATAAAGTACTCCATTGCGTCTGTTTGTTCTTATGGCTGCATTTGCTGTTCTGCTTCAATCATTTGGACAGTCGGTTATCCTGATTAATTTCAGGATCAATCAGGAGTATATTGCGCGTGTGCTTTGCGAAAACAAGGATAAACCCGAATTGAAATGTAATGGCAATTGCCAGCTGACCAAGCAGCTCAAAGAAGAAGAACAAAAACAGCAGCAACTGCCACCACAGCTTAAGCTAAAGGAAATTATTCAAATTGTTTGGGAGCAGCTTGATTCGCTTATCGAAAATATGGAATTCAGAAATAATCAGTTTTTCATACCTTTTTCCGGAAGTCTGCTCATCGGCTTCCAATCCCATGTGTTTCAACCGCCTGACTTAGATTGATCATTGATCATATTGCAATCATTTCAACCATTTTCCGATTTTGTGATGGTATGTCAGAACCATGCCCTTGGCTGATGCTGTTTTAGAAAGCTTTAAAACAGAAGCATCCCATTTTCGACTTGTGAAATGTGTTGAAGAATCATTTTTTGGTCTGGGTTTAACCGGATCATTTATGAGTATTTATCTAATTCAAATCCAAAATGAAACACTATTTTAAAAGCATAGTACTATTCTTTATTGCTGGTATATTTACCCTCAGCGCTTTTTCGCAGGACGCAAAGATGCTTGTTCTGAAAGCCGGGAAGGATGGCGAGCCGCTCAGTTTTGCACATTACACTTATGGCAGTCAAAAAGGAATTGCCGATGTCAACGGACAGATTTCTCTTATTGCCGAACCCAATGCAAGTCTGGAGATTTCGCATCTGAGCACAGGCTATCAAAAGATTGCTGCCGATGCGGTGCTTCAGGCAATTAATTCCGGCAAATTGCATATATCCAGTGCATTAGCCTACAATTTACAGCCTGTGACAGTTATTGCAATCCGACCCTCAACTTCGGGAAAGGAAACGCTCAAAGTGGGATCTCAGGAGCAAATTTCGCATGACGCGGGAGCTTATCTGCAACAAAACCCGGCCATCTCGGGCATCAGAAAAAGCAGTTCATCTGCGCTTGATCCTGTACTCAGGGGTTTTAAGTATGAGCAGCTTACCATTGTAACCGATGGTAGTTGCGCATCCACTGCAGCTTGTCCAAACCGAATGGATCCTCCATCGAGTCAGATTTCACTGAATATGACTGAAAAAGTAGAGGTGTACAAAGGTCCTTACGCCCTGCGTTTTGGCAATTCCTTTGGTGGAACCATCAACTTCATCAGTGCTGCCGCCAGGTTTACCCCTCAACTTAAACCGCTGGCACGTGTTACGGCCGGTTATGAAAGCAATGGGCAAATCTTTCGCACCGAAGCTATGGCAGGCTTGAGCACGAAAGCCATTAACTGGCAGGTTTTCGGTGCGCTCTCACAAGGCGGTGATTATAAGGCGGGCAATGGCGAAGAAGTGCTTGCTTCTTTCTATCGAAACAGCATTGGAACCAACTTTTCGGCTCTGATTGGCAAAATGCAGGACGTCAAGTTTTCTGTACAACATAATTATGCCAAAGATGTGGATTTTCCGTCATTACCTATGGATTTACGCACCGATGACGCATGGATGATCAACGCTCGCCATACCATCAGGTTTGCAGAAACAAGTCTGCAACAGATCTCAACTTCAGCTTATGCCACTTTTGTGGACCATTTCATGGACAACAGACTTAAGGCGCTAAATCCAAGAATGATGAATGCTGAAACTCCGGCAACAACCAGCAATATGGGTGGCAGGAGCGAAGCTGTGTTTCAAAAAGGCAACATGAAATTTTATGCCGGTGCCGATATCAAAAGGGAGGAGGCTGAGGGAACGCGCAAAAGGGAATTTCTGATGGGACCTATGGCCGGTAAAACGCTGTTTGACAACGCATGGCAGCATGGGTTCATATCAAAATACAGTCTGTTTGCAGAACACCAAAGCCGCTACGAAGATTGGGGTTTGATCGTTTCAGGCCGCTTTGAGCTTAACCGGTCTGATGTAAAAGATCCAGACGACAAATTCCTTGATGCCTATCCCGATCCTGCAGCAAGTCAGCTGAATCCCTCACTAAGCGCAGGCTTAACGCGTTACTGGAGCAACAGCTTTTCAACAGCACTGTGGCTTGGCCGTACCCAAAGAAGCGGAAGTCTTACTGAACGCTATATCAACTTTCTTGCTATTGGATTGGATGCATGGGAGATGGTTGGGAATCCAGAGATAAAGCCGGAAGTAAATAATCAGATAGACCTGAGCCTGAATTTTCAAAAAGAAAACACTTCGCTTAGCTTCAGTGTGTTTGCTTCTTATTTGCAGGATTATATCAGTGGGGCCAAAGATACAACTTTGGTTCCCAGCATTGCCTCTTCTCCAGGCGTCAGGCGTTTTATCAATGTTGACAAGGCACTTCTGACAGGCTTTGAAGCTGGTTTTGGACAACTATTGCCTCTTGGAATGAAGTTTGACCTTTCGATGGCGTATGTGTATGGTCAAAACCTTGTAACAGATGCTCCACTCGCCGAAATACCACCATTGGATATCAGGCTTTCACTTTCGGGCAGCTACTTCGATGGAAAGCTGAATCCTGCTCTAACATACCGCTATGTCACTGAGCAAGAAAGGGTTTCGGAAGAGTTTAGCGAAAATAGTACTCCCGCTTTCAGTCTGCTCGATATTTCTGTGGATTACAAATTACTCAAATCACTGAAAATGCGTGCAGGCGTTAAAAACCTGCTCGATGAAGCCTACTATGAACATCTGACCCGCGCATACAGCGGCAAACCGGATTCTCCGCTCTATGCTCCGGGGAGGAATGTCTACCTTACACTTAACTACACCTTGCCATAGATTTTTCTGAAAAGCATGCAGACAAAACCCGAAAGTAGCAGGATTGAGTACTGCAATCTGCTGCTTTCGGGTTTTATTTTCAGCAAATTATCAACTTATTGCAGCTCCCACACTTTAGCTTGCTGCATAAATGTTTAAAGGTTTTCATAAGTTTAGTTTTTCCTGCTATTTCTGCGCTCTTTTGGTCAATGTAAATCTGAAACAAAAAATTAAGCTATCAGAATAATCTCAGGGGGTCAGCATGCCGGAATGACAATATGAATCATGTAAATGTGAAGGAAAGTTTCCCTTCACTCGGAATATGGAAGGTATTTTTCGAAAGCAATCATTTGAGCTTTCAATTGATTGTAAATTAGACCAGTATAAAGTGTTCATAAAGAGCATTTTAATCGATTTCAAAACTTTCCGCAGAGCAGCATAGAATTATCGTTTTTATAAATATTTAAATCAAAATATACGATTAGTTTGTTTAATATTGCGCCCTCAATTTATTGTTACAAATGGAGACTATTTATCTGATTCTCATTCTTGTATTATTTCTGCTTGCCATTTCCGACCTTATAGTAGGAGTGAGCAACGATGCTGTAAACTTTTTAAATTCGGCAGTTGGTTCAAAGGCTGCACCCTTAAAAATTGTAATGCTTGTTGCCGCTTTGGGAGTTCTTGCCGGAACAGTTTTTTCGGGGGGAATGATGGAGATTGCAAGAAGCGGGATATTTTATCCGGATAAGTTCGCTTTTGCCGATATCATGTTGATTTTTCTGGCCGTAATGATAACCGATGTGGTTTTGCTTGATACCTTCAACACCATAGGATTTCCAACCTCAACAACAGTTTCGCTGGTTTTTGAACTTATGGGTGCAGCCGTTGCAATTGCTATTTTTAAAATTGCCGGAGGAGAGGAATATGCACAGCTTGGCGAATACATAAATTCGGCAAAGGCGCTGGCGGTTATCTCCGGCATATTGATTTCTGTAGTCATAGCATTTACAATAGGTGCTTTTGTTCAGTTTGTTACGAGGATGATTTTCTCTTTTAACTATGAGAAAAAACTAGAATACCTGGGTGGACTTTTCGGAGGTATCGCCATTACCATCATCATCTATTTTATTTTGATAAAAGGAGCAAAGGATGCAGCCTTTATGACACCCGACAACTATAAATGGGTAAAGGACAATAGCATGCAAATTATTATTTTCAGCTTTGCAGGCTTCACTTCACTGCTTTACTTTATCAATATCTTCCTTAGCATTAATGTTCTTAAAGTTGTAGTATTGGTAGGAACATTCGCTTTAGCAATGGCTTTTGCCGGTAACGACCTTGTGAATTTCATCGGTGTTCCACTGGCCGGATACGAGGCTTACTTAACCTTTATGAACAGTTCGGGCGCCAATCCCGACACCTTAACGATGGAAGCACTCAATGGTGCAGTAAAAACACCGCTGATATTTCTGCTGCTTTCAGGCTTTATCATGGTTATTACGCTATACAAATCCAAAAAAGCGCGCACTGTAATCATGACCGAAGTGAATCTCAGTCGTCAGGATGAAGGAGAAGAAAGATTTGGTTCTACAGCCTTATCCAGAAATTTAGTGAGCATTTCGCTTGGTATAAACAAGTATATTTCAGGCATATTGCCTGAAAAAACAAAAGATTGGATGTCAGAAAGGTTTGCTCCGCTACCCCGAAAGAAAAAGGAGAAAAATCAGCCTGCATTTGATCTGCTCAGAGCTTCCGTGAATTTGGTAGTTTCGAGTGCCCTTATTGCATTTGGAACTTCACTAAAGCTGCCATTGTCAACTACCTATGTAACATTTATGGTAGCCATGGGTACAAGCCTTTCTGATGGTGCCTGGGACAGAGAGAGTGCTGTTTACAGAATCACAGGTGTATTTTCTGTGATAGGCGGGTGGTTTTTTACGGCAATATCTGCTTTTACACTTTCATTCATTTTGGCAACGCTGTTTTACTTCGGCGGAACAATTGCTATTTTTGCAATGATTTCGGTTGCTGTTTTTATGGCTTACCGCTCCCATAGAATTCACCTGAAAAAAGAAGAAACAAGCATAGTAACAAAGACAAAGGAAGAGGCAGTTAATCCGGAAAATTTAAATGAATTCTGCGTCAAAAATGCAGAGGTAGTTTTTACAAAAGCATCCACATTTTATTTTCAAATAATTGCAGCAAACAAAAAAGCTGACATAGGTGCATTAAGAAATGTCAAAAAGGATATAGCTGCCCTTCAAAAGGAAGCCAGAATGCAAAGAAAAATTGTATCGCAGTTGCTAAAGGGAACTGTTGAGCAAGAAGCAGATCAGGCCTATTATGCCATCAGAACACAGGATAACATCCTGGAGATTCTCAATTGTTTTGCTATTATTGCAGATGCTTCATTCAATCATTTATCTAATTACCACAAGCCTTTAAACGAAGACCAGCTTGCTGAACTTAAAGCAATAAATGCCAAAATCATCCTCTTTTTATATGAAATTACGCGTGTTGTTGTGTCTGATGATAAGATAACAGACGGTAATCCTGAGTTGCTGAAAATCAATGTTGAAGCTGAAATTGAGCTAAGCAGTAAAAACGAAGTAAAAAGAATACGCGAAGAAATGTCTGGTAACCGAAACAGTATTCTATTTATGAGTATGTTGCAGGAAACCAGAAATATAGTGTACTTCTCAGGACAGGTTATACAGAACCTTATTAAATAAATTACACCTTGCTGCTTTAAGTTTTTTTTCATTGATGTCCGATGAAAAATATATCTCGTCCGCCTTAGGCGGAAGAGAAATATCAGGCATTACAGAACATTTTATAATATTTTACCTGACAACAAGGAAAAAAACAAAAAAAATACTTGTACAATTTAGCGTTGTTTTTTAATTTTACAGCATCCGTTTTGGCTGTGCTTTTGTTTACGAAAATCGACAAATTTGCAGATGAGTGCCAAACAAGTCAAACGGTGCAGAATGAGATTCCTGACCCTGTCCACGTTATTGATCCTTCCTCAGGGCTTGAATCCAACCTTGTGCTACTTAAACAACTATATAATCACTAAACAAGCCATTGGCTTGATCGCACTTGATTTTTTGAATGAAATTGAAATGTCTGCATTTGCAGGCTTGGGTTATAGGTTGTTGATAAAGACAGGTGATGGATTTGAGAAATTAATGTTGAGTTATATTGTAGACGAATGAAAATGACAGACTTTGATCAAAGTTTTTGTCTGAAAAAAAATATTGGAAGAGAAGATGTTTTCAGGGCTTTTTCTGTGTTCACTTGCGTTTATTTTAGATGACGATTAGACGCAACCAACAAGGGCATGTATAGGATTGATTTTATTCAAATATTAACGATAAATATTGAAAAACTGCTATGAAGAAAAATGTTTTTATTGGGGTTATTATAATTCTAATGCTCCAGATTGTAACAAACGCACAAAATCAGGTGCCGTCGGCATTAAAAAGCGCTATACCCGAAAGATATGTTATTACAAATGAGCTTTATAGCAAATCTGACTTTATTGTGAACATTGATTTTAGTTTTGAATTGCCTTCAAAATACAGTTGTTTCGATAATCTGAAAGAGCCTGTTTCAGTGGGAATAGGTATCTACATAATCGAACGAGCAGACATTGTCAAAATTCAAGAGGATATGATGCCTTCTTCGAATTACTTTCCAACAAAAGACTCTCATAAACCTCAAATGGATACATGGGATGAATTAGTCACATACACTGAAACAAAAATTATTGATTTGCCAGGAGGGCAAGCTGCTTATTACACTTGGGTGCGCCAATGCATTCAGGCTCAATATGATAATTATCAGGGAGTTTCTCTTGCAGCCGTGTCAGGGAATCATTCTTTACGTATTAGTATTGATGTAAATGGCAATATTGATGCTTCCGAAGCAATTGCTATAACAAAAGAACTCCATAGTATTCTCAGCAAATTTGATTTTCAAAATTTATAAATCTTAAAAGGAATGATTATGACCACAATTAAAACATTGGTAAGCGCTATTGTATTCGTTGCAATAGCTATGACAGCAAGCGGGCAATCGGGCGATTTTAAAAGCTATTCGAATTTTGACTTCGTAGCAGGAAACAAAGTTTTGGTTTTCGATGATTTCAGTTCGGGAAACATTGGTGATTTTCCGGTGCAGTGGAATACAAACGGTTCGGGAGAGATAGTAACAACAGAAAAGTATCCGGGCAAGTGGTTTCTTATAAGTCCAAGCTCCATGACTTACTTAAATGCAGGTTTAAAACCTGTCGATAATTTTACTGTTGAGTTCGACATTGTTGTAAATAAAGGTATTGACGAAATCTCCGGAGAGGAAAGAGACTTTCAAATCAGTTTTTTTTCAACTGATAAAGGACTCGACGGCATATTTCCAACCAGCTTGTATCCAGGCATTTCCGGCATTGTTTTAAACTTTGTTACAGTTTGGAACAACGATGCACAAGAAACAACAAGTGTGCATTCATTCAAAGCATATAATAACGAAACCGAGCAAGATATTAGTGGAAAAAACACCCGGAAAACCAATCTGCTCGAACTCGGCAAGCAATACAGATTTTCGTTCTGGGTTCAGAAAACAAGGCTGCGATTGTACATTAATGAAGAAAAGGTTTATGATATACAGCGCGCTTTCCCTGATAAAGCTAAAATTGATCAGATAAGATTCTGGACGCCGGAATATGAAGAAACATCAATTTATATTTCAAATTTCAGATATGCTGATGCAACTGAGGATTCAAGGAGTGTATTTTTAACAGATGGAAAATTGATCTCCTACGGTATTTATTTCGATTCGGGCAAAGATATTCTGAAGCCTCAATCCTATGGAGCTATCAAAGAAATAGCAACTATCTTAAATGAAAATCCTACTGTAAAAGTTTTGATTACAGGACATACCGACAGCGATGGTGATGATAAAATAAACCTTGATTTATCTAAACGCAGAGCCGAAAACGTAAAAAAAGTACTGGTTTCTGAGTTTAAAATTAATGCCGATCGCATTACAACCGATGGTAAAGGTGAATCAGAACCGATTGCAGACAATATAACTGCTGAGAACAAGGCGAAAAACAGAAGAGTTGAATTTATAAAGCAGTAAAACTTTCAAAACTTGAAAAAGCTGGTTTAAATACTCCGGATATTTGGTAGATACTTTTTATTGCTTACGGTGGAAAGAAACTGACTATCCGGGATATTACTGTTTTAAACTAGAAGTTGCCGCCAAATTGCATGTTAAGATGATGTGAAGCCCAACAGTAAAAATTAAATTATTGAGCTATCAAACCAATACATTAAGCTTGCGGAGTTGAGCAAACACCATCTTTGAATTTGAAGTTTCAAGCAACTGATAATTCTGGCTGCGCCAATGATTTTGTAGCAAAACTAAGGCATTAAAAGAGAAAAAGAATGAAGACAACAATAATTGCATTAATTATTCTGGCAACTGGCAATTTTATCAAAGCACAGAATTTTTTACCTGAAACAATTAAATTACTGATACCCCATGAATACAAAATTGCCAGTAGTCTTTTTGCTATGGACGATACAACTGCTGAAGGGTTATTGGTGCTGTCAATTCCACAAAATAACAACTGCTTTGGTGCTGACACAGCATATATTACAATTTCATATAAGTATTTTGACAAAGGAAATTTTCCAAATGCAGCGTTAATTACTCAAAATAAAGCATCTTTCGATAAAGGCACAATAAGCAACCATAAACTGACAGTTGAGAATATACCTAAAGGGCTTTTAAACACTCATGATAAAGAGTATTTAAGTTGTACGGAATTATTTAATGGCACCGATTCCAAATCGTATTATTACTATTATTTTTTGAAATACAAATGTAAAGGATTTGCAAAGGATGCAGATGCCGATTTATTTCAACAGCCTGATACATATCATTATACAGATATATATTTGACTGCCAGAGCTGATGAAGCAGTCTTCAAAAAAGACTTAACTGTTATATTTCACGGAACCTTCATTTTCGATGAAGCACACTATCACACCAGACAACTTCTTGATTTGTTCTTAGGTATAGATTTTGATAGTTTTTAAAATATGTTGACTCATTATTTTGTGGTGGGAATTGTAGAAAGCTAGACGCTTTTCAAAAGTATTTTTTTAATTGAGATGGTATAATCAAAGAAAAATGGATTACAAAGTCTATGAAATGAATAAAGCCTTTATCGGCAGGTTGAGTCATTGTACCCAAGTGCAATGGTTTTGCTTGAATAAAGCGATTGAGTCTCGAAATCCCTCAAAATCAACATTTGCGTTTTCATCCCTTCTGGCCTGCATTTTTTAAATATTAAAACTTTATCACATGAAAAAACAGTTCCATAATCTAAAGCTTTTTTTAATTTCGGGGATGGTGCTCGTGTCCCTTACTGTAATTAGTTGTGCCCCAAAACTGAAGATAATGGTGGAAACCGATGCGGTTTATTCTACAAAGAGAATATCGCTGAAGTATTATTCCAAAGATGATAATAAAAATTCTCCGCTTATCTACCTTCAGCAATCGATCGTAAAGGAGATAAAAACAAATGATGAAATAACATATACAGTTTTTGACATTTTGGCAATGAACAGCGAGAGTTTTAACCTGCAGGAGAAAGTGTTTATTATTGTTGACAAGGAGGTTTATCCAATGATCCTTAGAGGTACTGAATATGAATATGCAAAAAATGTCACCGAAAATAAAACAGATCTTTTATTGGCCGACTCAACGACTGTATCAGTAGTTACGGGATATTCGGAGAATAACATGAAAAAATTCCGGTTTAGCTATAACTTATCAGATACATTGATTTCAAAGATTCAAAATTCCGATGAAGTGCTGTTTCGTTATTATTCAGGACCAGCTATGTTGACAGTTCCATTAAAAGACAGAAAGTTAGAAAAGGTTAAGCAATTAATTGCCCGGGATTAGAAAAGCAATTTTGGTTAAAAACCTTAATTGATTTTTTATGAACTGTTTATGATTCAGATAATTCCTTGATTTTCTCTAAGCCTTTCGGGAAAAATTCGTTAAAAGAATTGACATGGTCGGGGGTTAAATCTATTTCAGCGATGAGCGTTGTACGATTGTCAGTAATCTTCAGGTAATAGTTTTCGAAGGCACCCGTCCATTTTTCTGTAGCTTCGTCTATGGGTTGTTCAACAAAGTTTTGCATTTCGCCGATATGTTGAAAAAGAACATTTGAATTGGGTGTGTAAAGAATTATATCTGAATACATTCCGCTTCCGTCGGGCGTTAAAAAATGGATGCGCGAACCGGGTTTCAGATCGCCGGTAAAGTAGGAACCTTCGCAGAAAACGCTTGTCCACAATCGGTATGTTTCATCGTTTAAGAGCACTTTCCAGACTTTCTCAGGCGTTGCATTTATTGCTATGCTGTAGGTGTGCCTGCGAATGCCGTAGATATAATTTTTAAGCGTCGCCATTAAAGCTTCCCAACCCATATGGTAGTTTTCTGTTGCAAAATCAGGGCCTGCATCTGCAAGATTTTCAATGCCTTCGTGCTGCAAGGTCACTTCGGTTTTGCCGTCAGCTTCCTTGAGTATCCATGTCACAATACTTACACCTTTGCTGTAGCTTGGGTACATCCATGTATAGGAGAGCTTTTTGCCGGGAACTATTTCCAGCATCCGGCATTGGTGATGAAATCTGTTTTCTCCACCGGGTTCATAAAAATTGAAAACACTGCCCTCTTTTAATTCAAAATCAGGAATATCGAAATACCATTCCTTCATTTGATTTTTATCAGTTAAGGCCTGCCACACTTTAGCGGTGGATTCATTTATGGTTACTTTTTTTATAATCATATGTTAATTGAAGTTAGAAGGAGTGGATTTCTGATTTCGGATCTTCACTTTGTCGTCTTACCACCGAGCTTGGTTAAGATGCTGTCAACAGGTTCCCATAACTCGATTTTGTTGCCGTCAGGGTCAAGAATATGAACAAACTTTCCGTAGTCGTACACTGCGATACTGTCGAGGATGGTAGTTCCGTTTTCTTTGAGCTTTTTCACGAGACCTTCAATGTTCTGAACGCGGTAGTTAATCATAAACTCTTTTTCTGAAGGATTGAAGTAATCACTTCCATTTTTAAATGGACTCCAGCGCAAATAATTGATTTCTTGTGGATTATTTGCATTTCTGAACTCAAAAACAGAACCATAATCATCTGTTTCAAGCCCTAAATTTTTACCATACCATGCTTTTGTATTTTCTGGATCATCTGAATAAAAGAAAATCCCGCCTATACCTGTCACCTTTGGAGTTGTATCAATAGCCGTTACGATTTCGGTGATTTGATTTTTTTGTTCTTCAGAATCTACAGCGTTTTTGGTGTTGGAACTGCATCCTGAAAGCATCACAAGAAACAGGATTATGGCCGGTATTGTTTTCATTTTCTATTTGTCATTTAATGCAACAGCAATCAAATTTTCTAAAACTTTTAAATCTACATCATCAAGTTTATTTATGTAAAGACAGCCGGCGCCAGTTTTGTGTTTTCCCAGTGTTTTCAATATGTTGGCATTGGCTTCCAGGTCAAAAACAAGATGAATTGATAAATTGGCTTTGCGGGGGGAGAAACCGATTTTGAACCAATCAACCTCTCTTCCGGTTTTGGGGCTTTTGTATCTTTTAATTCCAAAACCAATCAATGAACTTCCCCACATTTTTGGATTTTCATTGCTTGCATTCTGCATTATTTTAACGAGCTGAAAACTGTCGTTTCGCTGTTTTTCATCTTTTAGTCCGTTGATGAAGTCGTCGACGCTCGAATTGGTTTCCTTCGTTTTTATTTCTGCTACTTTTCCCATATGCTTTTTAATTTTGAGTTTGTAAAGTTATAAAGTTTTTAAAATTGGAAAGAAGGGTTTTTTAGCGAAGGGGAGACTTTAGCGAGCGACTTTAGTGAAGGGGAGATTGAGAGACATAGAGACTGAGAGACTTTAGGGAACGAAGCGTCTTAAGCGACTGGGCTATTCTTCTTTGTATATGTCAAATTCCTCGAATTTAATTTTGCCAAAGTCGTTTGTAGTTTTGATTATGGTTTCAATTTTATCAGGGACTGAGGCGTGATAGCTTTCGGAGCCATCCTTGTGTAAGTGCCATTCGTTGTCTTGTTTTGAGAATTTGTAGGTGATGATCCTTGTCCAACGCCAGGAACTTCCGCCATAGTGCTCTACCGAAAAATATCCGTTCTTGATGGTTATTCCCATATATGGATCGCCCATCACACCTCCGCAATCAATACATAAAACTGTATTGTTATTTTTTCTTATAAGTTTCAGTTCATTGTCGGTATCCCTCAACAAAATAAGCAATGGTCTTTTCTCAGGATGGTCAATCACATCAGATAAGGTATCTTCTCCATTCTTTCGAAGAACGAGGATAAGGTCAGGTATTCCGTCAAGGTTTAAGTCACCTGCTGCAGTGTCTAAAACAGCGTAGTTGTCAGGTATAAACCTTGCCAAATCATTAGGTAAATTTTCTATTTCCTCCTTAAGCGGCTCAATATTAGCTTGTTCGATGTCTATATCCTGCGTCAAACTTTGATTTGTCTCTTTGTTGTCCTGTTTTGACATTTGGTTACAGGAGAACAAAAAGAATAAAAGTAAAATTGTTGTGTATTTCAGGTGATGTTTCATAGGGTAATAAATAACTTGCTGTTAAATGCTGTAATATTTTAATGCATAGATATTTAATAACAAAGCACAGAAAAAATTTCAAGAACATGTTAAGGGCCGCCGGATATAGAGTGGCAAAATTATTGGATATTTTGATTGGTTTGACTTGGGGTAAATCTTTTGATTTGATTGGTTGGTTTGGTTTTTGTCCTTTTATGGGATGTTAAGGAACTTAATCATTGGAGAGCCTGAAAGTTTGGCTGGCTTTAGCGAGTCAGGTATTAACTAAATAAGGCAAAATCCTAAGTCATTTGTGCTACAATTTTAGAGCATGAAACAAAAAAATAAGCCACAAAAACTTAAAAGTGATCAGGTCATTATCGATATTTTATGGCAGTTTACAGACAGAATCTAATGGTCATTTTTTTCACTCAATAAGCTGTTTTGAATAGCTCTTTGGTTAATTAGTATGGTTTTTGTGAAAATTCTCACAAATAGATCACTTATTTATGTTAAAAACAAAGATTTTCACATTGAAATATGTTCTTTAGGGGGTAAGATTCTGAGTATTTCTGAATTTTAGGTTATCAATTTTGTCAATTATCAACTGTACATTGTTATCCATGACACGCTGGAATGGAAGTCAGGGCTGTCAATCCTTAATGCATCGGACAGAGAAACCGATCGCCCGGCCGCTGTATGAAACATTGGCAGCACTGTAATCGAAACCCAGGCCCCATGCAAGCGTGCCGTTCACGGAAGATGAATAATAGTAGCCGTCGGAGCCAACATAAAAGAGCGAGCCATTGCCGAGGCCGCGGAGGCCGGCAACAGGCAATTTGAGCGGGGAATTGAAAGCACCAGAGGCATTGTTGCTGCTCCAGCTTTGGCGTTCAGCAT
>JAGXRB010000055.1 GCA_018336075.1 Bacteroidota bacterium
AAACCCGGCTTCATCACCAGCATGAAAACTGGGAGAGGAACCACCGGGACTAGAGCGCAAAGATAATACATTTATGAACAATAATGCAATAAGTGATAGAATAATTTCGAGAGAAAGACTTGAACCCTACTTGAATTACCATAAGAATGACCTTTCAAAAGCAATTGCTCATTATAAAAGCAACATTCTTATATCTGAATCTTTTTACCCTTTACTCGCTGTATTAGAAATTGGTTTAAGAAATTCTATTGATTATCAGTTGACAAAAAGATTTAACGATAAAGAATGGTATGATAATAGGGATTTTGTAAAAATTGCGACCAGATTTCAGATTGACAGAATATCCCAAGCCAGAACAAATATCTACTCTGAAAAAAAAGAAATAACACCAGGAAGAATAATTTCAGAACTATCATTTGGGTTTTGGACATCATTATTTGACACGAAATTTGAAATGACTTTATGGAAAAACTTGAGATTAGCATTTCCTAATTGCCCGAAAAACATCAGAAAAAGAAAGACTATGAGCGCCAAATTCAACGGGATTAGAAAATTAAGAAATAGAATCTTTCATCACGAAGCAATTACCTGGAATTTGAAAGTTTTGGATTCGTATAAGGATGAAATTATTCAAGGGATTGAGTGGCTAAATGAGGATTTACTTGAATGGATAGTCGAATTAAATCACGTTGACGAAACGATTTCTAAATTCAGAAAAACAATTGATTGACGAAAAATCAAACAAAGTGAAGCAAATTCTTACAACCTTCTGTATTTTAATGACAATCGCAGTTTTCTCTTTTGCGCAAGAAATAAAATCGTCTGAGAGCATCTGCCACATAAAGGACAGTGTACTTATCCCTACGAAAAGTGGTATTGACATTTCTGCAATCATTGTTCGTAAACATATCAATACAGCACCTTTGCCAGTCGTACTTTTCTATACAACCTACTATCAGGGAGAAGGTGATAGTTTTTTCGGCAAAATATCGGCAGACAGAGATTATGTCGGTGTTGTAGCCTATGCTCGTGGCATCAGGACTGATTTAAAGCATTATACGCCTTACGAAAATGAACAAGCTGACATTTATGACATCATAGATTGGATTAGCAAACAATCCTGGTGCAACGGAAAAGTAGGAATGTATGGCGGGAGTTATACAGGTTTTTCTCAATGGGCAACAGTAAAAAACATTCATCCTGCATTGAAAACAATTGTTCCGCAAGTGGCCGTTATGCCAGGCTATGATGTGCCGATGGAAAACAATGTGCAAATGAATTTAGCTTTGTACTGGCCCCACAACAACATTTACAAAATGGAACCTTTAAAAAGAAGTTTACCTTTTGAATGGTTCGAAAATGGCATCTCCTTTAGAAATATGGATAGTCTGGCCGGCTATAGAAATCCTGTTTTTCAGAAATGGTTATCTCATCCGGCTTATGATAGTTATTGGCAAGCAATGGTGCCGACAGCAGACGAGTATTCAAGAATTAATATCCCTGTTTTGACAACCACAGGTTACTATGACGGTGCTCAACTCAGTGCTATCCAATACTTCAAGCTTCACAATAAGTACAACTTAAATGCAAACCACTATTTTGTTATCGGACCATACGACCATTGGGGCGGACAACGAAAGGCTGCAAAAAATCTAATGAGCTATGAAATTGACAGCGTTGCCAACATCAGTATGATAGATTTGGCGTATCAATGGCTTGACTATGTTTTGAAAGGAAAACCAAAACCGGAATTGCTGAAAGACAAAGTAAATTATCAGGTTATGGGAACAAATGAATGGCGACATGTCCCTGATTTGCAAAAAATCAGCAATGATACATTGACCTTTTATTTGGATAATAAATCGCTGATTGCACAAAAACCGGAAATAGAAAGATATGAAAAACAAATGGTAGACTTTAAGGATAGAGAAAACCAAAATAGTTATTTCACACCCGAAATAATTTTTGACACATTGGATGCAGGTAACGGTCTGATATTTACCTCAGAACCCTTTGAAAAAGACTTTTCTATAAACGGTTCCTTTACCGGAAACCTCTTTGCAACCATCAACAAAAAGGATTTGGATGTTTCGTTGGCATTGTATGAACTTATGCCTGACGGAAAGTATTTTTTTCTTACCCGGTATGTCGGCAGGGCGAGTTATGCAAAAGACAATTCTAAACGACAACTATTGCAACCCGATAGAAAAGAGCGTATTGCATTTAGTAATACCAGATTTGTGAGCAAACAAATAAATAAAGGCAGTAGACTTGTGATCCTGCTCAACATCAACAAGCATCCGTTTGAAATAATCAATTATGGCTCGGGTAAAGAGCCGGCTGACGAAACAATTAAAGATGCAATCGAGCCGTTAGTTATAGCATGGCATAATGATAGTTTTATCAAAATTCCGATATGGAAAAATTAAACAGACTGACAGGAGTATCAGACAGCAAATGGGTGAATGCAGCAAAAGCGGATGCCATGGTGTATGGGTTGTTTGAACAATTAATAAATTCTGTGCTGAACAGACAGGAAAGTGCCTCTAATACGCGATGGAGAATTAAACGCCAATCGATGGCAGTTATTTGAATAAAAAGACATGAGAATGAAATATAAAGCTGGTCTTATAATAATTATTGTTTCAAGTTTACTATTTGCAATATATATTAAATTGCAACTTAATCCTGATGTATATGAACATAAAGGTTGCATTTCTGGTAATTGCCTGGATGGGTTTGGAGTTATGAGATTCTCGAATGGAAGTACCTATACAGGAACCTGGAAAAATGGCTTTATGCATGGATTTGGAACACATATTATGGGGTCTGGCGAATTTGAAGGTGATATATTTGAGGGTGAATTTGTACATGGGGAATATAATGGCAAAGGAGTTTATTATTTTTCAAAATATGACGCTAAACTTATGGGTAAATGGAAAAACGGCAAACCGGATGGATTTTGTACAGTTTTCTTTGGAACAAATTCCCTTTGGTCAAGTATTTATCAAGGAGAATGGACAAATGGTGAAAATACGGAATTTCAAAATTTTCTAACAACGACAAAAAAAGGTAAATCATTTGTCGCTAATGCTGCTGTTTTCTATGACACAATAAATTATTATTACAAATCTATTGATCTACAACATGTTATTGATGAAATTGGTGATATTAACCAATCTGATCTTACTCGAGATAGGGTTTCTACTGAGCAAATTATTAAACTGGCAGAATCTATAAATACCCTTCAATATGAGTTGAGTTATTCAATTGAAATGATTAATGCATTTCGTGAGTTCGATTCAACTCTTCAATATAGAAATGCAACAGTAGAATATTTGAATTGTTTTAAGACTGGAATCGATGATGAGTTTTCGAAATGGATATTAACAATTCAGCATAATCCGAGCAAGGATAAACCTTATCAAATAGCTGAGATTTTATTACCATTTGTCAAGCGAACAAATTTTGCAGCAAAAAAATGGGAAAAAATGAAAATCGATTTTAAAGAGAAATACAAGATAATTAGATCAAGTGAAAGCTAACAATGTTTAATGCATTATGACGAATATTAGTCTGAAAGTGAGCATTATAGTTGTAAATATTATTCAGAACGGACAGGAAGAAATATCCTTTGAAGCCTGCCATAAATCAAATGAAACCATTTAAAACAGATAATATGAAATCAATTTTTCAATTAGTAGTCCTCTTTTTTATTTTTTCTTCAATAAACTATGGAGTTTTTGGACAACAAAAGAATGAAGATTTATTTAAACGATTGAATGGAATTAAGAACCAGGAATTTTGTTTTTATAATATTGACGGATATGAGATTAGTAGTCTGAAAATGAGCGGAAAGTTTACGGCAAAGAATATTTCTAAAAAGTACAAAAAATTAAAGGTCAAAGAAAATGAACTAATACATTCCGACAGTTCAATTGACCTGCAGAACTACTACGTTCATAAATCGGAAAACGTTCAGGATGATATTGTCCATCATTCTTCCTACTACTTTCTTAAAACGCAAGAGAACGAAATTTCTGCTGTTACTTTTAATTCCTACAACGAAGTAGATATTGACTTCCAAAGACAATTTGTGCGTCTTGTTTTAGATGCAATGATTCCCGATGATATATATTCTTCAATCACAACAGATAGTGTAAATTTTGGTGGTCGAAAATTGTATTTGGGAGGGAGGTGCAGATGGATGAACATCAATAATATTCAGTGTTCAGGTTATGGGCAAATAAATTGGAGTGTTTGTAAAGATAAAGAGACATCGGAAAGAACTTTGGAAACCCAACTAAAAGTTAATTTAGCGCGTAGTCATGGCAAGGTAGTTTCAGAAGAAATTGTTGATGTTATTTTTGAGGAGGTAGATACAAAGGCACGAAAAGTCGTGTATGATTTTACTGGTATCACTTCAGCACTTGTTGGCATGACCGGAGGAAAAGCACTGACGATATATTTCATATCAGCACCTGTAAGAGATAATTACATAAGTTGTGTTATGAGTTTTTGGAATAACGATAGAATTAATCCGAGCGGATTAGCACCATTATTGGAGGAGGTAATGAGATTGAAATAATAGAAAACCTGGCAATAAAAGGGAGTCTAAGCGATCTGTTGAGGCAGATAGTGAACCCAATAAAGAACTCCCAAGCCGGTGGACCTGATATTCCCCACATTCCATCCTTAAAGAATTCTGAATGTCATTGAAAATGAATGATTAAGATATTAAAATCATTCTTTTTTTAGCTTTATTGCAACCAATTTATTGCGCGCAAAACGATCATACAAAAAAAAGGACTGTGGAATCAGCTTCCTCACATCGGAAGTATTTGCTACTTTAGCGGGGCAAAATTTGAGTAAAATGAAAACAGGAAGTAGTTTTCTGACTGACAGAAAATTCTCTTTAAGGATTGCACTTTACGAAAACGCGTTTTTTCAATAACATAACTATAAAGAGCTCATTATGATACCATCATTCGATTCGATTGACCAAAAGATAACCCGCTGGATGGCAATACATGGAATTCGCTTATTGCGATACAGTATTGGCTTCATTTTTATATGGTTTGGCGCCCTGAAATATTTTCCTGATTTAAGTCCCGCTCAGGAACTGGCAACATCAACGATTGATTTACTGACATTCGGACTCATCCCCATGCATGTTAGCTTGTGGTTTTTGGCCACGCTTGAGGTGGGCATTGGAATTTTGTTGTTGTCTGGATCATGGATTCGGCTGACTGTGGCTTTGCTGTTTTTTCAAATGGGTGGCACCTTAATGCCCGTTGTATTGTTTCCTGAATTGGTATTTACTGCTGTGCCTTATGCATTAACAATTGAAGGACAATACATTATAAAAAACGTTGTAATCATAAGTGCCGCTTTGGTTATTGGGTCAACGGCACGTGGTGGAAAAATAGCTGTTTAAAAAAGATATCGAAAGCTACGTAATTTTTTCTGCATACCTGATTGTGGTTGCTGACGAATGTAAAAGTTGACATGAGGAAAGTATTTCTTGGTGACAGAATAATAATTGTCACCAATTAATAGTACGCTGAGCAGCTTGGTCATGATATCCGGAACCCAGTGAGGAGTTGGTGTTTCAACTTCGCGTAGCATAAATGATGAACTTTAAGGCCTTGTCTGCAAAACTATGTGAACTATCAAATCATGGTTCAAATGCCTTGCAAATTTTAATATTATACCGATCGGAGAAATTTTATAGTCCAATTATCGCTCCCTCAATTGGCCTAACATTTCTATTCATCGGCATTCTACCATTGCAGCTTTTGGATTCATCTATAATTCACTTTGGTATTACTTGAAATACATCTTTAAATAGACTAATTTTGAATTTATTACCAAAATTTTTACATCATGAAAACCAATAAATATTTCTTTTTTCTGTTGATTGTTGTCTTTCTTGCAGGATGCAAAAAAGAAAAAGATGAGAACCCATTCTTTCCGGAAGAGCTTACGCTATTAAAGAGTCAGGTAAATTCTTCCTTCGACAGTTTGAACAATTCCATGAGTGCGGCAGTGAATATCTTTGCAGCATCAGGTTTTGATTCCGTTGCCATGCGTGCCAAGCTGCTTGAATTGTACAATGAATCAACTTTTGCTACTGAATTTGTATACACATCTCCCGAAGGAATTATGACTATCATTGAACCTTCGGCATATTACAGTTATGAGGGGTCAGACATCAGTGCTCAGCCACATGTAATCAAAGCGTTTCAAACCAAAAAGCCAGTGCTCAGTAATGGTTTCATTGTTGTGGAAGGTTATCAGGCCGCTGTAACCATCCGTCCAATAATTCACAACAATCAGCTTATTGGCGCAATAAGTGCAGTAATAGTGCCATCTGTTTTATTGTCACGTATAATTGAACCTGTAGTTGCTAACCAGCCATTTGAGGTTTGGGTAATGGAAAAAACAGGTCTTACGCTCTACGATCAGGACGAAGAAGAAATCGGCATCAATGTTTTAACACATCCAATGTATGATGACTTTCCGACTTTGAGAGAAGCCTGCGTAAAAATGGCCGCTGAAGAAAGCGGTGAAACCAGCTACTCCTTCTATCAAACCGGTACAAGCACAGTCGTCAATAAAAAAACCTGGTGGAACACTTTCCATATGCAAGAAAACCAATGGAAGATCATTTACGTAAAACCTGAATAAAAATCTGTCTTTTCTTATCGATCCGATGAGATGGTCTGGGCTGTAAATTCAAGCTAAAAAATTGGAAATGAATGCTCTAAAGCATCAATTTTACCTTGCATTCATTTCAGTTTTTTTTTCTTTGCTTCACTTTATTCTCTTTTTAATTTGAAGGTTTTTCGAATATTTTCTGGTCAGAAACCTGATTATGTAAGATGGAGCTATGATTAATTTTTCTGTTTCCTACTTAAAGATACAAAACGCATTGAAATCGGTGAAAATGATATCTGGAAATCGAAAAGAGATTTTAGTTTCAGTGAACTCAAAATTTTTCCACCTGTCTAACTTTAAAAACTTTCCAAATTCTTACATAGGCACTCCAAACACCACCCGCGTTCCTCTCTCTTCACCCTGCTCATCTTTCAGGTCGATGATTTCCATGGTGATCTTTTGGCGGAGCTTGTGGTTGATCACTTTGATGCGTTCATATGTAATTTCGGTTGTGGGATGTTGTAGCTTCCGCTTCAATGATAATTTTTCTTAATTCAATAATTTACGTAAATTTGTGCATTATAATTATCCTATTTCAATTATGATACGAGATATTGTTTTAATTCAGAAACGTGAACTGGAGCAACGGCTGCAGGAAAAATACATTGTAAGAGACTCAGGTTTTACCAAAGGTTCATCCGACATGATTCATGTGATCATTGGCCCACGAAGAGCCGGAAAATCATTTTTCGGAATGCACCAACTCGTTCAGGGTGAGAAGTTTGGCTTCCTTAATCTGGATGATGAACGCCTTACCAAGGTTCAGAATTTTGATGAAATACTCGAAGCCATAATGGTTATTTATGACAATCCCAATCTCCTTTTACTGGATGAAATCCAAAATATTCAGGATTGGGAGTTGATTGTAAATCGCTTGCAAAGACAGGGATTCCGGCTGATTATTACAGGAAGTAACTCAAACCTGCTGAGTAGTGAATTGGCAACCCATCTTACTGGTAGGCATTTGCCTGTTTACATTTTTACGTTCACATTCAGCGAATATCTTAGACCAATCACAAACGAATTGACAGCGCCGGAAAAAAAAGAGAAGTTCAACGATTGGCTTATCAACGGGGGATATCCCGAGCCACTGATGAAAGGGCTGAATGTAAAGCAATATCTGCAGGTGTTGTTTGATTCGATTCTTTACAAAGACATCGTAAAAAGATACAAAATTCGTCAGCCCGATTCCCTTGAAAATCTTGCTTTGTGGCTGATTTCAAATATTGCCACTGAATTTTCGCTCAACTCAATCTGTGATCAGGTGCAATTATCGAGTGTGCATACGGTAAAAAAGTACCTGCATTACCTCGAAGAATCTTTTGTGCTTTTTACGCTTTCACTGTTTTCATTTAAGGTTGGTGAACAGCAGCGGGGAAATAAGAAGATTTACTGTTTCGACAACGGATTTCGTCAGGCAAAAGGATTTCAGTTCAGTAACGATTGGGGCAAACTGCTCGAGAATGCTGTGGCTGCCGAACTTTTTAAAAGATGCCGCTATGAAGGTTTAAAATTGTTTTACTGGAAGGACAGAGATCAGCAGGAGGTAGATTTTGTTGTTCAGGCCGGCACACAGGTAAGCGAACTTATTCAGGTATGTTGGGATGTAACCCAACCCAAAACCCTTGACAGGGAGGTCAGGTCGTTATTGAAAGCTTCCAGTAAACTAAAGTGTGACAGATTATTGATTATTACCATGGAAGAGGAGAAAAAAGAAGAATTTTCCTGGTTCGGCGTACAACGTAACATAGCGTTCGTTCCTGCATGGAAATGGATGCTGGGAAAATGATTGTGGCTATACCATTCAGACAAATCAGAGATCAGAGGTCGGAGGTCAGTGGTCAGAAATCAGAAATTCCTTGCGTATTCCAATATTCTGAACTCAAAATTTTTCCAGCTGTCTAACTTTAAGATCTTTCCAAATTCTTATATAGGCACTCCAAACACCACCCGCGTTCCTCTCGCTTCACCTTGCTCATCTTTCAGGTCGATGATTTCCATGGTGATCTTTTGGCGGAGCTTGCGGTTGAGCACTTTGATGCGCTCTTTGGTGATGGAGGTAGCCAGTGATTTATGGTCTTTGTCGAACTTTTGACGAAGCTCGCCGGCTTTTTCGCGACCAATGCCGTCGTCTTCAATCATAAAATTCAGCATCTGATCTTTGCGCGTATAGCTGATGCTGATGTTGCCTTTTGTTGATTTGTGCTTGATGCCGTGCTCGATGGCGTTTTCGATAAAGGGTTGGGCGAGCATGGGTGGTATAAAAATATTTTCCTGATCCAGATCGTTCTCCACATGGATGTGGTAGTCAAACTTTTCGGGGAAGCGAACTTTTTGCAGCTCGAGGTAGTTTTCGATTGTGCTGAGTTCATGCTCCAATGTGATCTGTTCATCAAGGGAATTTTTGAGGAGGCTGCGCACAAGTTCAGAAAAGCGGGAGAGGTAGATGCTTGCTTTAGTAGCATCCTGTTTAACGATGAAGTTCTGCACACTGGCCAGCGAGTTGAAGATAAAGTGCGGGTTCATCTGCGAGCGGAGGAGGCGTTGTTCGAGTACCGTTTTTTCTTGTTTCGCTTTGAAATGACGCTGCCGAAGCAGTAACAGCAAAACGACTGTGATCAGAACAATGAATGCCCCTGAACCGATTAGAATTGTAGTATATTGTCGCATCCTCAGCTCCTTGAGTTCATTTGATTGTGAGAGGACTGCTATTTGCCGGTCTTTAAGTGCAGTTTCATAATCCAACTGCAGGCCTAACAACTCGAGGTTATTGCTGATTTTATTCAATGAATCCGACCAGACATGATAATATGCATAATACTCCAGGGCTTTGTTCAGATTGCCAGTGCTTTTATAAAGATCAGACAGTTGAAAACTGGCTCTTCTGAGAAAATCTTTTGCCCATAATTTTTTTCCGCTTTTATTGAAGTACTTGGGAATATTCGGCCATGCATCGCTTACCCACTCTGATCCAAAACGTTTTCCCGAATCAGAATAGAACATTCCGGTCCGGTTAATTTCCAGGGCTGTCTGGTAAGCCATGTCAAGGTAATATAATGCCTGATCAGTATTGCCCTCCATTTTTGATATATGACTTAAACCAATTCCGCAGGAAGATAAAGTAAACTGATAGGATATTTCGTGTGCTTTGCTGATAGAACGCAAGAAGTAAAACCTGGCCGAGTCTGCCTGGCCTGCTTGTAAAAAATAAATTCCCATTTCTTTATAATTTATAACCCTGGTAAGCCTTTCATCATCAGAATTCCCATCAAGGTAACTGTTTGACAGCCTGAGCAGCACAATTGCAGTGTCAATTTCTTTTGCCTGTCTGTATGCAAGCGCAAGTGAGCCATAAAGTCCGGCAAGTAAAATTGAAGAGACATCCTCTTTTTTACATATATCTATGGATTTCAGCAGGTACTGTTTTGCTTTTTCAGGTTGGATATCATAATTATTATGGTGGTATCCCATCCAGTAATATGCGACTGCGAGTTCAAGCAAGTTATTTCCTTTTTCAAATGCGCTGATGATACGGGGATAGTAATCGTTCACCTTGTCCATATTACCGGTAAAATGAAAAATGACAAGTAACCTCTGATAAGTTCTGCCAACTTCGGTATGATTTCCATCGTCTTTGTAGAGCTTGAGGGCACTCATCAAATTTTCAAGTGAGCCGGTAAGATCATCCTCAAAATAAAGCAACATTCCACGATTCTGAAAAGCGCCGGCAATTCCGCTGTTATAGCTGAGTTCACGGCTTAATATGAATTGTTCATTAATCAGGCTGTCGGCAATTACAGGTTCAAATGGCAAAATAAAACGGGTAAATTCAAAAATTGCATCAGCCTTTTCTTTATCAATGCTATGTTCAATATTGTTCAGCAGGCTGTCGCGTGCCCTGAAATATTCCATTTCGCTATATGCGATAGCGGATAGCCGGCATAAGATAAAAAGCATTGTGATGCTTGGTAATTCTATTTTTGATGACAATTTCATGCCGTGAAACATTACATAGATCAATAATTAATTTACATAGGCACTTCAAACACCACCCGTGTTCCTCTCGCTTCACCCTGCTCATCTTTCAGGTCGATGATTTCCATGGTGATTTTATGGCGGAGTTTGCGGTTGAGGACTTTGATGCGCTCTTTGGTGATGGAGGTAGCCAGTGATTTATGGTCTTTGTCAAATTTTTGGCGAAGTTCGTTGGCCTTTTCGCGACCGATTCCGTCGTCTTTGATGGCGAAGGTCATCCTATGACCGTTGCGGGTGTAGCTGATGTTGATGTTGCCTTTTGTTGATTTGTGTTTGATGCCGTGCTCGATGGCATTTTCGATAAAGGGCTGGGCGAGCATGGGCGGAACAAAGATGTTTTCAGGATCAAGCTTGTCGTCCACATGGATGTGGTAGTCAAACTTTTCGGGGAAGCGAACTTTTTGCAGCTCCAGGTAGTTTTCGATGGTGCTGAGTTCATGCTCCAATGTGATCTGTTCGTCAAGGGAATTTTTGAGGATGCTGCGCACAAGTTCAGAAAAGCGGGAAAGATAAATGCTCGCTTTAATGGCATCCTGCTTAACGATAAAGTTCTGCACGCTGGCCAATGAATTGAAGATGAAGTGGGGGTTCATCTGCGAGCGGAGGAGGCGTTGCCTTAATTGGGTTTGCTCATGTTCGGCTTTAAACCTTTTATTTCTTAAAACCATTATTATTAGCAAACCAGAAATCAAGATCACAACGATCGCACCAACCAATATTTGCCTTGATCTCAGTGCTTTGATATGCTGCAACTCTTTTTCGGTTGATAAATAGGCTATTTGCTTGTTGATCTTTTCAGCTTCGTATGCTGCATTGATTAGTTCCGACTCCTTTCTGACCTTATTAAGCTGAATCCATTCGTTCAAATTGTTCCTTAAAACCTCATACTCAAAAGCATTTTTGTAATCGCCCTGTGCATGATAAATATTGACATAGCTTTGGTATATTTTAAGTAAAACACTCCGGCTGACCACCTGATCCCTCATTTTTACACTCGGATCATCAAAAGTAAGGTTCAGTAAGGAGGAATCAAACTTCTGAAGAAGAATCAGGGCATTTTTGAAAATGGAATCAGCTTTTACGTACAAATTGTATTTGACGCACAATATCCCATACTCCATGTATGTTTCAGCTAACAAGGCATACCTGGTGGTTTTTCTTTCGGTTTCTATGGCTATTTCAAAATAGTGTTCAGCAGTTTTAAAATTTTGTGGATCAATTGGTTTTTCCGTATAAAAACAACCTGTGTTTGTGGCATGTACTGAAATATCGGAGTTAATTTCCGATCCTTTTGCTACTTCAATGCCTTCAATGAAATAACTCAATGCCGATGAATCCCTCATTGAGAGATAAACCAATCCCATCTCGTTCAATGCACGGTTATAATTCTTTTTATCTGAATATTTATAGAAATTCAACCTTTCAACTATGAATGGCAATACCCCCTCATTCAATGAGTCTGTAAGAAAAGTATGAAATATCATTCTTTGAGCATAAAACTTTGAGTGGATATCATCCACCGATTTATATACCTGTTCGGCTTTCATTAGGTAATCCCTTGAGCTCTCAAAACTAAAATGGTAATAATAAACAAGCCCGATCTGTGTGTATAAATTACCCAGCAGTTTAGTAGCCGGGTATTGTTCCATTAAGGCCAATGATTTAAAGTAAAATATTAGCGCGTTTGCAATATCGTTTTTAAAATAATACCCATTGCCTTTGTTAAAATCCGCCTCTGCTCTACCCATAATGTATTCAAGTTTTTTCGCATGTTCTTCTGCAAGTGTTGCATAAAATAAACAACTGTCGGGACAACGTTGGGAAAGCGATGTGGCAATTAAATTCAGATGGTCAACCAATTCAGTTCCCTGAAAATCTGGAATAATCATAATTAAGCTATCTATTTGGACTTGTGGTACATCACTACGCAACTGACCGTTTAGATTAGCATAATCGAGTAACAAAATTATAAAAACAAATAAGTTCGTTGTCCGATTCATATTAGTGAGATATAGGTCAGGGACTAGCCAGTTCATCAAACAATTCCATCAGCCGCTCTCTGCCACGTGAAGAGGCTGGTATTTTGTCGCCATTACTCATGACTACAGACCCCCCATCCTGCTTTTCAAAGCGTTTGATATGATTCAGGTTGATCAGATGGGATCGGTGTACACGAAAAAATCCAGAACGCGAAAGCATTTCGTCATAGTCTTTGAGCAACCTGGATACCATCACCTTTTCACCATCTGTTAAAGCAAATAAAGTGTAATTGCTGTCGGAGGCGCAGTGGATGATATCCTGCACATTGACAAGATAAACATTGTCGGAGGTTTTCAGAATAATTTTGTGGTTGGGATTGTCGGGCGATGCAAGGTTTTCTTTGAGTGTATTCAATTGGATGTTGAATGTGCCCTGCACCTGCTGATCGGCACGTTTTACAGCTTCGGCCAGTTTTTCGGGATTCACAGGCTTAAGCAGATAATCCACTGCGCTGAAGCCGAAAGCCTGAATGGCATATTTTTCCCATGCCGTTACAAAGATAATTTTGAAACCAATGTGCTCGAAGCGGTTCAGCAGGTCGAAGCCTGTGCCATCATCCATTTTGATGTCGAGCAGCACCAGGTCGGGAAGCTTTTCCTTTATTTCTCTGACACCGGAAGCCACACTACCGGCCTCGCCCACGACTTTCACCTGCGGACAGAATTTCTGCAGCAGGCTGTGGAGCGTTTCCCTCACATGTGGCTCATCATCAATGATCAGTGTGCGAA
>JAGXRB010000056.1 GCA_018336075.1 Bacteroidota bacterium
AACAGATTGCGAAAATCTTCCGCAGACGCACCTTTTAGTGAAGTTTTTCAGGGCAATTTTAGATTACGTGAAGCCAGGTACATTACTGCTGGCTGAAGCGTGTCAGCAACCCGCTACCGTTGTTGAGTATATGGGAAATGGCGATGAATGTCATGCTGCCTATCATTTTCCTCTGATGCCTATGTTTTATAAATCCATCGCACAGCAGAACAATCAGTCAATTCGTAAGATTTTAAGCCCTGCAGTAACACCGGCTTTGCCCGAGAGCGGACAATGGTTTACTTTTCTTCGGTGTCATGACGAGCTCAGCCTTGAGTTGGTTTATGTTTCGGAGGAAGATCGCAAGTACATCCATGAAAGCTACTGCCATGAACCGGAATGGAACTTCAGGCTCGGCGAAGGTATTTCGGCCCGGCTCGCCAATTTATTTCAGTTTGACGATCGGCGGATTGGGCTGGCTTATTCTATGATGTTAAGTTTGCCGGGAACACCCGTGATCTATTATGGTGATGAATTCGGCAAAGAAAATGACATGGATTTTTATAAGGAAATGGCTGCTTTTGTAGGTAAAGACGACACCCGTTTTCTTGTAAGAGGTAAAATAAACTGGGAAAAACGTAAATCCCAACTGGCTGATCCTACAACTTTTCAGGCAAAAGTTTTTGGGCGCATTCAAAATATGCTCCATGTACGCAATGAAAAAAAGGCTTTTGGCAGAGGTTCGATAGAATTTGTGGATGCCCTGAAAAATGATGGATCAAAAAATGAGCAGATTTTGGCCTATTTCAGAACATTTGAAAATGAACAAATCTTAGTCGTTCAAAACCTCTCTGATGAAGAGCAAACTATTCATTTCAATGTTGTTAATGATGAATTTACGGACATGCTGAACAAAAACCTAGTTCATACCAAATCAATGACAATAGCTCCTTATGGCTACCATTGGCTCATAAATTGAGAAACAAAAATTTCACTACCAAAACAGCATTTGCTATGAATGACAAAAAATTTGATGCAGTAATATTCGATCTCGATGGCGTAATTACAAAAACTGCACTTACTCACAGTGCCGCATGGAAAAAGATGTTTGATGATTTCCTGAAGATTTATGCTGAACAAAACAATCAGGCATTCAGGGAGTTTACCCATAAAGACGATTATCTTCCTTTTGTCGATGGAAAACCACGCTACAAAGGAGTTGCAGATTTTCTTGAATCACGTGGCATTCATTTGCCTTTTGGCGACCCTTCAGATGTTCCTTCTATAGAAACTGTTTGCGGACTGGGCAATATGAAAAATGACACTTTTAACGAAGTGCTTCGCCGCGATGGTGTCGAAATGTATCCTTCCACAGTCGCATTAATGAAAGAATTGCGCGAAAAGGGCTACAGAGTTGGAGTCGCCTCTTCAAGCAAAAATTGTGAAGCTGTGCTAGAAGCAGCCGGTCTTATGTATCTTGTCGAAACCCGCGTTGATGGCGTAGTATCCGCTGAGATGGGTTTGAAAGGAAAACCTGAGGCAGATATTTTTACGACTGCAGCAAAAAATCTTGATTGCGACTATGAACGTTCTGTGGTTGTAGAAGATGCAGTTTCTGGCGTTCAGGCTGGACGAAACGGCAATTTCGGTCTTGTTATTGGCATCGCCAGAGAGGAAAACAAGGAAGAACTTTACACGAGTGGGGCCGATATCGTAGTTGAAGATTTGGATGAAATCAGCATCGAAAGCATCAATGCCTGGTTTGATAAAGGTCTTGAAGATGATTCATGGTCAATCACTTATCATGATTACAACCAGAAAAAGGAGCGTTCACGAGAGGCATTGTTGGCAGTAGGCAATGGATATTTTGGTACACGTGGTGCATTGGAAGAAACTCAGGCCAACCCTGTCAACTATCCGGGAACCTATATGGCCGGACTGTATAACAGGCTTGTAACAAAAGTTGCAGACCGCGACGTAGAAAATGAAGACTTTGTAAATATTCCCAACTGGTTAGCCATAACGTTTCGCATTGATGGTGGTGATTGGTTTGACATAAATAACACCCGGTTGTTGTCGATAAAAAGAACCATCCGTTTCTCTGACGGCGTTCTGCTGCGAAAAATGATCGTTGAAGACAAGCATGGCAACCAAACTGAAATTGTTTCAGAACGATTTGCAAGCATGGATAATATCATGCTTGCAGCTTTGAAGTACAACATCAGGCCACTCAACTACTCAGGACGCATAGAAATAAAAAGCGGAATCAATGGTAAACTGATCAACGAAGGAGTAGAGCGCTACAAATCGTTGAATTCTGATCACTTAAACACTGTACAGGAAGGCGTTGAGGCTGAAAAAATATTCGTTCTTGTCGAAACTAATCAATCAAAGCACCAGATAAGTGAAGCAGCAATGCATCACATTTTACTGGATGGTAAAATTCAAAATGTGAGTTTTGAAAAGGAGCAATCAGAAGGTGCTGTTTCTGCTGTATATACTTTAGATGTGTCAAAAGATCAGGTGTTAGGGCTCGAAAAGTTAGTTTCAGTATGCAGTGATAAAGAAGATTTTGTTGAAGATGCCCTGGCAAGTGCTCTGAAAGCATTGCAGCCTGCAATGCGTTTTGATCAACTCCTGAAAGCCAGTTCTGACCAATGGGCTCAGCTTTGGAATGAGATGGACATTCAGATTTCTGGCGATAGGATGTCGCAGAAATTATTGCGTCTGCATCTTTTTCACCTTTTGGTTTCAGTTTCACATTTCAACGAAAAGCTTGATGCCAGCATCACTGCCCGGGGTCTGCATGGTGAAGCCTATCGCGGACACATTTTCTGGGATGAACTTTTTATTTTGCCGCTTTATGACCTTCATCTGCCGGCCGTTGCAAAATCAATGCTGATGTACCGCTATCGCCGACTTGCAAAAGCCAGAGATTATGCAGCGCAACATGGTTTCAAAGGTGCAATGTTTCCCTGGCAGAGTGGCAGCGATGGAAGAGAAGAAACACAGGTTGTGCACTTGAACCCTTTAACAGGAAAATGGGGTGATGACCACAGCTCATTGCAAAGGCATGTATCACTTGCCATTGCCTACAACATATGGGATTATTACTGGATTAACAATGATCTGGATTTTTTGAAAAAATTCGGAATGGAAATGTTTTTCGACATCTGTCGTTTCTGGGCAAGTAAATCTATCCTCAACGAATCGACAGGACGTTATGAAATACGCGGTGTGATGGGCCCGGATGAGTTTCATGAACATATGCCTGACAGCGAAGAAGGCGGTCTCAAAGACAATACATATACCAACCTCATGGTGGCCTGGATGTTTGGAAAAGCGCAGGAAATCAATGAGTTGGTTGGCTGGCAAAAGCTTGAGCAAAAAGGATTTTCAATCAAGGAGATTAATAAATGGAATGAAATATCTTCGAAGCTTAATATTGTAACCAATAAAGAAGGTATCCTTGCTCAATATGACGGATATTTCGAACTGGATGAGCTCAACTGGGATTATTACAAACAAAAGTATGGCAACATTTACCGGATGGATCGCATTTTAAAGGCAGAAGGTAAATCGCCGGATGCTTTCAAAGTTGCCAAACAAGCAGATACATTGATGACTTTCTATAATCTTAATAAAGAGGAAGTTGATGCTTTGCTTACGAAGCTTGGTTATAATCTGCCGGAAGATTATTTGCAAAGAAATCTGCAATATTACCTTGCCCGCACTTCTCATGGCTCAACACTCAGCCGTGTGGTTCATGCACGCCTAGCAGCCATGGTTGGCGACAGAAAAATGAGCTGGGAATTATATCAGGATGCTCTTGGAAGCGATTTTGTCGATATTCAGGGAGGTACAACAGGAGAAGGAATTCACGCAGGAGTTATGGCAGGCACAATTCTGATTGCTTTGAATACATTTGCCGGAATAAACTTCAGGGAACAAAAGCTGCAGTTTTTGCCAAATCTTCCGGACCACTGGAAAAAGATGTCTTTCAAGCTTAACTTTAAAGGAGTAGCCTATAGTTTTGAATTAGGCCATGATATTTGTCGTATCTTAGCGAACAAAGCAACAACAGTTGTAATGGACAGCAAAGAAATTGAATTAAAACCCAATGAATGGGCGACAGTATAATAAGTACGGATGCGAAGTTGATTTCTTAATTGAACTTCCGGACTCCAAACTTTTAATGAAAAAGCTATGTTAAACGATAAAATTACAGTAACAAAAAAACATCTGGATGCAGCAGAGGTAATCATTCAAGAACTTACGAAAGTGTTGCAGCCAAAATTCATCATCGCGATAGGTGGTGAAGTAGGATCAGGAAAGTCAACGCTGGCTTATGCTTTGGCTCAAAAGCTAAAAAAGAAAGGCATCATTAGCAAAATCATCGATCTGGATGATTTTTACAAGATTCCGCCAAAAGAGCGCAAGGCCTGGAGACGTGCAAATAGTATTGAAAGTGTTGGCTCAGAGGAATACGACTGGCATAAAATCAACCATGTGATTGATGATTTTTACAAAGATCGCGAGTCGACGATGCCTTGTGTGGATTTGATTACAGATGAGGTAGATACGCTTACCACTTTTTTTGAAGGCATCGATGTTTTGATCATTAACGGCCTTTATGCCACAAAGCTGAATCAAGCCAATTTCAAAGTTTTTATTGAGCTCACCTACGACGAAACCAGAGAAGCGCAGGCATACAGCGGCAAAGAAGAAATGACAGAATTCAGAAGACAGATACTTGAAAGAGAGCATCAAATGGTTCAGGCTCTGAAACATGGAAGCAATCTGTTCTTTGATTTTGACGCAACGCTGGATAAGTATCACTTGTAGCAGGAAGTCTGAAAACGAGAAGTAAGAGCAGTAGCATCATAGATTCAGCAACAGAAAAAGAATAATAACCAAATAAATAATCAGCATGCTTGGAGACGTATTGTTAATTGGCGAAAAACACCAAAAAGCGGGTGAAGCCATTATTGAAATGATTTTAAGTCAAAGGAAACCAAAAATGATGGTTGCAATCTCAGGAGAGTCGGGATCGGGAAAAACGGAGCTGGCACACGTTATTGCCAAAGGATTGCGTAAGCATGGCATTATGGCCAAACCTTTGCATATTGATAATTATTACCGGATTCACCCACTCGAACGCACCGAATGGAGAAAAAGCAACGGAATTCAGAATGTTGTTGGGCCTGGTGAGTATGACTGGGATACCATATTGCGCAATATAAGTGAGTTTAAAGCTGGCACTTCTTCCACAGGTCCGTGCGTGGATTTGGTGACTGAACAAATTGATCAGCTTACAACCGATTACAGCGGAATAGACATGATAATCATCGATGGATTGTATGCCATTAAAGCACCTGATGTCGATCTTCGGATTTTCATTGAATTAACCTACCATGAAACAAAAAAAGCGCAGGTTGTCCGTGGAAAAGAGCCTCAGAATGAGTATCGTATGGAGGTTTTAGAAAAAGAACATCAGGAGGTTCAAATGCTCAAGCCAAGTGCTGACATCTTAATCAATATGGATTATCAGGTGAGAAAGGTTTAAAACCTTAATACCTCAATTTTCATTATTGCAGTGAATAAAAATAAGGCTGAAGATTCAAACTTCAGCCTTATTTCTTTTTGGCATAGGGGTTTCGTGAAACCGCAGGATTGAATCTCTTTTTTGAGATCACTTATTTTGCTTCAATGCCTCAGCAATCGCAGCAACCACAGCTCACAACAGCTTTTTCAGCGTAAACAGTAATACTGAAGATGCCTGTTCCTCCCGAATGAAATGCAGACACTTCCTTTTCATCCAGATATTGAAGCAACAATTCGTCAGGCAACCTTACTGCTTTTTGCTTTTGAATTTTGATGTTTGACAGATTGGCATTTTCCATTATTTGAAGGTATTCATCCAATGGAATTGCACCTGAAACACAGCCTGCATAGAGTTCTGCAGCTTCTTTGAGAGCTTCTGGAAGCTCACCTTTTAACACGACGTCCGAAACAGAAAGATGTCCTCCGGGTTTGAGTACCCTGTAAATTTCGCTGAAAGCTTTTGCTTTGTCCGGAACAAGGTTTAAAACGCAATTACTGATGATTACATCAGCTTTATTGGATGTTATGGGCATGTTTTCGATATCGCCAAGACGGAATTTCACATTGCTGAATCCAAGTTTTTCAGCATTTTGTTTTGCTTTTTCTATCATGGAAGGAGTCATGTCGATGCCAATAACTTCTCCGGTTTCTCCGGTCAGACTGCGTGCTACAAAACAGTCATTTCCAGCGCCTGATCCAAGATCAATCACGGTGTCACCTTCTTTTATCATCGCAGATTCTGTTGGCAGTCCACAGCCCAGGCCAAGGTCTGCTTCAGCATTGTAGCCCTCAAGATGTGTGTAGTTCTCGCTGAAAATTGAATAATCAATTCCATCGCAACTGGCAGCGCCGCAACATGATGTTTCATTTTGCTCTTTGCTTTGAAGGGCTATGGCAGCATATTTTTCGCGCACCATTGTTTTTAATCTGTCTGATTCATTCATGGGTATATTTATTAATGATTTGTTTATAAAATTTGAAAAATTCGTTTTTTATTTCATCCCTTACATTTCGATAGGAATTTAGTTTTTCTTCTTCTTCACCAATGACAGTCTCGGGGTCATCAAAAGTGAAATGCAGTTTTTTTTCTGTTTTGCCGGCAAAATGGGGCAGCGCTTCTTTTGAAGTCTCACAAAGTGTGATGAGGTAATCAAAATGCATTTGAACATAGTATTCAAAATGCTTCGTTTGATTTTCTGTCTGATTGATAAATGCTTCTTTCATGACTTCAACCGTTTCCTGATGAATTTTTGCTGCTGGCATAGTACCTGCTGAAAAAACTTCGGATTTTGGATCAAAGGATTTGAGGAAGCCTTCAGCCATTTGACTTCTGCTGGCATTGTCGGTGCATAGGATCAGTATTTTCATGTTTTTTTGTTTCAATCAATCTTTACGAAACTGCTGTTCAAATTATCATTCCCTCAATAGTGGTTTTAACATTTATGCAAATATAGGTTCTGTTTTAAGCCTCACTATTGCATTGATTTTGCATTGAGAAAACAGCTGATTTTTAAGCGATTTCTTCTTTTTTCTCTGTATGATTTTGTCATAAACATTGCAGCTTTGTTTTATGACGCAAACATACGACATATTTTTTAAATCAAATGATTATTCTGAAAAAAAATAAAATGGAAACTTTATAAAAATAAAAAAGCCCGTATATGCCGGGCTTTTTCGAAATATTTTAAAAAGTTTTCAATCATGCTTTGGCATGCACATCATCCACATCATCCACAATTGTAACAAGCGCAGCACTGATTAGAAAAGCAACTCCACCAATAACCAAAGCAAAGATACTTTCGTTCATGAAGAATGTTTTGAGCATAAAACCAAGAATTGTGGCTGCAAGTATTTGTGGAATAACAATGAAAAAGTTGAAAATTCCCATGTAGATCCCCAGTTTTCCTCCGGGGATGCTTCCCGTTAGAATTGCATATGGCATACTCAGTATGCTTGCCCATGCAATGCCCACACCAACCATCGAAAGGATCAGCCAGTTTGAATTTGGGAGAAAATATATTGACAAAAGTCCAATTCCACCCAGCACCAAAGATACCATATGGGTTGTTTTACGGCTTGTCATTCGCGCGAGGACAGGTAAAAAGAAGGCGATAGCAGCTGCAAAAAGATTGTACCCTCCAAAACTTACTCCAACCCAGTCGGCGCCGTTGTTGTATTCAGCTTGTGCATGGGTAAGCGAATTGAGCAAGGTAATCCTTGTTTTAAACTCATCATCAAAGTTGAACTGATCAATATTTTGTGTGAAATACCTGATGGTTTCAGCGGTAACTGTTGGTACAGTTCCATTCGCCATTTGTTTTCTGAGTTCAGCAAAGTCTTTTTCTGCCACCTCATTCATTGCCGGCAGCGATGTTTCGGAGGCAGCTCTTGTCAGTTCTGCGGCCATTTCTTCATTTGTCAGGATGCGTTCGTTTACGAAATAATTGGCCAGATTTATATTTATGTTGGCCGAAGGCTCTTTTTCGGTTTTTGTCATTAACACATCCAAATCGCGCATTACCATTGTAAGTCGCTCCATTTCAACTGTGTTGCCAAGGAAATCTGCTTTTCTTTCGTTTGCCATTGCACTCAGTTGCACAATTTGTTCACGTTGCATTTTCATGTCATAGAGGTGGGTTGTAACAGCGGGAACAGAATAAACCCACATGGCAAAAAGAGCAAACCATGAAAAGAACTGCACAAAAGCCAGCTGAATCATCGTCTTTGGCATCGTGCCAAAATCCTTAAATATCTGAAACAACCAAAAGGTGTCTTTCTCTGCTTCAGTCTCAGCAGGATGGTATTTGTTGTATTCTTCAGGCGGATATTCATGTGAACGGAAAACTGTCCATAAAACTGTTGTGATAAATGCAAAAGCACCCAGATAGAACGATATTTTCACTGAGGGCGGAATCATGCCTTCGGGGGCAGTGTTTGCAATGCCAATCCAGTTAGCCATTATATAGGGCAGGGCAGAAGCTACGACGGAACTTATTCCGATGAAGAAACTCTGCATTACGAAGCCTTTAGTGCGTTGTTCGCTGGGAAGCATATCGCCAACATAAGCCCTGAAAGGTTCCATAGAAATGTTGATAGAGGCATCCATGATCCAGAGCATTCCGACGGCAACCCATAAAAATGGTGAATTTGGCATGATCAACAATCCAAGACTTGCAAGGATTGCACCAACAAGAAAATAAGGTCTTCGTCGGCCAAAGCGGTTCCAGGTTCGGTCACTAAAGTAACCAACGATGGGTTGAACCAGCAAGCCTGTAACAGGTGCCGCCAGCCAATAAAGAGCCAGTTTATCCGTATCTCCGCCGAGTGTTTGAAATATGCGGCTTACATTGGCATTTTGAAGCGCATAACCAAATTGAATACCTAAAAATCCAAAACTCATGTTCCAGATCTGCCAAAATGATAGTCGGGGTTGCTTGATCATAATTCAGTGTGTTTTATTGATAAAGATTGAGCGAATAAAATTAATAATATCTTCCAACAACGGAAAAATATTTTCAGCACAAAAATTTCTAATCTTCCTTATATCCTTGTTTTTTATACATAACAATCACATTTGATGAAACTTAGTGGTTTAGAAAAATAAATATTCATAAATACAGTTTAAAATGATCTATTTCACAATCGGTTGTGTAAGATGCTGTTTTTGTTTTCCTGAAAAACATTTGATTGTATCGTTTGTTTAAAATTGAAAACATTTAATATGCACATCCTGAAATCTAAAGTTATTTTGAAAGCTTCTTTGGAAGAAGTCTGGGACTTTTTTAGTTCTCCGTCAAATCTTAAAAAAATTACACCTCCTGCAATGGGGTTTAATATAATTTCCGGGGGTGAAGGTAAGATGTATCCTGGGCAGATTATTTCATATAAAGTGAAGCCTGTTGCTGGAATTCCCCTCACCTGGGTCACTGAAATCACACATGTGGAGCCTTTGAAATTTTTTGTTGACGAACAAAGATTTGGCCCATACAGCATGTGGCATCATGAGCATCATTTCCGTGAAGTGGAGCATGGTGTCGAAATGACTGATATTGTCACTTATGTATTGCCTTTTGGTTTTCTGGGACGTATTGCCCATGCGCTTTTTGTAAAAAGTAAGGTGAACCAGATTTTTGAATACAGAAGCAAAGTTATGAACCAGTTTTTTGTGACAGCATGAATTAAATTTTGATTTACAAGCTTTGATTAATTACCTTCGTAATAAGATTCGCAACTAAAATGACCATATTTAATCCGCTTATATCATGAAAAAATCTGTATTCATTCAATCAGTGTTGGTAACTGTCTTCTCTTTATTTGCTTCAGGATTAGCAGCACAAACATCAGTCACTGCCTCAATGATGCATGGAGGCATTCAGCGAAACTACAGACTTTACATTCCTGCATCATACAATCAGGCAAATCCTGCACCTTTGGTTTTGAATCTTCATGGTTATGGCTCGAACAATATTGAGCAGGAGTTTTATACACTTATAAGCAGGGTAGCTGACACTGCCGGTTTTTTACTGGTTCATCCAAATGGCACACTCGATGTAAACAATATCCGTCATTGGAACACTTTCGGAACTTCCAGTGTTGATGATGTTGGGTTCCTCTCAGCATTGATCGATACTTTGGCCGGCAATTACAGTGTTGACCTCAACCGGGTCTTCAGCACCGGAATGAGCAATGGTGGATTCATGAGTTTTCAGCTGGCATGTCAATTAAGCAATCGTATTGCAGCAATAGCATCTGTTACCGGAACAATGGTTCGTACAAATCTTGCAGCATGCAACCCAGATAGGGCAGTGCCTGTGATGCAGATTCACGGCACAGCTGACGGAACGGTACCTTATGCAGGAGATGTTTTTTTTGCTCCGGTTCAAAGCCTGCTCGATTTCTGGATCAGCAATAATAGTTGTTCTTCAACTCCAGTCATTACGCAATTGCCTGATATAGACCCAAATGATGGAAGCACAGCAGAACATTATCTGTATCAAGGAGGCCAGAATGGAGCAGTAGTGGAACATTATAAAATTATCGGCGGGGG
>JAGXRB010000057.1 GCA_018336075.1 Bacteroidota bacterium
AATGGGGAATTAGCTCAGTTGGCTAGAGCGTTTGACTGGCAGTCAAAAGGTCATCGGTTCGATTCCGTTATTCTCCACTAAACAGCCTGTAAGCAAATAGTTTACAGGCTTTTATATTTTATGGCTGGATTGTTAGCAGACGAAAAGAGCGTTTTGGGTTAAAAATCCGGTAATTTTATTCAGTGGTTTTTACGTTCTTCTAAAATTATCCAACTAACAGGTTACATCCCCTCATCTGACTTCTGTCGAAGCGGCCAAGCACCTCAAAGCCACCTCCGGGAAGCAAACGGCCAAGATCCTGCACTCCGATAAAAGCGCAGCTGTAGAGGTTAGCCAGGTCGATGATGTTGATACCGCCTGTTTTTCCGGAAGAGATCAAACTCAAAGGATCATTTGAATCCCGAATAAGCACCCGCATCCACGGAGGCGTTTCAAAAACGCCATTTCCATGTGAGTAGGCCTGAGACAGCAACTCTGTCATTCCATATTCTGAATGAATCATGGCAACGCCAAAACCCTCACAAAGAATATCATGCAATTCTTCCCGGATCATTTCGCGTCTGCGGCCTTTCATGCCACCTGTTTCCATCACGATAAGGTCAGGAAACGAAATTGGATAAGCAGCCACGAGGTCGAGCATAGCATAGGTTACACCAAGCAGGATAGTCTTTTGGCCTTTCTCCCGGAGCTGAAGCAGGTTTTCGTTAAGCGCATGCAGGTCGTAAAGGTAAAAACCACTTTTTTCATGTCCGCTTAATGCGATCAGTTTATCAGCCATGTATACCAAAGAAGAATTGGCGCGTTCAAGATAGGAAGGAAGCAAGGCAAGAATACAAAAATCTGAGGGCGGGCCATAAAACCGGTTAAATGCATTCAAAAAACTTTCTTCGTAGAGGGCAGTGTCACACACATGATGAAAGCTGCTTGCATTTCCGGTAGTTCCCGAACTGCTGAAAACAGTTTGAACAGCTTTGCTCCCCGAGATTATTTTTTTGTTGCGAAAGAACTCAACGGGCAGAAAAGGGATCTGTGTATAGTGTTCAACCTGATTTGGATTTACATGCAGATAGTCGCAAAATGCTTGATAAACCGGGTTGTTATGGTATTGAAAGCGAAATACTTCAAGTGAAATCTCTAAAAAAGAGTCTTCACTTTCAATCGTAAAAATCTTACTTTTTAATGCCTGTATATGGGGCATAATTATTGTTGTGTGACGAAAAAAACTAATTTTACAGCACCATAATGCAACTTTGATGCATGGTGGCAAATGCAAATGGCATGACAAAAATAAGCATCTTTTGGTTGATGACCCTTCTGCTCACCGCAGTTTTGCTGAGTGGATGCCGGAAGTTTGAGGAGTATCCGCCTGAGCCTGAGATTGGCTACAATAATTATATCTTGCTTATCAATCCTGAAACCAATATCAGCGAGAAAGGCTTGCTTTCCATTACCTACCGTGATGGTGATGGAGATATCGGTCTTGAGCAGAGTGACACTTTGTTTCCTTTTCAGCGTAATGGCGAATTCTATTATAACCTCAGAGTCCGCTATTTCGAGCAGCAAAATGGAATTCTGGTTGAGCTACCATACAATTTCAGCGGCCGCATTCCTCCGCTGATTCCTAAAGATCAGAAAAAAGCCATCAAAGGCATCATAGAATATGAAATGGATATTTATGACCCTACATCCTCCTACGACACCATTCAGTTTCAGGTTCAGCTGATCGACCGGGCATTAAATATAAGCAATGAAGTAAGCACACCATTAATTGTGCGCATGGTGCCGAGGCCTTGAATATCGCTCTGTTTTTCATCACAGCATCAGATTTACGAACTTTCAAACAAGGTTTTTTTCATTGAAAGTTGTTTATTTACCTGAATTCATGAATTCATCGATCGATGAAATGTGTGTATGTGTATAATTCATAATTTTACACCGGTTGTGACGTTATATCAAAAACTTAAGCTGTGAATCTTTATACCCGCAAAAAACGTTGGAAGATTGTGCTGGCCTTTGTCGCGCTCATCATAATAAGCGTTTCCATTTATTACACCAATAATCTGGTAAATAAGTTTGCAGACGAAGAACGCGTTCAGGTGCGAATGTGGGCCGATGCAGTCGAGCGCAGGGCAAGTCTGATGAAATATACAGAGCAGTTTTTTTCTGAAGTAAGGGAGCAGGAGCACATGAAGGTTGAGTTATTGGCAACAGCTTACAGACGACTTCTTGACGTTTCGACCACCGAAGACCTGAATTTCATTCTTGAAATAATCCGCGCTAACACAAGCATCCCGGTCATAGTAGCTGATGTTGAGGGCAACATCAGTATTTTGAAAAACCTTGACCCTGCAAACCGAACCGCTGAAAAATTTGAGGGCGCGCTCAAAGAGTCTTTTTCAACCTACCCTCCTCTGCCAATAAAGATTTCATCCAATCGTACCGACTGGCTCTATTACCGCGAGTCGATTATCTTCAGCGAACTCAAGCGCGTGCTTGACGATCTTGTATCTTCATTTCTCACTGACGTGGCCTCCAACTCCTCGAGCGTGCCTGTAATTGTGACCGACAGTACCGGAAAAAACGTGCTTCAGTATGGAAACCTCGATGTCCCTGCTGTAGGAGATTCTGTTTTCTGGCAAGAGCAGATTGCATTGATGCGTTCGGAAAACACACCGATAGAAATCACATTTCTCGATCAGGGAAAAACCTATATTTTTTATAAGAGCTCTCCGCTGCTGATGCAGATGCAGTTTTTTCCCATCATGCAGATACTTATTATTGCGCTATTTCTGCTGATCGCCTATCTTTTGTTCAGTTATGCACGCAAATCTGAACAAAATCAGGTGTGGGCAGGCATGGCCAAAGAAACCGCACATCAGATCGGCACACCACTTTCTTCGCTCATTGCATGGATTGAACTGCTTAAAATCAGCCACGATGATTTCGAAGGCATTCCTGAGATGGAAAAAGATATTCAGCGCCTCGAAACCATCACTGAGCGCTTTTCTAAGATTGGCTCCACACCAGTGCTGGAGCCTTCAAATCTGATTATTTTACTTGAAGAAACCATACAGTATCTCCGTGTGAGAACCTCCAAAAAGATCACCTATGAGTTGATTGCGCCTAAAAACGAACAGATACTTATCCCCTTGAACGAGTCGCTTTTTCAGTGGGTAATTGAAAATATGTGTAAGAATGCCATTGATGCCATTGAAGGACATGGCAAAATACAACTAAGCGTAAAGCTTGAAAACGAGCATGTTGTGCTTGATGTAAGCGATACCGGAAAAGGCATTCCCAAATCAGCATTTCAGTCTGTTTTTCAACCTGGTTTCACGAGCAAAAAGCGTGGATGGGGTTTGGGACTGTCGTTGGCAAAACGTATTATTCATGACTACCACAAGGGAAAAATTTTCGTCCGGTCTTCCATAATCAACGAAGGAACTACCTTCAGAATCATCCTGAGAAAAAGCTGATTTTTAAAGAGCTGATGGCTTTTGGTCTTTAGTCTTTAATAAGTTGAAGTTTTGTCTTTGGCTTTCAGGCAGCTAAAGACCAAAGACCAACAGCCATTTTTCAAAACATCTAATCAAATCAAATATGTACCTATTTAGATTTGATATAAATTACTTTTCAACTTTTATTTTTAGATGATTTAATCGATTTGCTTTCAGCTGAATAATCAGAAATACGGGCAATGATTCTGGCAGTTTGTGGAGACTGATGGTTGTAAGTTTACTTGTTTTTTTATCTTTGTCGCCATTCATGCTTTTTTCGATAGTTATTTTTAATCAATTCATTATGAATTCAGTAATATTAACGACTACCACCCGCATTCTGCTCCCTATTCTGTTGCTTTTTTCAGTCTATACCCTCATCAGAGGCCATCAGGAACCCGGTGGCGGTTTCGTCGGTGGACTGGTTGCAGGAATGGCATTTGCACTTTATACAATTTCCAACGGCGTTTCAAGAGCAAGACAGATATTTCCGCTGAGTCCAACGATGTTTTTCATCACAGGACTTGCTCTAGCTCTGTCAAGCGGACTCCTCTCACTATTTCTCGGATATCCTGCCTTCACAGGCATCTGGGGCGAATATGAGTTTCCCGTTATCGGCCCTATAAGCACGCCTTTCCTCTTCGACGTCGGTGTTTACCTCGTTGTTTTCGGCATCTCGACAAGTATCATTTTTACTTTAAAACTTAAAGAATAACCCTATGGAGTTTTTACTGGCAATTCTCATCGGAGGATTATTTGCAGCAGCCATCTACATGATTCTCCGGCGAAGTATCATCAAACTTATTATTGGTCTTTCCTTCCTTGCACATGCAGCAAATCTGCTGATTTTTACCCTCGGAAGGGTAATACGTGGCAAAGCACCCCTCATCGAAGAAGGGAGTAAGCACATCACCGAAGCTGTCGCTGACCCACTGCCGCAGGCACTTATCCTCACCGCTATCGTAATCAGTTTCGGTGTAACGGCTTTCACCATTGTGCTCATTCAACAGGTATATCAGTCGGTTGGCGTTGACGACTCTGACAAACTGAAGGCAAGCGATCAATAATCCCAACAAAGAAGATATAATTATGAATGCACTTATTGTTGCTCCTATAGTTTTCCCGCTAATACTTGGTCTTATTACCCTGTCTCTCTGGCAAAACCGCAAAATGCAGGAAATAGTCAATATCGCAGGCTCTGTGATAATGCTCGTTATAAGTTTACTGTTACTGAATACCGTGCTCGACAACGGCATCCTTGTCTCACAAATCGGCAACTGGCCCGCTCCTTTCGGAATAAGCATCGTTGCCGACACCTTCAGCGCTATCATGGTGGTTATCTCAGGTATAATGGGACTGGCTATCTCCATCTACTCCGTTTCTTCGATGAAAAGCAAATTCGTCCTTTCGGATATGCTCCAAAAAAGAAGGCAATTTGGCTACTACCCACTCCTGAATATCATGTATATGGGCATCAACGGTGCTTTCCTCACCGGCGACCTCTTCAATATGTATGTGTGGTTCGAAGTGCTGTTGATCTCATCATTTATCCTGCTTGCCCTCGACGGGACAAGACTGCAAATTGAAGGTACATTCAAATATGTGACCATCAACCTGCTTTCGTCTGCCTTCTTTCTCACCGGTGTAGGTTTTCTATATTCTCTCACCGGCACTCTCAACATGGCCGACCTCGCCGTCAGAATCCCACAGGTCGAAAATCAGTCGATGATAACCGTCATTGCCATGTTTTTCCTTGTTAGTTTTGGTATCAAGGCTGCCATCTTTCCTTTGTTCTTCTGGCTGCCTTCATCCTACCATACACCGCCAATCAGCATTTCAGCCATTTTTGCCGGCATGCTTACCAAAGTAGGTGTATATTCTCTTATCCGCGTCTTCACACTTATTTTTATCAATGATATAGCCTACACACATACTATCATCCTTTGGCTTTCAGCGCTCACCATGTTTGTGGGTGTATTGGGCGCCGCGTCTCAATACGATATGCGCCGCATCCTTTCTTTCCATATCATCAGTCAGATCGGTTATATGATTTTTGGTCTCGCTCTCTATACGCCCTTGGCAATAGCGGGGGCTGTATTTTATATCATGCACCACATCATTGTTAAAGCGAATCTATTTCTGGTGGCCGGTCTGGTGAGACGTGTGGGCGGAAGCTACGACATCAGAAAGGTCGGCAGTTTGGTGAACACCTATCCTTTTCTGGCTGTTCTTTTTCTTATCCCGGCCCTTTCCCTCGCCGGAATTCCCCCGCTGTCGGGTTTCTGGTCTAAGTTTTTCGTCGTGAAGGCGGCCCTCGAACTACAGGAATATTTCCTTGTTTTTGTTGCGCTGCTTGTTGGTTTGCTTACACTCTACTCCATGACAAAAATCTGGAACGAAGCCTTCTGGAAAAACAACCCTGAAAAGATTCCCGCCAAAGAGCTCGTAGCAGGATTGTTTTCAAAACAGAATATCTTTATGACAATACCAATAATTCTGCTTGCTCTGATCACATTAAGCATCGGATTCTATCCGGAACCTTTCTATCAGATCGCCGACAGGGCAGCACACGAATTGATGAATCCTTCAATCTATATATCTAAAGTGTTAGGAGGTGCACAATGAAACATCTATTAGAAAATCTTTTTCTGGCTTTTATTTGGTTAACACTGACGATGAAATTCGAACTGGTGAACTTCATCTTTGGTTTCGCTGCCGGCTTCCTTGTCCTGTGGTTTGTCAACAGAAAGAAAACGGATGAATACCGCTACATCCATTTCATGCCCCGACTGCTTAGCTTTCTGCTGCTGTTCACCAAAGAAGTGATCAAAGGCAGCATCCGCATTGGCTACGACATTGTCACACCACACCATTATATGCACCCCGGAATCATTGCAGTGCCATTGGATGCCAAAACAGATCTCGAAATTACACTGTTGGCAAATAGCATCACACTCACCCCTGGCACAACAAGCATCGCACTCTCTGACGACAGGGCTTACCTTTATGTGTACAATGTTTATCTCGAAGAAGATGTACAGAAATCAATCGACGAAATTAAAAACGGACTTGAGAAAAAACTATTGGAGGTATTAAGATGACACTCGAAAACATTATTCTGTATTTCATATTGCCCGTGATGAGCATCTCCATGCTGCTCATCTTTATCAGGCTTTATAAAGGCCCACGACTCATAGACCGTGTTGTGGCGCTCGACTTGCTAATGATTGTTGGTATCGGAGCCTTTTCCGCTTATTCAGTCCTCCACAACAATGAAGTATTCATTGACATCTCCCTTATCCTGGCCCTGATCGCCTTTTTGAGCACTGTGGCCTTCACATGGTATTACGTGAAAGGTGATACTGAAAAAGATAAATTTGATGAACGGTAAAAAAAACTAAATCATGATAACCTATTTTGTTATTTTCTTCATGGTCATAGGGGCCGTTTTCATTTTGATAGCCTCTATCGGACTGCTTAAGATGCCAGATATCTACCTTCGTATGTCGGCATCAACAATCGGCGGGACTTTCGGAGTGGCTTCAATGCTCATTGCTGCTGCAATTCACTTCTTCAACCTGGGCATATTTTTGCATGTGGTCGGTGTCATCATCTTTTTGATTCTTACCGTGCCCATAGGTGCCCACTTACTTGCCCGAGCTGCTTACATTATTCGCCTACCCATGTGGGACAAAACTGTGCATGATGATCTCGAAGGCAAATACGATAACGAAAAGCAAGTGTTTAAAACTTTCGGAAAAGAAACGGCAACGCCGAAAGATATTGTGACACCTCAACAAGAAAATTAGGAGAACTGCTATGTTGAATATCATTTTCATTGGATTTCTGGCTGCTATTGCTGCTCCGTTTATCCATAAATTCCTGCCAAAACTTTCAGGTGCGCTGCTTACACTTGTTCCCGCAGGTATCTTTGTGTATCTGGCCAACATGATCGCTCCTATCGCAAAGGGCGAAGTGATGTTAATTAGCTACACTTGGTTCCCTTCGCTTGATATCAATATCAACTTTGTTGTCGACGGACTGAGCCTCACCTTTGCCCTAATCATCAGTGGTATTGGTGCCATCATCGTCTTTTATGCCAGCGGATACCTCCACGGACATAAGAAACTGGCACGTTTCTACGGCTACCTTCTGTTTTTTATGACTTCCATGCTGGGTGTGGTCTTGTCTGACAACATCATTGCTTTGTTTATTTTCTGGGAACTTACAAGTATCAGTTCCTACCTGCTGATTGGCTTCAACCACGAATCTGAACGCTCGCGTTATGCAGCACTTCAGGCGCTGCTTGTAACAGGCGGCGGCGGACTGGCACTCATGGCCGGGCTCATCATCATGGGAAATGTTGGCGGCAGCTACAATATTTCTGAACTGATCGCGCAGTCTTCTGTTATCGTTGGTCACAGTCTTTATCTGCCGATTCTTATCCTGGTACTTTTGGGTGCTTTCACCAAATCAGCACAGTTTCCCTTCCATTTCTGGCTCCCCAATGCTATGGAGGCGCCAACACCTGTGTCGGCCTATCTGCACTCCGCCACGATGGTTAAAGCGGGTGTCTTTCTGCTCGCACGCTTCAACCCTGTACTTTCGGGCACTGATGTCTGGCATATCACACTCACTGTATTTGGCGGAATCACCATGCTAATGGGTGCTTCAATGGCAGTCGGTCAGAACGACCTGAAAAGAATACTTGCCTACACCACCGTGAGTGCACTCGGTATTATGGTGTTTCTCATCGGCCTCGGCGGACCTTATGCCATCACTGCTGCCATCACATTTCTGGTCGTACACTCCATGTACAAAGGAGGTTTGTTTCTTGTTGCAGGCGCCATCGACCACGAAACCGGCACACGCGATATACGCAAATTAGGCGGTCTCAAAGCCCATCTGCCACTGATATTTCTTGGCGCCATTCTGGCTGCATTTTCTTATTCAGGCATCCCGCCTTTTCTTGGATTTGTTGCCAAAGAGCTTGTTTATGAAACAACGGCACATTTTGCTGTCAATCCGATAATTCTTACTGTGGTTGCCGTCCTCACAAATATGTTTCTCGTGGCAACGGCTATCATGGTAGGCGTGAAACCATTCTTCGGCAAATACCTCGAAACACCAAAACATCCGCACCACGCCCCGCTTACACTCTGGCTCGGACCGGTATTGCTCGGCGTTCTCGGACTTGCACTGGGGGTTGTACCTTCATGGATTTCTAAAGGTTTGATTGGGCCTTCTGTCGATGCCATCGCACTCACCGACGGCGTGAAGCTCGCGCTCTGGCATGGTTTCACACCCATTCTGGGATTGAGTTTGCTCACACTTGCAGGCGGTATCGGATTGTACTACCTTTCCGGTACTATCAAAAAGCAGCAGGCTTTCTTTGATAAACTGGCAGCATTCGGTCCCGAAGAGGGCTACAAAGCTTTGCTCAAAGGACTCGTAACATTTTCGTCAAAACAAACTAACTTCTTCCAGAACGGATACCTCAGGCATTATTTCTATTGGATTCTTACCACTTTTATGCTTCTGGTCCTTTACACCATCTACAGCAAAGAACTGTATACCTTCCTGAAGGTCGATTTCAGTGGAATCTACTTCTACGAAGCTTTGCTTGTTATTATCATGCTGCTTGCTTCCTACAGTGCCATTAAATCGAAGACTGTTCTAAGTTCGGTAGCCTCTCTCGGTGTCGTTGGTTATGGAATAGCATTGATATTCTCTTTCTTCAGTGCACCTGACCTCGCCCTGACGCAATTTTCCATCGAAACCCTGACGGTGATACTTCTTGTGCTCATCGTTTACAAAGTGCCAAAATTCACTGATTACTCTCCGGTAAGAAACCGCAGAAGAGATGCAGTGCTTTCTATCGCTGCCGGTCTCACCATCACTTTGCTGGTGATGCTTGTGCTTAATATGCCTGCCGAAAGCTACATCAGCAGCTATTTCCTCGAAAATAGTTACGTTAAAGCCCACGGACGCAATGTGGTGAATGTGATTCTTGTAGACTTCCGTGGACTTGATACCATGGGTGAAATCACTGTACTCACTCTTGCCGCAATTGGCGTCTATACTTTACTCCGATTTAGAAACGGCAACAAGAAAAGTGTAAATGAAAACATGAATGATTGATATATATTTAAAGATCAATATATTGGTGAATCATTCTTTCAGTATAAACTTTTTTAGAATCATGAATAAAAAACAAACAGGGCTTCAAGAGCTCTGTTTGTTTTAACGGTCATTGATACGTATATTTGTACAGATATATTTCAGAACAATGCCTGTTAAAACCTTCTTATTTTTGCTTTTTTTGCTATTCCAGCTTACAGATATTTCTGCACAACAGCCATATTACCGCAACTACAGCAGTCAACATGGTCTTCCTTCCTCAGAGGTTTACGATTTGTATCAGGATGTAAAAGGCTATCTCTGGTTCACTACCGACCACGGCCTGGCCCGCTTTGACGGCTATCAGTTTCGGACTTTTGACATGTTGGATGGCATGCCTGAAAATTCAGTCTTCTATCTTAAATCAGACAAACAAGACAGGATATGGTTCAATACTTATATGGGCAAACTGGGCTACATCGAAAAAGATAGGGTTTTTTCCTACAAACACAATGATAAGCTTCTGCGGTTTTATGCTGAAAACAAAATAAAATATGTCATTTTTCAGAACTACTACCCACAGGAAGACGGAAGTATCTTCTTCAACATCTTTGACGAAGGCCTGTTTAAAATTGACTCAACCGGTGTTATCAGCCAGGCAAACTCAGCATCTGATGCAGGCAAACTGAAAATAAAAATTATCGAGAACAGAAGAACAATAATTTCTATACCTCCCTCAAGGATAATTGAAAGCATTGAATTAACTGATGACAATAACACTTCCTACCATGATGTAACTCATTTTGAACTTAAGAGATTTAGTCAAAATTTTTATAACGCAAAGCATAACAACAAAGGAAAGGCGTATGTGTCAGCCGGAAGAACAATCTTTCTTTTTGATGGTGATACGCTAACAAAGACACTGAACCTTGATCACCTGATCGTTCGTCTTGGAATTGACAGGGAAGAAAATGTCTGGATAGGAACACTTTCCGGAG
>JAGXRB010000058.1 GCA_018336075.1 Bacteroidota bacterium
GATTATGCTTACCTGCGTTCTGAAACCTTGTTTTATCTTACTTTTATCGAAATGAACCTTAAGGCTGAAGCTAAAGATGCAGAAAGATTGTTGACTGAATTTCGGTTTTCTGACAGAACAAATCTGCTTCTTTCCTATGCCAGGGCAAATCTTGAAATGAGGCTTGGAAGAAACGATGCTGCCATTCGAACCCTTTCAACCAGAATCAAATCAACAGATTATTTACCTTTCCATTATCTCGACTTTTTGCATGGAGAAGCTTTGCTCAGGAAACTTGACACTACAGCATTGCAATATTACAATTCGTTCATAAGCCATTTCAATGGCAGAAACTACCATATTGATGCCATGCGGAAAACGGGATGGATTTATTTGATTAGGGGAGAAGAAGCATTATATCACAAAACTTTGCAAAGCATTTCTCACTTAAGTCAGGGTTATTCTGAGTCAGACAGACAAGCCTATCGGGAGGTTGCTTCCGGTCAGTTACCCCATATAAATTTATTAAAAAGCAGACTTTTGTTTGATGGGGGTTACTATGCGCAGTCAAAAGCTTTAATGCTGAAATTGTCATTGAGCAAAGAAGCCTTGTCAGCAAATGAAAAACTTGAGTTTTATTATCGTTTTGGAAGGATTGAGCAAGCGCTAAAAAACAACGAAAATGCCCTTAAATTCTATCAGCAAGCCATTAGCTACGGAGCAAAATCCCCACTTTATTTTGCTTGCTCAGCCGCTTTGAGTTGCGGCCAGATATATGAGACCGAAATGAAAATTCAGGAAGCTGAAAAAATGTATAAGCTTTGCTTAAGTCTCAAGCCTGAAGAATACATGCAAGGGCTGCATTTTAAGGCAAAGGCCGGTTTAAACAGACTTTCAGAGATACAGAAAAATCAATATTGAAAGTGGAATCTGTGCATAAAAAAGGTGCCGCAAAATGCGACACCCAAATGCAAGCAGAATATTTTTGCTTTACTATTGAAAACTTCAATTAGAACCTGAATCTGGTTGTCAAAACGAAATGGTTTGAAGTCAATTCCTGTTGTGCAGCATTTGTTGTATAGTTTTCAGAACTATAAAGGTAATAATCCTGATTCATTTTGCCGTTCACCCATGCAAGATCAAGTCCAAAATTCTTTTCTGAATAACCAATCCCTAGTGAGATATTACTCAACATACCGTCATTAATATCATTTGCATACGGACTTCCATAAAGTGCATATCCACCTCTGAAATTAAAATTACTGTATCGCCATTCTGTTCCTAAACGAAGGTTGTAGGTTGAGGCATAACTATTTCGGATATTCTCATTCTCGGTAGTGAAATTGTAGTCAGGTGCACGCAGACGCATTTTGCTATAATCAACAAACTCATAATCTGCACTGATAAGACCAGATTTACCAATGATTAATGCTGCACTACCTGAGGCACGCATGGGCGTTGATAATTCATAGATATAATCACCTGTGGGAGATTTTTTAGTATTGAAGTCAGGGCCAAGTCTGGCATCAGTACTTGTATACCAGAAATCTTTCAATTCCGAGTAGTAGGTAGGTGTATGAAGCGAAGCTCCGAGTCTTAGCCACTCAACCGGCCAAACGATTATTCCAAGTTTTAGGTTGATACCCCAACCTTTGGACTCAATGGTTTCACGAAAATTCCATTCGTCAAAACCATCAAATTCGTTGAACATATCTTTTTCAGTGAAAGTCGATTCTTTAAAATAACGCAGATATGGAAGTCCAAGCGTGGCACCAATAAAAACAACATCATTCAGGTTTGCTCCTCCCGAAAATAACCACTCATTGGTCGAACCCCAGGTATTTACAGTTTCAAACTGTCTGATGCCACCCATAGGAACTGGGCTCGTATAAACAAGCTCTCCGTTTGCATTGCGCACTGTATCAAGCAGATAAACATACCATGCCGGATAAAGATCAAAAGGAAATTGGTTTTCGATATTCGAAGGGCTTACATCCCAAACTCTGTCAAGGTAAACATCAATTTTTGAATGATCATCGTTGTCCCCTTGAATAAAGGAGCGCTGGCTGAAATTATTGGTGCGGTTCATACCAAACCCAAACTGATAAAATTTCCAGGGGGTCTGCGTGCTTCCTTCAGGAACTTTATTTACCAACACGAAACCCAGATTGCTCAAGCCAAAGCCAGATCTGGAATCATCGCCAAACATGCCATTGTATGTTGATTCGACACTTCTGTTAATTAAGCCGGAGCTCAGACTGAACTCAGAGCTTCTGTAAAGTGCAATGCCGGCAGGATTCATGCTTAAAGAAGAAAAATCTGCTCCAAGTGCACCAAATGCACCTCCCATAGCCATGCTTCTTGCGGTTCCCTGATAATAATTTTGTGAGAAACGCAATGCATCTGTTTCATTTTGCGCCTTCAAAGTGAGTGCTATCGCAGTCAGCATGAAGATAGTAGCTAACTTTTTCATTGTATTTTCTGTTTATTGCTGTTGATAAAAAAACCACATTATCCTCTTGTATGAAGTGGAAAATCAATTAGAGAATTATGTGGTACGGTGTTTTTATTTACAAAAATGTTATCTGCGGCCACCTGATGAACTACTTCCTGAACTGCTGCCTCTGCTGCTTCCAGAACTACCCGAAGAAGAGCCTGAAGAGCTGGGAGGAGGACTGCTTACCGAAGAGCTGCGGCTAGGCTGTGACACGGAACCCGAGCTGTTGTTGCTGCTTCTGCTGGGTTGCGAGACATTGCCGGGATTGCTGCGAACAGGTTGCTGACTTGGTCTGGCGGTTCCCGTTGAACGATTAGGCTGAGACTGAGGCTGAACTGTTGTGCTTCGTGAAGGGGCTGACTGGACTGGATTTACAGTTCTGTTTGTGCCAGAGCTTCTGTTTGGTTCAGCTTGTGGTCTCACATACTCATTGCTTGATTTTGGCTGACGTACACTAGGTGAAGTGTAGGTTTTTGGCCTTTCATACTGCTGAGTCCTGTTTTGAGATTGACCTTGCTGGGTTGCTGGACGGTCATAGCGTTGGCGATAATCGTTTACCCTTTCCTGAGCACTTGGTCTCGTTTCACGTGTGTTTACAGCAGGTCTTTCATTTCTGGTTTCTGTGACTGGTCTTTCTGTTCTTACTGTATTGGCTGCACCTCTGTCAGTACGTTCTGATGAAACCTGTCCTTCGCGAGTTCTGTTTGAACTTGTAGTGCCTCTGATACTTTCATCAGTAGTTTTGTTCATGTTGGCAGCATCTGATGATCTCACCCCTCTGTCAGAGCTGTATGAAGTATTTTGATTTTGCTCAGTTTTGTTGCCGCGTGCTGATCCCGAAGGAACAGTTGTTCCGCCACTGTTGCTGCCTCTATGTCCGTAGTAGGTGTTTGGACGTCTGTTGGAAGGATAATCCCATCCGTAGCCACCACCTCCATAACCTCCGCCATAGTAGTAGCCATCATAGAAACCATGATTGTATCCCATACCATAGCTGCCCCAATATCCGTATGATCGGCGCCACCCATATCCATAAGACCAAGGGCTATAGTAGAAAGAATCATAACCCCAATAAGGAGAGTAGCCATAATAGGAAGGCCATCCAAAGCTATAACCCATTGACCATCCATAATTGTATGGATATCCAAAACCCATAGATAAGTAGGATCCTGAACAGTCAAAACAACCTGTGTTGTAGTTGTCGTAATAACCAAACGATGATGAACCACCATCACTGAATCTTCTCATGCGTTGAGCATATTCAGAATTGTAATAGGTTTCGGTGGTAGAATACGTCGTTCCATCTGGTTCAACAACTGTTTCAGTAGTTGAATATACTGGATCAGTAGTGTTTGTCTGAACTTCTGAGGCAACGCCTTCCTGATAGTAGGTTTGATATTCATAGTTTGAGTTGCTGCTTACCGTTTTAGCCTGAGGGCTTGTTTGTGGTGCAGTTGCAATTACCTGTGGAGTTGAAGAACTGCCTTTGCGGGAATAGTAAATATCGTCGTAAACATTGCTGCTGGTTGTACAAGCAGCGAAAGAAAACAACATCGCGATGATAATAAGTTTCATAATTTTCATTTTAGTACCCTCCATATTTATGCTTGAAGTCCGCATGGATTTATTATTTTTGCGCTTTCAAATGCACTATAAAATTTACAAATATTATACCAAACTTCAATGGCGAAAGAATTAAGTTCACGCGAAGATAATTATTCTCAGTGGTACACCGACATAGTTACAAAAGCAAATTTAGCAGAAAATTCTGCAGTAAGAGGCTGTATGGTGATAAAACCTTATGGTTATGCAATCTGGGAACGCATGCAAGGTGCTCTTGATAAGATGTTTAAGGACACAGGACATGAAAATGCTTATTTTCCCCTTTTTATTCCAAAATCTTTTTTCAGTAAAGAAGCCAGCCATGTTGAAGGTTTTGCAAAAGAATGTGCTGTTGTAACGCACTATCGTCTGAAAAATGACGAAAATGGTAAAGGAATCGTCGTTGATGAAACCGCAAAACTTGAAGAAGAGCTGATAGTGCGGCCTACTTCTGAAACTATCATTTGGGATACTTATCGCAACTGGATTAAATCTTATCGTGATCTGCCGCTGCTGATCAACCAATGGGCAAATGTGGTTCGCTGGGAAATGCGCACACGATTGTTTTTACGTACTGCAGAATTTCTTTGGCAGGAAGGGCATACGGCACATGCAACGCAGCAAGAGGCAATCGCTGAGGCTGAACAAATGTTGCATGTTTATGCAGAATTCGCTGAAGAATGGATGGCTCTGCCAGTGCTTAAAGGTGTGAAATCTGTTAACGAACGTTTTGCAGGTGCTATAGAAACTTATTGCATTGAAGCATTGATGCAGGATGGAAAAGCCTTGCAGGCTGGCACATCACACTTCCTGGGACAGAATTTTGCCAAAGCATTTGAGGTGCAGTTTTTGAGCAAAGAAAACAAGCTTGAATATGTTTGGGCCACATCATGGGGTGTTTCAACACGATTGATGGGTGCATTGGTAATGACACATTCTGATGATAATGGATTGGTTGTGCCTCCTAAACTTGCACCTATTCAGGTAGTTATTGTTCCTATTTATCGAAATGATGAACAGTACAAAGCTGTTTGCGACAAAGGCCGTGAAATCAAGAAACAGCTTGAAGCTGTTGGTATCCGTGTGAAACTTGATGACAGAGACACGCAAAAACCAGGTTTCAAATTCAATGAATGGGAGTTCAAAGGAGTGCCTGTGAGGTTGGCAATCGGCCCACGTGACCTTGAAAATGGCACAGTAGAAATGGCAAGACGCGATACACTCGAAAAAGAGGTGTTGCAAATGCAGGATATTGAACATAAATTGTTGAATCTATTAGAAAAGATTCAGAAAAATCTTTACCAGAAAGCATTGGATTTTCGCACAGCCAAAACATTCAAAGTGGATACATGGGCTGAATTTCTTGAGCAGATCGAAAAAGGAGGTTTTATTTATGCCCATTGGGATGGCACTGCTGAAACAGAGCAAAAGATTAAAGATGAAACCAAAGCTACGATTAGACTGATACCCATTGAAGGTGAAAAGGAAGAAGGTAAATGTATTTTTACAGGAAATGCATCAGCACAAAGGGTTGTTTTTGCGAGAGCTTATTAAAAAAGATTAAATAAGCGACCGGTTTTCAGATTTTGAAGACCGGTTTTTTTATGGCCATGGCAATAGACGTCCTGGCCCGGTACCATAAGTTTCCAGGGAGGGATTGCCTGTGTAGTAAACATTTCCAGTATTGTTAATGGTTACGCCCAATGTATTTATTGCATTAACATAGCAATCGTTTGATGATCTGTTTTCGAGATAAGTGAAATTTGTAACAAGATTAATTGCATTGATCGGGCCGAATCCTGCCTGATAAATATAACTTATTTCTGAGGTGCCTTCTACTGTCAGATCAGCAGTTCCATAACGAAAGTTCAGATAGCTTTTCTGGCAATGAAGATTGATGTTAATGCTGTTTGAGCCTTCATAAATATTGATCATGAAAACATTTGACTCTATAGGTTCAATGCAATCAACTCGCCCGTTGGAGCGATATTCCAGATTTTCCAGTTGAAAATAGAAAACCTTTGCCGAAATGGGTGTTTTATAACTTCTGAATTCATTACAAGTGTTTTTGTTTTCTATAACGAGTCTGGTGTATTCTTTATTGACCGCAGGAATAAAGTCAATTGTATCTCCGGTTATTGGGTCTCTAATTACCTCAGGCAAAAAATACTGATAAGAAACATCATTGCCACTTGATATTTTATCCAATAGTTTTTTTCCACCTGTGATTTCAATTTTAATACTATCAATTGTAGATACCCGCTTGAAAGTCACATCAATATTATCTTTGAGTAATACAGCACTAAAATTTTCAAGGCTTCTTGTTATTGTGACAATTTCTCCGGTTGACTTAAAGCAGTCAAGAGGATCTTTTGAGCATGAAAAACCAATCATAAACAGGCCAACACCACCTATCATCGTGGCTATATACCGAATAATATAATTATAGTTCCGAATCATCATCTATAGGTTTGAACCCTTTTTTCTGTCTTTTTTTCTGTAATACTTGTAATCCCATCTGTACCCCATTCCGTAGCCGATGAAATCAGCTCTTCCTCCGTGGGCAGTGAGCGCAATTGTACCAAAAACCTTATCTGTGAAATAGTATTTCATTCCAGCTTTCTGATAAGAAATACCATCCGATTTTTCAGCTCCTCCCAGATGAAAACCCAGTTGAAAAACGAATGAGGTACGTGAGAGCACCATTTCATATATCAGGCTTACGCCGGGTTTTACCAGATCAAAATTGTTACTGTAAAGTGTATCACCTTCAATCTGACCTTTTTTATCAAGCACACCCTTGTCAGAACCATCATAAGTAAATTCGAAACCTAAGCCTGCATTGCCTTTCAGCGATAAAGGAAACAAAAGATTAAAGGCTGTGTTTGATACATAATAACGTTTTCCCAGCTGTTGACTCATATCGCGTGTGCCAAAAGATTGGGCCATTTCAACTGAAAACCATTTTTTGTTATCGTACTCAAACGGTCTTAGAATAGGCGCAAACCTTAAATCAAGATATGCGTTTGGACGATTAATATGCCAGTTGAGACCAGCAACGGCAGTGACAATATTTAAACCGTAGTTTGGGGTTTTGGTGGAGCCATTGGAAAAATGTGTAAGACCTGCTGCCGCAACAAATGTAAACCTGCTTCCAAGGGTTTTCCGGTAATCAAAGTATAAACTTGCCGCTGCATTGAGGTTTGATCCGATAGCAAAATTCTTGTAATTATCGATGGGATGATATTTATTTGTTAAATACCCAAGTCCCATGCCAAGTCTGAAATTTAGCCGATTATTTACATCCTCGTTAAGTGGAAAGTTTATGAAAGGGTATATGGCATAAACTTCACCTATTTCTTCAAAACCTCCCATATCAGAATAAAAGGCAGAAATACCCACAACAGGGTAATTGTACAATGCCTCCCAGCGTTGTCTTCCAAAAGTGGACCGCTGTACTGCAATTTCGTAGGATGGAAAATGTGCATTGAACCGTTCGAGCTCAAGATGGTGGTGAAGGTAAAAACCATAATGACTTCTGATTTCAATCTGGTAGTTTTCATTAGGCATAGGAGGTCTGGGCTGTGCCATTAGACCGGAACCAAAAAACATAAACAACAAGAAAAACGGCAAGAATGCTTTCATATATAAAATGCCCGATGACAAGCCTGAATTAGGTTTGCAAAAATACAACAATTACCTTTAAAGAGCCAGAGTTAACTAACGGTTAGTCGTCTGCATTGTTGTGCTGACAACCATTTGAAGTGTTTTTAATGCGTAAAAACCTTGTGGAAGTTTGACTGACAGTTTGATAAGACAAGGTGTTTTTGTTCATCTCAGTTTTTTACCTTTCCTTTTGCAAAGAATGAAAGCATTACTTTTGCATCAAAATCGATAAAATGAAAGAAAAACTCGAAGCGTTCGCCAGGCTTCTGAAGATAATGGATGAATTGCGTGAAGGTTGTCCATGGGATCGTGAACAGACGCTCGAAAGCCTTCGACACCTCACAATCGAAGAAACATATGAATTGAGCGATGCTATTCTGGAAAATAATCTTCAGGATATCAAGAAGGAATTGGGCGATCTGATGCTTCATCTTGTTTTTTACGCGAAGATTGGCTCTGAAAAGGGCGCTTTTGATATTAAAGATGTTTTGGACAGCATTTCAGAAAAGCTTATTATCCGGCATCCACATATCTATGGAGAAGTCAAAGTGAATGGAGCCGGAGATGTGAAAAATAATTGGGAAAAAATCAAACTTAAAGAAGGAAACAGATCAGTTTTGTCTGGTGTACCTAATTCGTTGCCGGCACTGCTTAAGGCATACAGAATGCAGGAGAAGGCCGGGGGTGTTGGTTTTGAATGGGAGCGGCGCGAAGACGTATGGAAGAAAGTTGAAGAAGAATTGAAAGAGCTTAGTGATGAGGTGGAAAACAATGCCGCAACAACAAGAATAGAAGACGAATTTGGTGATTTGTTATTTGCTTTGGTAAATTATGCCCGCTACATCGGAGTAAATCCTGAAGATGCCCTTGAACGCACTAACAGAAAATTTCTTTCCCGTTTTTCCTTTATTGAAGGTGAGGCTGCAAAAGAAAACAAAAAGCTTCACGACATGAGCCTCGAAGAGATGGATGCTCTGTGGAATCTGGCCAAAACACGTGAATAGTGTAATGCGCTGGCTTATCATCCTTTCCCTGATATTTGGGATTCAGCAAAAAGTGGCAGCACAGGATTCAATTAGTGATCACATACAAAATGATTACCGGTTGAATCTTGCGTACATGAAGTCTTATGGTCCGGCTGCACTTCATGTCGTGAAATCTCCTGCAAGGTTTGATACCAAAGACTGGATTTTTACCGGATCTGTAGTGGCGGGATTGACTGTTTTATATTTCAATGATTTGGAGGTTTACGAAAAAATCCAAAGTATTTCTTCTGCACAGGGTCAGAGCTTTGCCTGGACTGAAATCTTTGGAAATGGGCTGGTAACACTTCCTTCACTTGCTGCCATCTTCATCTATGGCAGTGTCAAAAATCATGATCATTCCCGGAATGTTGCCCTTACTGGCTTGCAGGCTTTTGTTTTTGGGGCAGAAGGAGCATTTCTTTTAAAGCACCTTACACACAGAGTCAGGCCTGATATGGAGATGAATCCGAATCAATGGTTTGGTCCCTTTCATCGTTTTGATGCGGATGCTTTTCCTTCAGGACATGCCATGAGGGCTTTTGTAATGGCCACAACACTTGCAGGGATGTATGATGATAAACCCTGGCTTGGTGCCGGCTTTTATGCACTTGCCGGTCTCACTGCTTATGGGCGTTTGGTTAGTGGTGAGCATTGGCCTTCGGATGTTCTCGCCGGAGCCGCATTAGGTTATTTTATTGGGAGAGGGCTGGTGCATTTCAACAAATTTAATGCTGGACGCAAAGCTGAAATCATCCCGTTTTCTGGCTCCGGTGGTTTTGGACTTGTTTTGAGGTTTTAGTCAGCTCATTGAATGGTGTTTCTATTTATACCGAACCTTTTCTTGAAGTAACCAAATCAACCTGACAGAATAATCCTGTCAGGTTAAGATGAAATATTTTGAAACGAAACAGCCGAATGTCTACTGAATAAAAATCGGTCCGTCAGGGCCAAGTGGCAGTCCTGTTAACATCCATAATACAAGCAGCAAAGTCCAAAGAATTGTAAGTATCACCGAATAGGGAATCATTGTCGAAATAATTGTTCCGATCCCGTTTTTTTCATCATATTTTTGTGCAAAAGTCACGATAAGAGCAAAATAGCTCATCATGGGCGTGATAAGATTTGTAACCGAATCGCCAATACGGAAAGCAGCTTGCGTTAATCCGGGATGGTAAGGTGGATCAATTAGCATGAGCATTGGTATAAAAACAGGTGCCATGATAGCCCACTTTGCTGAAGCCGATCCCATAAACATATTGATAAATGCTGAAAGAAAAACAAAGCCTACAATTAGCGGAATTCCTGTCATGCCTATGTCCTGAAGGCCTGTTGCTCCTTTTATGGCAAGGATTAAACCCAGATTACTGTAGTTAAAGAAATAAACAAATTGAGCTGCAAAGAAAACCAAAACAATGTATCCGGCCATGCTGCTCATTGATTTAGTGATATGCTTCACAACATCTTTATCATCCTTAATACTTTTTGTTGTAATACCATAAACCAATCCCGGAATAAAGAAAAATATGAGAATCCCAATTATAATGCCATCGAAAAACGGTGAATGCAAAATACTTCCGGTTTCTGGATGGCGAAAGATGCCGTTCTCAGGAATGATTGAAAATGCCAATGCTGCCAGGGTTATCAATAAACTTATCCCAGCCCTGTTAAGGCCTTTCTTTTCGATTGCAGTAAGTTTTTCAATGGGTACGCGTGGGGCAGAACCTTCATATTTTCCAAGACGCGGTTCAACAATTTTTTCAGTCACCCATGTTCCTGCAATGATTACCAAAATGGCAGAAACAAACATAAAATAGTAATTAACTGCTGGATTTACAACTATTTCAGGCATAATTATTTTTGCTGCTGACTCAGATATTCCGGCCAGTACAGGATCAATCGAGCCAATGAAAAAATTTGAGCCAAAGCCGCCGCTAACACCTACAAAAGCTGCTGCAAGTCCTGCCATTGGATGTCTGCCCAATGCATGAAAAATAAGTGCTCCCAATGGTATCAAAACTACATAGCCGGCTTCACTGGCAAGATGTGAAATAATTCCTGCTGCTACAATTGAGGCTGTAATCAGTTTTGGTGGTGACTTTAGCACAAGCGCCCGAATCATTAATGTAAACAGCCCGGATCCCTCGGCAACACCAATGCCGATCATTACGACCAGCACATAGCCAAGTGGCGGAAATAAAAGGAAATTGTGCAGTATATTGGAATAAATCCAGCGAATTCCATCGGCACTTAGCAGGTTCTTCGTGTGTATTTCAACGCCTGAAACAGGATGTATGGCGTGCATGTTGCTGAAATGACCTATCCATGAGAGGGCAATAACAATCAGCGCCAGCATAGCAAAAATTGTTGCAGGATGCGGTAATCTATTGCCGATAATTTCAATGGCATCAAGTGATCTTGTAAAAAGACTCCTTTTAATTGTGCTTTTATCTTTCATATTTTCTTCTTATTTCTTGAATTTTTGGCGATACAGTTTTTTTGTTAGTCAGTTTTTAGCTGACTGGTATTTATGATTTCAGGGATAGCTGTTGACTGGGAAAGAGATTTTTATTTCTATGTTACTAAAGCCGATGACGTTAGCACAATACTAATATTGGCTACGAAAACTGTAGCCTTGGATCAAATCTCTTGAAGCTTCTCAATTATTGCTTTTCATTATTGCTCTAATCCTAAACTTCTGGGCGGCGCGAATCCCGTATCAGCCATCCTGCATGCAACAGTGATTGACCTGGGATATTTTGTGGTATTAATGAAGTTGTCTGTCGAAAAAAAAGAGTTGAAAACAGATTTGCAGCGTTTCGTTTTTTGTGAGAAAAAAAATGGAATCGTCGCAATAAAAAAGCGCATCTTTCCTGCGAAATGATGACTTAAATCAAGATTCGAAAAGCGATTTTTAAAAAAAAGCATGAAAAAGTAGTTGATTAGGAAACCCAGGTCAGAGGTGACTAAAGTGGTCGACGAAACTCCCAGATGTTTTCGAAAAAACGCGGGCGATAGGTGCAGAAAAGATGGTTGTTCGTAAATCATCAAGCAGATACCGTCATTGCGCGACAAAGATAGAAAATGTTTGCATGGTGTACTTGAAATCTTAGGGGCTCATTGTTATTATTGTTTTCAGGCCGCTGATTTTTATTGTTATACAGTTGACCTGCCAAGATTATTTAAGAAAAATTAAGCTTTTTTTCTTTTTGATACTAATCACCTTAAGTTTAACATTTTAGATGGCTGAAATGTGATGAATCTGATGGATTTGCTGTTAGACGACAGCCTAAGGTTAAAAACATTTAAACGTATTTTCGCACCCTTATACTTGATTAGTATTTTGATAAAAATTTTTCACTTAACTTAAAGTGCTCATTACAATGCGATTACTCATTTAACTAATTTACATCGATGACAAAAACAACGAAGAAAAAATCTGATTTTATTAAAAAGATGCTGGACAAAGTAGAGGTTGTCGGGAATAAGCTTCCCCAACCTGTTACCCTTTTTGCCATCTTAATGGGAATCACACTGCTGCTTTCATGGATTTTTGGAGGTATCACTGTTGACCACCCGGGAAAAGCTGCCGGACTGCTCGACCGCAGCGGAAACCCTGTGGATTCAATTGAAGTAATCAATTTGCTTTCTCGCGATGGGTTTCAAATGATCATGACAAAGATGGTAAGCACTTTTGCAATGTTTCCTCCTTTAGGTCTTGTTTTGGTAGTCATGCTTGGCATCGGAGTTGCAGAATATACGGGGATGATTTCGGTTGCGTTGCGCTTATTCGTTTCAAAAGTGCCAAAATCCCTGATTACTTTTTCAATCGTAGTTGCCGGAATGATTAGTTCAATTGCGGCTGATGCAGGTTATGTGGTATTGATTCCGTTGGGCGCAGCAATATTTGTCGGAATGGGCCGCCATCCGCTGGCTGGTATTGGTGCTGCTTTTGCAGGTGTTTCAGGTGGTTTTGGGGCCAATATTTTTCCCACAGGACTTGACCCAATGATTGCCG
>JAGXRB010000059.1 GCA_018336075.1 Bacteroidota bacterium
GGTCTCACTGTACCATTTTTCGCATTCCTGGCAGCGATACATCTGAACATTCTTTTGTTTCCCTCGCTTGTGCACTTTTGTACTTGAGCAATGAGGACATGATTTAATGATTCTTTTCTCTATACGCTCTTGCTTCACATTCTCTAATACTTGACCTTTTAACTCAAAGTCTTTTAATAAGTCATCAAGTAATTGCTCTTGTGATGCTCCTGTTAACTCTTGGAATAAGTTGCGGATTTCTTGTATTGTTTTCATTTGGCAAAGATAATATATTTGCTGATATATTTAGAACTTAGCTCTTCAAATTAATACTAATCTGAAACTAATAGAGACGGTCTTCTTGTGGATTTATCGAATTGAAATTCCGGGTATTCCCATACTTTAAGAGTTCCCGAACAATCAAAAATATTTATTGGTTCACCCATGTGTTTCCTAATTGAATCGTGATTCAAAGAATTTGATATTACAAACTTAAACTCAGGATTCCCATATTTCCCTTTTCCAGTTTTATAATACCAATTTTTATTCATTACATGATACCAAATTGCTGCATTGCTATGTACTGTATATACTCTTAAATCATTTTTTGAAAACATTGATATTTTTTTTGCAAGCCAGTATTCAGCGACACCGTATTGAAGATTATGTTCTTTGGATATTTTATCAGCACATTCAACATACTCAGGATAGTAATTAAAATATTCTGAATGACCTTCCCTTATAGAATGTTTTGTGGAATAAAATATTGTATAAGTGTCTATTACCCCAAAAAATACTAGAAAAAAATAAATGAAAATTCTTTTGCCATAATGCTTGTTTTTGTTGATGTAATAGTAAATGATGAAAGTGTAACTAAATAATGCGAAATAGAATACGTAAACATTATATCTTAGAATAGCCCATCCTACATAGCTTCCATTTATTACAGGCATAAACAGAACAATTAAAAAGAACGCCACGAAGAAAAAGCTGAAAAACACCTTTGGCAAGTTAAAATCTTTTTCTTGTCTGATACAAACACGCAAGAAGTATTTTATGGCAATTCGTAAAATAATAAAGAAACTAATTGTTGATAATATTACTATTATACCTCTGAAATCCATTAAATAAATATATCTCAGATGCTGAGAAAACATAATTTTAAAAGAACTGGAAATATTTGAGAAATAAAACATTTTCCAATCGGTACTTGCAACGTTCACTATCCCTAATCCTTTAAGGATTTTAAAAGCAATTATTCCAGAGATTGTAAAAGTTATTATTGTTAAAATAGACTTTATAAGTATTGGTCTTAGTTCTATGCTTTTCCAAAATAACACCAAGGATGCAGAAGGGAAAACAAACATCACAATGAATAATCTGTTGCTGAATACGCCCAAAAACCCCAATGCCAGCATAATAAATAAATACTTATTACGGCCTGTTTTCATATACTTCATCAATATTAAAAGACAGGCTATTGCCATAATAAATGGACCAAGATGATAGCTAATACTTATTATATAAAATGTAAAAGAAAAATCGCCCGTTACGCTAGTTACAAAGAACACAGATAGCATCATCAAATTGCCTACAGCAAGAATATTCCAAGTAACATTCTTGCTTATTTCTTTCAAAACCAGATTAAGCAGATACAACAGCAAACTATACTGAAAGGCACTAAATAGCAGCATGGCTAAACGAAAATCCTGAAATACAGCGTTGAAAACAAAGTAAAGCAGCATATCCGGAAAAAAGTTTGGGGCAGCATTCAAATTCCATCCGCTAAAGCCTGTTTTATCAATAAAAACATCCTTAAATATCGAGGGGAGATATAAGGTGTCGGAGTTGAAATAAACATAAAGCTGAGATTCATTCAAAGAAAACATTATCAAGAAAACCCACAAAATATTTATCCCAAAGCTTATGTTCCAAAACAAAAAGCCATAATTATCAAGTTTGCTGATGTGTTTTTTTATCATACAGATTTCAATAGTTTAGTTTTTATCCAGCCATTGTAAAAACTTTCCGAGACCTTCTTGAAAATTGGTTTTTGGCTCAAAGTTTAATAATCGTTGTGCCTTTCTTATATCGGCACATGTATAATCAACATCCCCGGGCTGCATTTCAGATTGGACAACATTCTTTGGTTTGCCTGATAATTTGTAAATCAGGTCTATTAATTCTTGAAGTTGCACAGGATTACTGTTACCAAGGTTGATAATTTCAAAAACACCATTATTCATTCTTATGTATTCAATAGATGCCAATATGCCTTGTAAAATATCATCTATATATGTGTAATCTCGGGCCGATTTTCCATCTCCAAAAATTTGAATCGGTTTACCTACTTTTATTAATTCTGCAAATTTTCTAATAGCGAGATCAGGTCTTTGCTTTGGTCCGTAAACAGTAAAAAACCTTAGGTTTATTATGTCAATTCCATGTAATTTATGCCATAAGTAGTTTAGCAATTCGCATGATCTTTTTGTAAAGGCATAAGGAGATATGGGGTTGTTTACATCATCATCTTCAGAAAAAGGAAGTTTTTCATTATTTCCATAAACACTGCTGGAAGAAGCAAAAATCATCTTTTTTACATTATTTTCAGATGCCCATTCCAGAATATTTTGAGTGCCTGTAATATTCGTCTTTACGTATGATCTAGGGTCTTCAATTGATGGTCTAACGCCGGCTTTTGCTGCTAAATGTATTATGCAGTCAATTCCTTGTGGAAAGTGCTTATATATGCTCTTGTCAGTTATGTCCAACTCAAGTAAGCTAAAGTTTTTATGGTTTACAAATGAAGAAATATTTTTTTCCTTTATTTCTCTTGAATAAAAAGGATCGAAATTGTCTATTCCTGTAATTTTATGACCTTTAGATAATAGTAATTCTGTGGTATGACTACCTATAAAACCTGCAAATCCGGTAATTATAAAATGATTCATTGGTAGAAAAATGATTTATCAGAATGCCTCAAAGATATAAATATTTAATTCTTATGCATACTAGAGTTTTCCTTAATTTTTAAGAAATTTAGAGCTAACGCAAACTTCTAAACTGCCAAATTTGTTATCTTTGTTAACTAATGGAAATTGGAAAAAGGATTACTTAAAACTATTTGACATGAAACAAACATTTTTTAACCTGTACACAATCAAACATGAAAGTTTGCAAGTTACATCCTGCAAATTAAATACAAGTAATTTTCGGATGAAATTAAAATATATTCTTAAAACAATTCTTGTTTTTATTCTGATAGCAATCGCTTCTCAGGAAGCAGTATCACAGATAACTACAGTACCCGCCTTACCAACTGCTGATAATCCGGTAACTGTTTATTTTAATGCCACAGGAACACCACTCGCAGGCTATGTAGGCACTCTATATGCTCATACTGGAGTAAATATTCAAGGTGTGGGAAATTGGCAGAATGTTATTGGTTCTTGGGGTAATAATACAACTCAACCATCTCTTGAAAGGTTAGAGGCAAATTTATACAAACTAGAAATAACACCTAGCATTAGATCTTTTTATAATGTTAATGCTTCTCATGTTATTACTCATATGTGTTTTGTTTTTAGAGCTGCCACCGGTTCACCTCAATCTGCCGATTATTTTGTCGAAGTTGTTGAAGCCGGAGTTGTTGTTGTTATTACTTCACCAACAGGATTGCAACCAATATTTGCATTAAATGATGTTGTAACTCTTTCAGCATCCGCAAACTATGCAAATTCAATTGAACTGTATGTAAATGATATATTTATTGATTCTACCACAGATGAAGAGCTTTCTTATGAATGGCTTGCTGATGAATATGGGCGTTTTGATTTTAAATTTGTTGCTATAGGTGATGATGAAACTGTTGAGGCTGAGTCGTATTTCTACGTAAGACCGGAGGTTGTTGTGGCTGATCTTCCCGATGGTGTAGTACCGGGGATTAATTATATTGACAATAACACTGTAACTCTCGTTCTTCATGATCCTCCGGCTTTGAAAGAATATGTCTTTGTTATTGGGGAATTTAATGAATGGGGTGTTGGTGATGAAAACTTTATGAATAAAACTCCTGATAGTGAATATTTCTGGATTACTCTTACAGGGCTTACAGCTGGAAAGGAATATGCATATCAGTATTATATCGATGGTGAAATTAGAATAGCAGATCCTTATTCTCATAAAGTTTTAGACCCCTGGAATGATAAGTGGATTTCCAGTGCTGTATATCCCAGTTTAAAACCTTATCCTGAAGGTAAAACAACAGGTATAGTAAGTATTTTCCAAACAGGAATTCAACAATATGAATGGGAGGTTGAAGAATTTACACCGCCGGCAATTGAAGAAATGGTTGTTTATGAGTTGCTCATTCGTGATTTTGTTGGCACAGGTGCAATTAAAACTGTTATGGATTCTCTTGATTATCTGCAACGACTTGGAGTTAATGTCATAGAACTTATGCCCATCAATGAATTTGAAGGAAATATATCTTGGGGATATAATCCGTCATTTTATTTCGCTACCGACAAAGCTTATGGCACAATAAACGATTATAAAAAGTTTATTGATGAATGTCATAAAAGAGGAATAGCCGTTGTAATTGACATGGTTCTTAATCATAGTTTTGGCCAATCTCCTCTTGTTCAAATGTATTTCGATCCTAATGCAGGGCAGTGGGGGCAACCAATGTCGGAAAATCCTTGGTACAACGAAACTTGCCCACATGAACCTTGGTGTTGGGGTTATGACTTCGACCATGAGAGTCCATATACTGTTGAGTTTATTAATAGGGTTAATGAATTTTGGCTCACTGAATTTAAAGTAGATGGATTCAGATTCGATTTCACAAAAGGTTTTACAAATACAGAAAGTGATGGTTGGAACTATGATGCTTCAAGAATTCAGATTCTTAAAAATATGGCAGACCATATTTGGAACGTTAATCCCAATGCTTATGTGATTTTGGAGCATTTTACAGCGAATAATGAAGAAAAAGTTCTTGCTGATTATGGTATGATAATTTGGGGAAATGTTACTCATTCATACCAGGAAGCAGCTATGGGCTGGGTGGCTACAAGTGATTTCAGTTGGGTTTCATACAAAAATCGTGGATGGAATGACCCAAATCTTATTGGATATATGGAAAGCCACGACGAAGAAAGAATTATGTATAAAAATCTTCAGTATGGAAATTCAACAAACCCTGGATATAATATAAAAAATCTTGAAATAGCGCTGAAAAGAGCTTCTCTTGTTGCTGCATTTTATTTCACAGTACCCGGCCCGAAAATGATTTGGCAGTTTGGAGAAATGGGATACGATTACTCTATAAACCATTGCCAGAATGGAACAGTCGACCCCGGTTGCAGAACAGATCCTAAGCCAGTAAGGTGGGATTACTTAAATGATTGGAGACGAAAAAGAGTGTATCAAGTTTATTCGGCCCTAGCTAAATTAAAAACGACTGAAGATATTTTTAATACTACCGACTTTACTCTTAATGTTGCAGGTGATCTGAAAAGAATTCAGCTCACAAAGGGTAGCGACCATGTTACTGTAATTGGTAATTTTGGAGTTGAAGCCGGTGTTATAAATCCGAACTTTCAGAAAACCGGTAAGTGGTATGAATACCTTCTTGAGTCTGAACTTAACGTAACCAATGTTAACGAAGGAATTGTTTTAGAACCGGGAGAATACAGACTTTACTCTACGAAAAAGTTTGCTTCACATGGTTATCCTTTAAGTGTAAGTTATAACGATGATAAAGATGGTAATGTGTTTGTTTTCCCTAACCCATCATCAGGAGAGTTTTATTTTAATTTTAGAAACTTTAATCATGGGGAATTAACAGTTGAAATCTTTGATGTTAATGGACAGTTGGTTTATTCGTCAAAAAGATATATTAATGGAGGTCATAATTCTATGATATGGAATTCTTCAAATAATAATGGCGATAAATTAATTCCGGGTGTGTATTTATACAGAGTTGTTTCAGGGAAAAATGTTTATACTGGTAAATTAATTTCTCAATAGTTGAGTTTTATGAAGGTTGTATCTTATAATGTTAATGGCATCAGGTCGGCTATAAGTAAAGGACTTCTTGAATGGATGAAAGAAACATCACCTGACATGCTTTGTGTTCAGGAATTGAAGGCTATGCCTGAGCAAATACCTATTATGGAGTTTGAGGCAATTGGTTATAGCCCTTATCTTTATTCGGCCAAGAAAAAGGGATATTCCGGAGTGGGAATTTTTACAAAACATCAACCAGATAATGTTACATATGGGATGGGTATTCCTGAGTATGATAATGAAGGTCGTTTTATAAGATTGGATTTTGGAGATGTGTCTGTAATATCTGTTTATCATCCGTCCGGAGTTTCTGGAGACCATCGGCAGGATTTTAAAATGCAATGGCTCGACGACTTTTTTAAATATGTTCATGATTTAAGAAAAACCCGATCTAAGCTTATAATTTCCGGAGATTTTAATATTTGCCACAGAGCTATTGATATTCATGACCCTGTTAGGAATGCCAACAGCTCAGGATTCTTACCCGAAGAAAGGGATTGGATGGAGAAATTTTTTAACTCTGGCTTTATTGATACTTTCAGGTATTTTAATCAAATGCCACATAATTATACTTGGTGGAGCTTCAGAGCTAATTCTCGATCAAAAAACCTTGGCTGGCGCATAGATTATAATGTTGTTACAGAAAATTTAAGCAGTAATCTCGTTGATGCATTTATTTCGCCCGATATTGTGCATTCCGATCATTGCCCAGCTGGTGTTGTTCTTAACTTGTAAACAACTTTTTTTAGCTGTATTATAATTAACTTTCTTTTTTTCTATCTTTGAGCCGTTTTTATAATGACTAAATTCAAGTAATTAATGCAACTTTTTACGAGGATATAAAGTAAATAATATTTTTCAAGACAAAGGAGAAAGAAATTATCTTTCCCCTTGTCCTGATGGATAAAGTTTAA
>JAGXRB010000060.1 GCA_018336075.1 Bacteroidota bacterium
TCTATAATTCACTTTTGTATAAGCTGGGGCACGGATTGCAAATCCGCGCCAACCTTTGTTAACTATTTGATTATCTTTGTTTTGTAGAAAGTTTAGAATCCGCGCCAGCCTCAAATCTCTCCCTCCCTTCGTTCGCTCAATCTTTTCGTTCGCTCAGTCGCATCGTTCGCATCGTTCGCTCAAGTCTCTAAGTCTCCCTGTCGCTCAAGTCTCTCTGTCTCCCACTCTCTCAGTTCGCTTAAGTCGCTCAGTCGCTTCGTTCTCTCAGTCTCCCACTTCAAATACTTCCTCCAACTATGTTGTTCTTTGAACCCCAATACTTCACAGATTTTCCGATTGGAGAACAATGCTTCATGTTCACCCAATTCACGCGTTAGCGGCACTCCGGGGAAAAACTGTTCAGCCAGTTCTTTGCTCGGGATAATCGCACCGTTTTGATCGTTTCCGGCATTGAAAACCTGATAACCAAGACCATCTTTTTTCAAACATAAATCCACAATCTGTCCCAGGTCACGTGCATCAATATAGCAGAAAGCATTCCTGCGACGCACTTCAGGATTTTTGAAATAATGTGGAAACAGTTCAGTGTATTCGTGCGGCTCAATCACATTTCCGATTCGAAGCGCATAAATATCAAAGCCTGACCGTCGCTGGAAGCTGCGTGCCGTTTTTTCATTCACCACCTTCGATAATCCATAGCTATCCATCGGATCAACATCGTAATCCTCCTCCAAAGGCAGCACATGAGGATTGGTTTTTCCGTCTGAAAAACAGATGCCGTAGGTAGTCTCTGATGAAGCGATAATAATTTTTGTAATGCCCAGTTTAACAGCTGCCTCAATCACATTGTATGTGCCCATGGTGTTGACCCTGAAAGTTTCATTATCAGGTTTGATCAGGATTCTTGGCACGGCAGCAAAATGCACCACAGCATCAAATTTTGGTACGCCATTGCCCGGTTCCAACTCATCAAAACCGGCATAGGAAGTCATGGCATTAAACATCTGTCCTGAGTTCGTTATATCAGCTATCAGATTATCTACTCCCGGATAATCCAAAGGAACCAGGTCAACATTCACAACTCTGTGACCCTGCTCCAGAAGGTAAGGTATCACATGCTTTCCGGCTTTACCCGATCCACCCGTAAAAAATATCCGCATTTTTCTCGTATTTCTTTAGTTTAAATATCATTCATTTTTTCACAAACTAAGAATAAGCAATCCATTCTCCAAATTCACCCCCTCCCCAAGTCTCAAATTCTCTCCGTCCCCTCATCTCTAAGTCTCCCCGTCTCCCTCTCGCTCAGTTCGCTTCGTTCGCCCCTTCGCTTAAGTCGCTTCGTTCTCTCAAGCCGCCCCTTCGCTCAGTCTCCCCTTCTCTCAGTCTCTAAGTCTCTAAGTCTCCCCCTCGCTCAAGTCTCCCTCAAATCCTAATCTATCGTAAAATAAAATGTTGCCCCTTTATTCGGTTCAGACTCAAACCAAATAGCGCCGCCATGTCGTTCCACGACTCTTTTGACGGTACTCAGCCCTACTCCTGTTCCCTGAAATTCCTGATTGGAATGCAGCCTGATAAATGGTCTGAAGAGGGTATCAGCCTTTTGCATATCGAAACCTGCGCCATTGTCACGAACAAAAATGACCTTCTTACCGTTTGTTTCAAAACTTCCGATATGTACGCTTGGCGCTGACTGCTTTTGGCTGTACTTAAGTGCGTTTCCGATAAGATTATTCAGCACTACAGCCATCATTTTTGGATCAGCAAATACAGTGATTCCTTCATCAATTTTCACATCATACCGCGCTACATAATTTATTGCACGCAAATCCTTGCAGATTGTAGCAGCCATTTCACTCAGATTAATTTTTTCAGGCATCAGCTCGGTCCTGCCCGACTGTGAGAAGGCAAGCAGATCTTCAATCAACTGCGCCATATTCCGGCCAGCTTTGATGATATAATCCAAGTATGACTGTCCATCACTATCAAGGATGCCTTCATAATCAATTTTCAGCAGATCAGCGAAACCGATCACGGCATTGAGCGGCGATTTAAGGTCATGCGAAACTGTATGAGAAAAGGCTTCAAGTTCCTTGTTGGCTATATTTAAACTTTCATTCATCTTCTCAAGCTGCCTCTGCGCTTCGATCAGATGCATGTTTTTGTTCACTGCAGCTTCATACACTGAAAGTAGTAGGTCGAGGATTTGTTTCTTTTCTGAATTGATTTGAAATTTCTGGTTCTGAAAAATAATTTCAATACTCATGTCACTTGACCCCATTTTACGGATATGCCTGTTGGCAATCAGATAATTTATCCGCGACAAAAGGTAGTCAGAATCATAGGGTTTTGTAATGAAGTTGTCTGCTCCGGCCTGTAATCCTTTGATGATGTCCAATGGGTCGCCCAGCGATGTGAGTAGGATAAACGGAATATCGAACAGCTCAGGGTCCTGTTTTATATTCTTGCAAAGCTCATACCCATCCATCACCGGCATCATGATATCGCTGATGATCAGCACAGGTTTGTTTTCTTTGGCGGATTCAAGGGCCTCTTTTCCATTCGAACAAATGACTGAAGGCATGTTATTCTGATCGAAAAAATATTTGATTTTTTTCGCCTGAACAAGCGAATCTTCTACTGCAAGCACATGGCCTTTCTCGAAATTGATTTGAAATAGATTTTCCATCACTAATTTGGTTTTTTAAGTACTCTTTTTATCTCTGAGATAATTTTATCCGGCGGTAACACTGCGCAAGCTCCGCCAATTTTTACAGCTTCGCCCGGCATCCCAAATACCAGACATGATTCTTCGTTTTGCGCAAAAGTTATGGCGCCAATATCTTTAAGGTGTTTTAATTCCTCCGCGCCATCAGTTCCCATGCCGGACAAAAGCACAGCAATTACTTTGTTGTGGTATACTTTCGCTGCACTGCTGAACAGATAGCTTACCGATGGTCTGTGTCCTCTCAATGGTGCCGATGTGCTGACAGTAATGATTCCTTCAGATTTCACAGCCAGATGTTTGTCGCCGGGTGCCAGATACGCTTTTCCGGGTTGAAGTGCCGTATCCTCACCACACATCACCAAAGGCATGCTTGTATGGGTTTGAAGCCATTGCATAAAGGCTTCGGCAAAATGCGGGTCGATGTGTTGCACAATCAATATTGGAAGTGGGAAATCTGGCCCAACCGCACTCAGGATAGCTTTTACTCCTTCCGGGCCTCCCGCAGAAGCACCGATTACCAGAAGCTTTATGCTACTGTTTTTTTCCGCTCCGGCAAATAAAGTATCATTTGATGCATAAAGCGGTTTGCCGGCACCGGATTTTGCAGATGGTTTTCGTCTGACAACTTTTACCTCTGACATCGATGCCAAAGCATTGAGATATTGTCTGACTGTGCGCTTGTGATTTGGGTGAGCAGGGCCTTCAGGTTTAGGCATAATATGCACTGCGCCAGCCTCGAGCACCTGAAAGGCCATCTCCTGCTGTGAGCTGTCATAGAGGCTGCTCACAACAATGACGGGCAAGGGATGCAGATACATGATCTGTCGCGTCGCCTCCATGCCGTCCATCCGTGGCATATTGAGGTCCATGCTGATGACGTCAGGCTTGAGTTTGGCCGTGAGCTCAACGGCCTGCTCACCATCGGCTGCAATGCCTGCCAATTCAAATCTTTCATCAGCTGTAATGATATGCTCATATAGCTTTTGACTGATTCTGCTGTCATCAACGACCAGTACTTTGATTTTGTCTTGTCTCTTTTCTTGCACTACTAATTAGATAAGTCTGTTGATTGTGTCAATAAGATTGCTCTTCTCGAAACTGCTTTTTATGATATAGGCATTGGCTCCCGCTTCCATCCCTCTTTTACGGTCATCTTTTGATTCAAGGGCAGTAACCAAAACAACCGGCAAATGATTGAACGCTGCATGCTCTTTTATTTTTGCAGTAAGTTGAATTCCATTCATCCTTGGCATTTCAATATCTGTGACAACGATATCGAAACGTTCGGATTGCAGATGCTCAAAGGCATCCTGACCATCAACGGCTGTAACAACATCAAAACCAGCCGTTTCAAGATAGTTTCGCATCATATTTCTGATTGTGATGGAGTCTTCAGCCAATAAAATCCGTTTTTGTACATCTGCATCTGAATTTTCATGCTTTTCCTCATGATCGAAATCAGTAGTAAAACTTTTTCCTATGGCAGCGTTAATGAGTTCAGCGATTTGAAGGACAGGCACAATTTTTCCATCACCAAGCAAGGTGGCGCCTGCAATATTGTTCACATGCTTCAGCTGCGGACCAAGCGACTTCACAATGCCTTCATGCTCGCCCAAAACCTCGTCAACAACAAATACAAGTTTTTTCTGCGCAATCTGAAGCGCCAATCCTTGTAAGAAGTTGCTTTTTTGCTTCGAATGTCTTTTTCTGACACCAAGCACATCCGCCAGACTCACAAGCCCAACAATTTCATTGTTTAACCTGATTGTGTTTTTTGATTCAACAGTACTGATATCATCCGGTGCAATTTTAAGTGCTTTGAAGATAGCCGTTGTCGGAATCATGAATAAACTTTCGGAGGCTTTTACCAATATGCCTTTAAAAGTTGCCAGGGTTTGCGGAAGGGTGATGGTAAATTTAGTTCCTTTATGGGCAACAGATTCAACAGCAATGTTTCCGCCCAGGCCGGTAATTTTTTCCAAAACGATGGCCATTCCCAATCCTCTTCCCGAAACATCGGTAATAAATGGACTGGTTGAAACTCCTGAAGCAAAAATCAACATATTGATTTCCTGCTCATTCATTGAATCAACCGCTTCTGCTTTGATTGTTCCGGATTTTACGGCAGAACTGATAAGCTTTTCACGATTGATACCACGGCCGTCATCTTCCAGAATGATTTTAATTTTCTGATCAGCATCACTTGCAATGCTTATGGTTAAGGTGCCGGATACCTCCTTTTTGAGTTTTACTCTTTCGTCTTTTGATTCAATTCCGTGATCGATGCAGTTTCGGACAAGGTGCACAATCGGATCTTTCATCGCTTCAAGAATCCGGCGGTCAATCTCTGTTTCGGAACCAAGAATATTGAGCTCAACCTCCTTGTTGTATTCTTTTGAAAGATCTCTGACAATTCGTGGCACAACGGCAAGCAATGAAGAAAATGGTTGCAAAAGTGTTTTCTTTAAACCAAGAATCATTTCATCAATCGTACGGCCTGCGTCATACTGAAGCTTTTCAATGTTTTTTACAGCATCGGCAAGCGCTTCATCATGCTTTTTAAGAAGTTCCTTCTCCTTTAGTTCTTCCTCATTATCAAAAGATGCTGCTTCGCTAAATTTTCTTTTCCAGTTGGAAATATTGCTGCTGAAAAGCTGTAATTGATCTGAATGAAACTTGAGTTTGTTCTTTATAGTGATCATTTCTTCTGCCAGTCGCAAAGAATCATAGAGTTTGGCAGTATCAATGCGCACGGTTTCTGTCTCGCTGATTTTTTCCTTTTGCTTTAAAACAGGCAAAGGTTCACTCGGCACTTCTTTTTCTGCAGGGATTGTAATTGCTTTTTCTTCAACCGCATGGCTTTCTGTATTTAGATGCTCTCCTTGTCTTTCAGTTGGAATTTCTTTCAAGAAATAATCAGCGTTGGAGTGCTTAATGCTTTTTAATGATAAAGCTTTTAGTTTTACACCAAGCTGGCTGATAGCATTTTCGGAAACAGATTTATTGGGATTGTCCATTTCCTTCAACATTGTTTCCAAAGTATCCGTTGCCTGAAAAAAAACATCAAACATGTCTTTTGAAAGCTGTAGTTTTTCATTTTTTATCTCATGAAAAACACTTTCAAGATGCATGCACAAACGTTCAATCTGCATGAGGTTTACTGCCCTTGAAGCACCTTTCATGCTATGCATTTCGCGAAAGACAGTTTCAACAATCGTTTTCTTTTCCTGGCTATTGATATCATTCTCTAACTCCAGCAAGCCTTTTACCATAGCCTGAAGATGCTCTGCACCTTCAATTTTGAAATCATTGAGCAATTCTTTCAGAAAATCATCTTGGTCTTTGCTCATATTCCATTACAATTTATAGCGTAAAATCACTTTATTCAAACTTTCACCAAGCTGCTGCAAATCTTTCAATGCCTGCTGGGTTTGTCTGATACCTGCAACATTTTGTTCGCTTGCTTGTCTGATGTTCTCCATGGCAGGCACAATCTGGTCCATGCCTGCAATTTGTTGCTGACTCGATGATTTTATTTGAACGGAAGCCTCAGCAGCATCATTGATGCTATCGATCAAAGCCTCAACAATGATTCGGTCTTCAAGGACAATTTTACTGCCTTCCTCAACCGTTTTGGATCCTTGATTTATCACTTCCACAGCCTGAGAAACTGATTTTTGGATCTCATTCAGAATCTCTTTTACCTGGGTAGTAGATTTTTTTGATTGTTCGGAAAGGCTTCTTATTTCCTGTGCCACCACTGAAAAACCTCTGCCATGCTCACCGGCTTTAGCGGCTTCAATGGCAGCATTCACAGCAAGGAGATTCGATTGATCGGCAATATCAGCAACTGTTGAGGTGATTTCGCCAATAGAGCGGTTTTGATCTGCAAGCTTGGTAATTGTGGTGTGTATAACCTTCATTTGTGCATCAATCTTGTGCATGGCTTCAACCATCAATGCGGATGAGTCCAATCCCTGCTCTCCGGCATCGGAGGCTTTTTGTGAGCTTTCAAGCAGTTTTTTGGCCTTTTGGCCTGACAAAATAGAGGTTTGTCTTATCTCCTCAACAGTGGTGGTGGTTTCAGAAATGGCTGTGGCAGTCTCGGCAGCACCGGTAGCTACTTCTGCAACTGTTGTTTGTATTTCGGCTGTAGAAGTGCCTAAAACAGCTACTCCTCCTTTAATGTCGCGGGATATGCGCGCTATCATTCTAAAAATACCAATAATTATAATTGAAATCACAACCAGCAGTATCAAGCCTATGAGTGTCATTAAATTGTAGCTTGATTTAACAGTTGATTCAGTTTGAACGAATAAGTCTTCGGCAAAAGCACTAATCAATTCCTGAACTTCCAGAATTTTAAGGCGTAAAACTCTCGCTTTACCCCTAACTTCTTCATTGTAAAAAATTTGTGCAGCATCAGCTTGTCCTCCCTTAATCATTTCAATAAATTGATCATTTTGCATTTTCATTTCATCGAAAAAAGGAAGTAAACTCTTAAATTCCGTCAATGCATTCTGATTGATCTCCAGGTCGCTTTCTAATTGAAACATGAGGTCATTGACGTCCTTCCATCGTAAAAAGTACTCATGGAGATAGTCGGCCAGTTCGTCGGCATCTTTTTCAAGTAGGGATGATAGCAGCAATGTATTAATTCTGTTTTGATGCGCCCTTATTTGTGTCAGTTCATTTACGCTTCTAAGTGCTATATCAAGTGATTTTTTTGAAGTAATTATATGGTTCAAATTCAACAATATAATTGTAAAAGCAATAATGATTCCTAAAATAATCCCTGCAAATCCAATAAGGATTTTATTTCGGGAACTGATTCTGTTCAAAAATTCCATGTTCTTATTCATTTTATTTGGTTTTATGATTTACGATTAATGATTCGCTGTCAAGCAGTTGTGAACCATTCAACAGAATGGAACCATTTTTAAGCACGCCACTTATAAATGTAGCGCCTACAGTGCTAACATTTATTGGCGCTGCAGAAATCTGATCAAAATGTATTTCGGATGAACCAAAAATGCCATCGGCAACAAGCCCAAACTCCATTTTGCCATTTGAAAGCAACAACACCTTATTCATTTCTGTCAATCCTCTTTCTTTCAAGCCCAGCAATACCTTTAGATTTATTACCGACAAAATTGATCCCCGATAATTTATTACACCCAGCAAGTAAGAGGGTGTGCCAGGTATTTCGGTCACTTCAGAAACTGTCAGAACTTCACGCACATACACTGATTCTATGGCATATCTTTCAGGAAAAAGCAAAAACTCAATAAGACTGATTGCTTCTGCGGACTGATCTATTTCGTCTTTTTTTTGAGCAATTAATCTGGCTCTTTCCTTTAAAATTTGTTCTTCTGTAGTCATAGTCTATCCTTTCACGAAAAAAACTGAGCCATTTGCCTGAGCCGTCCTGCTGTCAAACCGTCAAGCCCGGGTATGGTTTCATAATCATCGTATACGTCAATATCACTAAGCAGGTTCTCCATTTCTTTTTTCGACTGCTCATTTTTATTAAGATGCGTCAACACACGACTACGGCTCAGTCGCGCTGCCAGAAGGCCGGGCTCAAGATATAAGGCTTTTACCAGATTTTTATCCGCTTCATCCCAGTTTTTTTGCTCCATCAAAATCGTAGCAAAAAAATAATAATGCTCAGCAGTATCGCTATTTGCAGCAATAAGTGATTTTAGTGTTTCTTTGGCTTCATCAAGCTTACCTTCATTGGCATAGGCTTTTGACAGCAAAAAAGTGACTTCATTATTGGAACTTTGCTTTGCCAGCAGCCTTTTGCAAAAAATAATACAATCTTGATACCGGCCTTCTGAAAAAAGCTTCTCTGCCTCAGAAAATACATGGTTTTCATTGAGCTCAGCACTTACTTTAAGCCGCTTTTCAAATGAAGCAGAAGCCTTCTTTGAAGTGTTCTTTTGAAGCAAAGGCTTAGCTTGAACTGTATTTCTCTTTACTTTTTTTTGTATTCCATTTGTTTCAGAAACTGAAAAGCTATTTCTAAAAAAATCCTGTTGCTGTTCATAGGCCGCTTTTTGATAATAAATAGATTCTTCAAAAATGACCCGTTGAAAATCTCCGAAATACTCATCATTAAGCTCCACCTGACTTGTAATAAACCAGGCGTCTTTCCTGAGTGTCTGATAGAATTTTCCGGCAATAATTTTAATCATTTCCGGCGAAAAATACATCAGAACGTTCCGGCAAAATATTGCATCCATATTCACAAATCCACCTGTCTCGGTTGGAAAAATATCGCTTGCAAGATTTAGCCTGCTGAATTGAACCATTTTTCTGATCTCTGATTTGAGCTCAAAGCTTTTCCCGTTTTCAAGAAAATATTTCTTCTTAATAGCTTCGGGCGTTTCTCTGAATGACCATGAAGTATACTTGCCTTCTTTTGCTTTTGCAAGGGCAACAGTATTAATATCTGTGGCAAGTATCCTGATGTCCCAGTCACCAATGTCAGGAATTATTTCCTTAAGCAGCATGGCAATAGAATAGGGTTCTTCGCCCGAGCTGCAGCCTGCACTCCAAATTTTCAAGCTTTTACTTCCACTATTTTCATTATTGGCAATTATAACAGCGGGAAGAATTTTCTCACGCAGCAAATGAAGGGCGTTTTTTTCCCTGAAGAAATATGTTTCGCCGATTGTGAGATGATTTGCTAAAATTTCGAGCTCTTTGGCCGGAATCTCTGTTTGCATTATCCATTCAAGAAAACGCTCCTGACTGTATTTCAGATTCAGTGCCTTGAATGCAAGTTTCAGATTGCTTTCCAGGTTTTTCCACTGACTTTCAGTAAAATTCAATCCAACCAAAGTGTTGAGCCGTTGATTGATGGTGCGCATGTTTTCGTCGAAACTCATATTGAATCCTCTTTTTTCAATATTTCAGTCAGCTTTTCAAGTTGTATTTCAATTTCACTGTTTATAAGTGCTTCGAGATCGTACAGGATGATAATTCCGTTTTCGCTTCGGAGGAAAGAATTCATTTTAGAACCTTTTTTCTTCGCATTATCATCGAACGAAGATGATAATTCAATTTCACTGATTTCATCTGGAGCAATTTTCTTTACTTCACCGACCTTGTCAACGACTATCGCAAATGTATGTTTTCCTGAATCCACAATAAGAAAATGATCGCTGATACTGATTTCTTTTGAAGGCATCGAAAAGCGCTTCCGCAGATTGATAACAGGCATCACTTCCCCATGATAATTGAATACCCCATGGAAAATCCCGTCCGCATCAGGAACGTTGGTGACTGCAACTGCCCTGATCACCTTATTGAGTTGTGGCAAAGAAATTCCAAACAACCGTTCTTCTAATGAGAAAGTTATAAATTCTAACATCGCATTGCCCAGGTTAAAAAACAAACTAAGTCGTATGTTTTCAACAAAGATAGTATTCGATACTTAATTAAAAAAATGTTTTGAGGTATTTTAACGTAACAAAAATTCTTTTTCGGTTGAAAGAACTCTCCTCAAAGTTGATAATAGCAACGAAACAGAGCCAATGAAATTGAAATCTTCGAAAAAAAACTTCTCAGTATTCCGGTAATGGAACTGGAATATCAACCATTTCAACTAATCAAAAATCAAGAAACTTGTTGATTTCAACGGTATGGAGACCGGCTGATTGCAGCGTTGTAGTTGCAAAATAGCCGATCGGGTAGTCAATATCCCGGTATGAAGGTCAGCATGTCCTGGAATTTACAAATCAACCTCCAAAAAATATTTATCCCAACGAAAAATCTCCGTTCAATGCAGCGCGTGAGCCCGCCCAAACGCGGTGCCGCTGAGCCTGTGAATTTGAAAACACATAGAAATCCGGCAAAAACGGCC
>JAGXRB010000061.1 GCA_018336075.1 Bacteroidota bacterium
ATATACTGGCGGGAGAATATGCCTATTCAATTACCCATCCTGATTATAATACTGCAGAAGGAACAGCTGTTGTGGTTGACCAGAATCTGAGCATTGATATCGTTTTGATTCCGTTAAGTTATACTGTCACTTTCGATGTGAAAGACAATAATGGTGTGGTTCTGCCAGATGCCATTGTAACTTTTGACGGCACTTCCTATACGGCCGGTTTCTATGTTTTTCCAAATGTTTTGCCAGGCACATATCCTTATTCCGTCAGTCGAAATGGATATGAAACCTTCAGTGGAAATGCTGTTGTAACAAATCAGCATGTGGTGGTTGAAGTGGTACTTCAGATCATTAATTATACTGTGACCTTCGATGTGAAAGATAACAATGGTGTATTTGTACCTGATGCCATTGTCACTTTTAATGGCACTGCTTATTCTGCCGGCTTTTATGTTTTCCCGGATGTTTTGCCCGGCACATATCTTTATTCCGTCAGCCGCAATGGTTATGTATCTGCAAGTGGCACAGTCGTAGTTACGAATCAGAATGTTTTGGTACAGGTTCAGCTTCAGATTATTGCGTATGTTGTAACAATCAAAGTTGATGACAACTACGGCTTCGCTTTGGTTGACGCCAATGTTGCACTTCAGAATTATGGAACGCAGATGACTAATTTTGCCGGTAAAGCCTATTTTTATGGCGTAATTCCTGGAACTTATGCTTTTGAGGTTTCAAAGACAGGTTATGCAACTTATAACGGTTCGCTGGAAGTAGTTAGCAGCGATGTTGATATTACGGTAGAAGTTGAAAACATTACATCTTTGAATGAGTCAAAACCTGACAATATCGTCGTTTATCCCAATCCTGCGTTCAGCTATATTTTAGTGAAGGGATTGTCTGCTGAGGTAAAAGCGATCTCAATTGTTGATATGAACGGGAAAGTTGTCATGCACTTGAACAATGTTGCAGACAACCAGCGTATTTCTATAGAAAGTCTGCCCAAAGGAAGATATCAGGTAATTTTTGAAGGCGCTGTAAAAAGTAAATCAACGTCCTTTATAGTTCAATAATGCAGCCTTTTCTGAATTAAGCCCGTAAAAGGCTTAGAAAAGTTATTGCAAAAAATAAATGCTAAAAATGATCCTGATTTATTTCAGGGTCATTTTTTTTGCTACAAGGTTGAATTGATGCCGTATCTTTCAAGCGGGTTGATTCCATTCCAGCTGCCTACAGCTAAAAACGGTTTCAGTCTTGTAAACATTTCCTCATTGAAGCCGTTTCTTTTTCGTGTTATTTGCACAGCTTCGGCATGGAAACTTTTATAGGCAAAATTTATCATAGACTGTGTGTTTTCCCAGATTGTAAATGTAGCTTGCTCCAAAAGAGGCACTTCTCCGATTCCTTTGGAGAAAATCAGACCGTCAGCCACATCATGCGCAGCACTTGAACCCGGCACCATACTCCAGAATTTGAACATAAAGCGTTTGCGGATCGTAGCACGTGTTATAACACAAATGAGCGGTGTACTTTCTTTTTGATCGGATGTTTCCCAATTGCTGAAGCCTGACCATGAACCTCTTGAGCTTATAGGCGACATGAAAATTGTATAGTTTTCTTTACTTTTTGCTTCAAAGGTTTTGTAGAAATCTGACTTTCGCCAGTTGAGAGCCTGCTCATAATTTTCCCACACTGCCAGTAGTCCATAAACACCGAAATCAGGCCAAATGCTGTAACCTGTTCCTCCGCCTGTGCCCAAAGGTTTAAAGAACAAAAGACCTTCCATTGCTTTCATGGGTTTGCGTGAAAGATGCATCTGACTCATTCCCCATGTCTTGTTTTTTCGGCCTTCGTAACGAAAAAACGACATTGTTACGGTTTGAGAATTGTTTTGAGGGTGCATTATGTTGAAATAAGGTTTAAAATTAAACAATTGTCTTACAATTTAGTTTTCAGTTTAAAGATTTATTTTCAAAAAACCAGTGAAAACTGTTCGTGACCGTACGAAAGTGTTCGGTTTGACATCATAAATCCAATCTTTGCGTTTCTGAAAAATGCGGGTTAAGTAATTAAAAATCAATTAAATAAAATTTTTGGCACAGATTTGGAAATATCTTTATCAAATGAAATTAAAGAAAATAAACCTCAAATAATAAGAGCCATGAAAACACAAAAAATCATCTTCGCAGCGATCTTCAGCATCATCATGCAGTCTTCAGCGCTTGCCGATGGATTTAAATTGAAAGAAGAGTCTTACATTGATGACATCCCCTTCAACACAACTGAAATTTTCTATGAAATTTTAGCTGCAGATACAGGCAATCTCTACTTGCCATCACTTAATGAAGAAGCCTACATTAACGACATTCCATTCGATACGCATGAAATAGCCGAAATTGCGAAATCAGAGATAGCAATGGAAAAATCATTCAAAATGCCTGAAGAAGGTTATATCGATGACATTCCTTTTAATACCGAAACCGTGGCTGCCAGTTTTTGCAAAAAAGTTTCAGCAGCTGACATACAGACAATGTTGTAAGAAAGATAGACTTTCAGATTCCTAAATACACTATCCCGCAACCGGCTTCGGCCGGTTTTTTTTGTTTTTAAGAGAATCCAATGCCAATATATTGTTAGAGTAATTTGGTTATTTATCTATTTGAGAAGTTAGCATAATTGTCAAACTGTTCATCGCCGAACAAAAGTGTACGTTTTAGTAACTGTTTTCACGAAAAGAAATTCATCAAAAATTAGATATAAATAATTGAAAATAAGTAAATTATGAACTTTGGCACATCTTTGGTAATCCTCTTATCAAATAGCAGAAAATAAAATAAAAAAAATACAGCCATGAAAACTCAAAATTTAGTAATCGCAATCATTATCAGCATTTTTGTTCAAGGTGTTACACTTGCTGATGGTTTCAAAATGAAAGAAGAATCATACATCGATGATATCCCATTCAATACAACTGAGATATTCGATGCACACAACAATGGTGACACAAACATTGTAGAACTTACAACACCTGCAGAAGAATCTTTTATTGAAGACATTCCTTTCAATACTGAGAAAATTGCAGGAGAAATTTTGTCAGCAAAAGCGATGGCAGAAACCTTTACATTATGTCAGGAAAGCTATATCGATGATATTCCTTTCGATACCAAAATTATCGCTTACCGTTATTTAAGCAGAAAAACAAATGCCAACTCTTCATCAATTTTAAGGTTCATCGTTTTCAGCGGAAAATAAACGAGCGTCAAAACATAAAAAAAAAGATCAGAATTTCTCTGATCTTTTTTTTTTATAATCCGGTTTGAACTGATCTTTATTTTTTAGAATACCCTTAAATAATAGAAATTTTAAATGCTAATGATCGTCAAGTGCCTCAAGGATTTTTGTTAATTCACTCACCTTGTCATTAGTAGATGATATTTTGTATGTGTCAATTAATCCGGTAATCATTCTGCGAATAATGACTTGATTGGAACAGGGAAGAAAATATCTGTCATGATGATCCACTTTTAGCTGCTTGATATATAAATCTATTTCGTTTCGTGTGAAAACTGCTCCTTTGTTGAAAGGGTTCAGATAAAAGATTACATGTTCTTCAGTTGCTTTTCGGCCACCATCGCCTGCAGCTTCTTCCACGTATGCAAGGACAAAATGTTTCGGCAAATCAACGCCATAAACAGGAATTCTGAGGCTTCGGGCAATAAGAATGTATAACATGCCTAGCGATAATGGATTGCCTTTTCTTGAGTCAAGCAGTGGCTTCAGATAAAAATTCTCAGGCGATTTTATGTTGGCAGTATTGCCGCCAAATTTGTTAATATCAAAAATGACATGGTTGACGACTTTTATTTTCTCAAGCGGAGTCAGATTGGGGTTAAGTTCCATCCAGACTTCCTGCACAATGCGGCCTACTTCGCGCGTTATTGCATGAATATCCAAATCGGGATACTGATATCGGCTTACGATAAGAAAACCTTTCAACAAATCGTCAAAACCAAACTTTGCCCAGTTACTTAGCTCACTATAAATCTGTTGCTGTTGTATCTCGTGAATGATCTGAATAATTCTTTGTTGAATTTGATCGTCCAGCGTCGATTCCCATGCCTTTTCCAATGCAGGAATTGCAGCTGAACCATAGGCAAAAATACGGTTGCGAACCTGATTGTACAAAAGTTCATCAGGTTCATCCACCAAACTGATTAAGGCTATCAACTCTTTGTTATCTTTCATTTTTTTCGAAATACAAATTTCTGTATCAAAAACCTTGCCTAATCATAGGGGTTCTACTTCATTTTTAATGGCAAAACCCATCACAATAACGTGATTTTTTTAAATAGGTTACACTGCAAAAGTATTCTAATTAAAAGGAATGAATGATTAGCGCCAACGCGAATTGAAATAAACCAAAAAGCAGGTTGAATTGGACTTTGTTAAAAGTTCAAGATCGTAAATCGCAAATCCTCCCTTGAAAGTTCAAAATCGTAAATCGTAAATCGCAAATCGTAAATCCTCTCTTGAAAGTTCAAGTCCGTAAATCGTAAATCGCAAATCGTAAATCCCTTGTTGAAGTCAGAATATTTTGAGATTTCAAACGGTATTATTTTTGTCTTGAATCCTGGCTTTATCAGACTTTACATTTTTTTAATCTTTCAAACTGACCTTAAACCATTTCCTTAATGTAAATTTGTTCTCTTATTTAAAATAATTTCATGAAACTTCTATACATCATTCGACACGCTAAATCTTCATGGGACTATCCGGAGTTGTCAGACCATGAACGTCCGATTATCGAAAAAGGCAGGAAGCGAACACGGAAAGTTATCGAGTACCTAAAAAAAGAAGCAGTAAGGCCTGATTTTATTATTTGCAGCTCAGCCCAAAGAGCGCGCGAAACAGCTGATTTAATTGCTGAAGGACTTGGTATGGATAAAGATATTGTAAAGATCGACCCTTCCCTTTATCATACGGATGCAACCCAAATATTTACTCAATTTTTGGATCTTTCTGACAGATTTCAAGAAGTTATGATTGTGGGACATAACCCGGCTTTTACCAACTTTGCCAACTTTTTTCTTGTGCCACCGATTGATTGGCTGCCAACTTCGGCCGTGGTTTGTCTGGAGTTTCAGACAGACAAATGGGACGAAATTGAAAATGCCGCCTTCAAAGTGAAATTTGTCATCTTTCCAAAACTAATAAGTGGATTTTAAAAAATAACCAAAACAAGTTTAATCAATTTTATTTTTAAACGCATTAACATTAATGGGCTCTGAAATTCCAGAATACTTATGGGTAGCAAAATTATAAACAGAGAGATTAGCTGGTTGCATTTTAATGCACGTGTTTTGCAGGAAGCTATGGATACAACCAATCCACTGTGTGAACGTTTGAGGTTTATCGGTATTTATTCCAATAACCGTGATGAGTTTTTCAGAGTCAGGGTGGCAACTTTGCGTCGTTTGAAAGAATTGAAAAAAGAAAAGCATGAGTTCCTGCGATATGATCCTGCAAAGACTTTGAAGGAGATTCGTCAAATAATTGACGAACAAGAGCAGTCTTATATGAGCACCTATCTTGATATCAGAAAAGGACTACAGGAAGAAAAAATTTTTATCGTTGGATATGGCGACCTCAATGCTGACCAGATTGCAATAGTAAAAACCTATTTCAGAGAAGAAGTGCATCCGCATCTTTTTCCGATAATGCTCAACGGATTAAAAGATGTTCAGGGATTGCGTGATAATTCTATATATCTGGTCGTTAAACTTTACAACAGCAATGGAATTCTTCCAGAGGATTATGCTTTGGTAAAGGTTCCTACAAGCCGTATTCCACGGTTTTTTGTATTGCCTGAAACTGAATCCGGGATAAGTGTTGTGTTGTTGGATGATGTCATTCGTTACAATCTGGATGAAATTTTTCTGCCCTCCGGTTACGATGCCTACGATGCTTACTCGATTAAATTTACGCGCGATGCCGAACTTGACCTCGAGAATGACGTATCGAAAAGTTTCATCGAGATCATGGCCGAAAGCCTGAAGCAAAGAAAGAAAGGTGTGCCTGTCCGTTTTATTCATGACAGAAATATGCCGCCTGAAATTTTGGATCATGTCCTGAAGAAGTTTAAAATCACAAAAAAGGATATCCTTATTCCAAGCTGGCAATATCACAACTTTCGCGATTTCATGTCCTTCCCGCATATTGGCCCCGCCCATTTATGGGACAAGCCGATGACTCCGTTAAGG
>JAGXRB010000062.1 GCA_018336075.1 Bacteroidota bacterium
CCTTATTTTCGACGAAGTTCAGTCGAAAATGAGGGGATGTCCCGCCAGGGACAGGGGGGTCAGATGGGTGTTTTATGGCTCCTCGCCGGAATCCTGCTCACCTTCGGCGGCGTCCACCTGCTCTACTGGCCCAACATCCTGCGCCTGTGGGCGCGCTGGCTGCCCTTCCCGTTCCTCGCGCCTTTCTATGCTCCCGAACACATCCCCACCTGGAGTCCCGAACCGCCCTTCGGCTTCCGGCTGGCGAGTTTTTTCCTGGCTTTTCGCTATCATTTCGCCGCCCTGGTCGGCGCATTATCCGTTCTTGTTTTCTGGCCCAAAAAGAATCCCAACAACAAAATTGTCATCTTTTTGTCCGTCTTGCTCGCCGTCTTCTTCGCCCTGCACGCCTGGGCTGCGCTTGGCAACGAATACTGCGTCTTCTGCTTCCCGACCTACACCGCCTTCTATGGCGGAGTAGGCCTGCTGCTGATCGCCGCCAGCCTGCCATACTGGAACCTGACCCCGCCCCCCTGGCGTGCCTGGACGGGTTTCATCGCCCTGCTGATTCTACTGGCTGGCATGGCCTACTCCGCCGAGGGAACCGTCCGGGACCTGCTGCCGGAGAATTTTTACCGGCGGCTGGTCATGCTGCCCATGCCCGGCTTTGGGGAGGCCCAAATCTGGCAGGTTTTCGCCAACAAGTTCGGGCTGGAAATGCGCGACATCACCGACACAGTCCAGGTCATCTTCCCGGTAACGGTGGCCCTCACAGGCGCAATCCTGCTCGCGCTTCTCATCCTTTTGGCCATTCGCTCTTTCGCTTCAAAATCTGTGCTTGCTTACACCTTCCTGGCGCTCTTTGTGTTCGGCTCGCTTTTCTCCCCATCCGTTTTGCTGGCCGGTGAATACCAGGGATACAGCTGCCCCGGCAACACCCTGCCCGGCTACGAGACGGTTGGCGCGGCCCTGGCAGAGCGCATTCCGCCCGGCTCGAAGGTCTACTGGAATGGTTACGCGCCCACGACGCTGTTATACTTGCCGGGTGTTCAAATCCTGCCGGGGCAATTGCATGGCGGTTACTCCTTCCGCATTTCGGACGACGACGCCGGGCTGCGCCGCTACGGCTGGACAAACCAATCCATAAACGAAAAATGGCTGGCTGAATCTGATTTCGTCCTACTCGAAGCCCGCAACATCGATAAAAACGGCTGGTTGGAGTCACAACTATCCGCGTTTGAGTTGGTCTTCAAAAGCGGGCCGCAATCCTGCCGTGAAGATTCGGTCCTATATCTATACCGGAGAAAATAACCCATGGATTTATCCATCGTCATCCCCGTTTACAACGAAGAAGAAAGCCTGCCCGTCCTGCACGAGGCCATCCATGCTGCCCTGAAAGGGATGGCCCGCACCTGGGAAGTCATCTACGTGGACGATGGCAGCCGCGATGGTTCGATTGCCGCGCTGGAAAAAATCGCCGCCGCCGACCCGCAGCATGTCTGCGTGGTCGAATTCCGCCGCAACTTCGGGCAGACAACCGCCATCGCCGCCGGAATCGACCATGCCCGTGGCGATGTCATCACCTTCCTCGACGCCGACCTGCAAAACGACCCGGCAGACATCCCCATGATGCTGGACAAGCTCGAAGAAGGCTACGATGTTGTCTCGGGCTGGCGCAAAAACCGCGAAGACAACGCCCTGACCCGCAACCTGCCCTCGAATATGGCTAACTGGCTGATTTCAAACGTGACCGGCGTGCATCTGCACGATTACGGCTGCACGCTCAAGGCGTATCGCCGCGAAGTCATCACCGGCTTCCGCCTGTACGGCGAGATGCACCGTTTCATCCCGGTTTACGCCAACTCGGTCGGCGCAAAAATTTTCGAGGTTCCCGTCCGGCATCATGCCCGCAAGTTCGGGCAGAGCAAGTATGGGCTGGAGCGCACCATCAAGGTTATCCTCGACCTGATAGCCGTCCAGTTCCTGACGCGCTACTCGGCCAAGCCGATTTACCTGTTCGGCGGCGGCGGGATTTTGATGTTCCTGATCGGTTTCCTCGGGATATTCTTCCTCGCCGTCCGCAAGATGCTCATCGAAGTCGATATACTGACCTCGCCCATCTTCATCATCTCGGTCCTGCTGGCCCTGATGGGATTCCAATCCATCCTGATGGGCTTGATTGCCGAACTGCTCGTCCGCACTTATCACGAATCCCAGCAAAAAGCGACCTACACGGTTCGCAAAGTTATCGGCAGGCAATAACCGCCAGACCATAAGGCGACTTTAAGCACAGTTTTTACCCGCGCGGGGTGGTATATTTCTTCAAAAAGGAGAACCCCATGAGTACTGCGCCAATTGCTGAACCCCTTAATCTGAAAGAAATGGTGTCTTACCAGGAAGGCAGCGTCGTCAGCCGCCAGGTTACCAAGGCCGAAACCGGCAATGTCACCCTGTTTGCCTTCGACGCAGGGCAGGGACTGAGCGAACACACGGCCCCCTTCGACGCCCTTGCCCACATTTTGGATGGCCGCGCCGAGGTCTTCATTTCCGGGCAACGATTTGAACTGGAAAGCGGGCAGGCCATCATCATGCCTGCCAACCAACCGCACGCCCTGAAAGCCCCCGGGCAATTTAAAATGCTTTTGACAATGATTAGGGCTTAAAAACTACCGGCAAATCATCACCGGAATTTTGGATTCCCGCAAAACCAGGCTGACACTGCTGCCGACAAAAAAGTCCTTTATTGTCAAGCCGCTATAGCCACCCATCACAATCAGGTCAATGCCACGCTCGCGGATAACCCCGCGCACCGAATCTGCCGGCCCATCTTCAACCACATATTCGGCGTTGATTTCGTGCAAATCGAGGTAAGCGCGGGCTTCGTCCTGTATCGCCGCAGACAAGCGCGAACCATCCAGCGCAGTGAAGACTGTCAAATTAATCTGCCATCGCTCCGCCAGGTAGGTCGCCACGAAAAGCGCCTCCTTGGCGCGTGAACCGCCGTCGAAAGCCAGCAACGCATGGGTAGACGGAATCACATCGCCGGGCAGGGCCAGGACAGGCCGCGCCGCCTGGGTGATAATCGTGCGCAGGGGAGATGCCAACCCGGCAATCCCTGTCGCGGGCGGGTATAAAACCTTCAGGACGATTAAATCCACCAGCGCCGAACGTTCCAGGATTTTTCCGGTCGGGTCGCCCACTTCGAGGGCCAGGGTTCCGTTGACGCCTGCCTCCTCACAACACTGGCGAAAACGCTCCTGCAATTCCTGGTTTTCGGGGCTGTCGAATTTCTCTTTGCTGTCTTCGATATGCAACCCACGAATGGATGCGCCCTCGCGCCGGGCAATGTCGAGAGCCTGTTCCATCGCCTGCCAGCCGGCATTGCCCACCCTGAGCGGCACAAGAATATCTTTGAAAAGCGGCTCGGTATAACGCTCCAACAGTTTTGCGCGCCGCCAACTGCCCGTTTCCTGCCTTTTCCCCTTCCGCATCGTCTTCTTGACCAGCGCATCGGCAACCGTTTCGGTGGGCAGTGTCCAGCCCAGTTCTTTTTGAATCGCGTCACGATGCTCCGTCACCCATAGGTAAAAGTCGGTGATGGTGCGGTCGGGGAACCAGCGCAACAGGCCCCGGTCCCGAATCGTTTCGGCCAGCGGAATGTAAATCGTATCGTACCAATCCAGCAGGGCTTCGTCGAAGGACACATCCTCCTGCCGGTCGACACAGGCATAATATTGGTGAATGTGGATTTGCTGCCTGAGTTTCTCATACTGGCCGGGAATGGTGACGCTCAAATCAATATTCGGGCGTTTTTGGTTCAGTTCGGTCTCACGCAGGAATTCGGCATACTCAGCCTTGACAATTAACTCATCCGGCTGGGTATCCGGCGCAAGCGGAACGTCGCTGGAAACTTCAATCACGTTGGCCTGGATGGTCTTCCAGCCCTCCTGGCGGGCAACAGAGACGCGGTGATTGCCGTCCATTACAAAATAGACGTCGCTGACCTTGTAAACATCAATCGGCGGAAAACCGCCCTCTTCCAGGCTGGCCTTGACGTTGACCCAGCGCTGCTGGTCGCTCGGGTTGCGCGGAAGGAAGGTGCGCGTAAAATCGGTATAGCGCCCAACACTTCCCGCAATGGCATCCAACGGAATATCCTGAATCCCCCGTTCTGAACGCGCTTGCAGTTTCAACTTCTTTGCGACCTCGTCGAAAGACAACAGGGTATTGGGCTTGCCCTGCAAACGAGCAAGCACCTCTTCCACAGTCGCTTTTTGGTGCGCAGAATGGAAATCGTCAACCGCCGACCGATAGCTAGATTCCTGGGTCAAAAATTACTTCTCCTCAAAAGCAATACTGGCAAAGGGCAAAAAATTACCCAATCTGGCTACGATTCGCGATTTCCTGGACGAAGCGCGTGGCCGTTTGTCACAAAAAAATGGTTTATTGCCCTGCGCGGCAGGTTAAAAATCCCAAAATGTGCCAACATCAGCAGCGAAATGCACATTACCAGGCCGAAAAAATAAACATCGCCCCAAACATCCTCCTGGTTGCCGTTCATAAAAACATAATGAACCACCATGCCAGTAAGGTGCAGCACCCCACCAATCAGGAACGGAATCGAGAAAGGCCGCAGATCGTGGTCTTCGAGCAAAAGATGCAAACCAACCAGCACCGCAAAGCCAATGCCGATTGCCAGCGAATAACGCAGGTAATGAACATTCGGGTTAAAGACTTCCATAAACAACTTATGAACAACGCGCGCGTACAAGACCAAAATCCCGGCGGCGGTCAGGAAGACATAAATATTAATCACCAGGGGCAGAACCAGGTTGGCAAAAACCCTGATGCAGACCATCGAAACAACCCAGCCCAGCAAAAACGTCAGCCCCAGAGAAATCACTTTGGCCAACAGCCCTTGCAACTCCAGGCCGTCTGATAGAATATCCCACAAAAGCCTGCCCCCGCCCACCATGGCGATGGTCAGGCAAGCCCAACCCAAAATCATTGTAATCAGGCTTAGACCCCGGCGTTTTCTCTCGTCGCCAGGCTGCCTGATAAGTGGTTTGGGTTCATTATGAAAAGGTGGTACGTTATTGCCGTTGCCATGGTTTGCCATAGCCCCTCCGTTTGCAATGGAAATGCAACGATTGTACCACTTTGCGCAACCAGGCGCATTAACCCATTTTTCCCCCCCAGACAGGAGAAGCGATGAAATCAATTTGTGTTTATTGTGGTTCGGCAAAAGCAGCGCACGCGGATTTTCACCTGGCTGGCCGTCAAATGGGGCGCATTCTGGCTGAAAACGGAATCCGTTTAATCTATGGGGGCGGCAAGACCGGCGTGATGGGCGCCGTCGCCGACGGGACGCTGGAAGCCGGCGGCGAAGTGGTCGGCGTCATCGTCGAGAGCATGAACACCCCGGCTCTGGCCCACTACGGGCTGACCCGCCTCGAAGTGACCGCCACCATCCACGAGCGTAAAGCCCGCATGTACGAACTGTCCGAAGGTTACATCGCCTTGCCCGGCGGATTCGGCACTTTCGACGAACTCTTCGAGACCATCACCTGGGGGCAAATCGGCCTTCACCAAAAGCCCATCGGCCTGCTGAACACGCGCGGCTATTACGATTTGCTGATTCAAATGCTTGACCGGGCCGTGGACGAAGGCTTCATCTTCCGCGAACACCGGGCCATGCTCTCCATCGCCGCCGAGCCAGGCGCATTGCTGGCCCAAATGCAACAGCATGAGCACCCCGTTGAAGCCGTTGAACGCTGGATGCGCCAGGATTAAACAAT
>JAGXRB010000063.1 GCA_018336075.1 Bacteroidota bacterium
GTCAGCAAAGAATCGCTTGCACAGCAAGGTGGTTATGCAATGACCAACAAAGGTCCACAACATGACGAGGCATGGCTCATCTTTATGGACATGGTAAACAATCAGATTCCAACTTTTGAAGCCAAAGCTGAAGCATTGCACTATTTCCCAATGTTCCGCACATGGTTCGGATTGGTTGGATTATGCAAGCTTCCATGGAATGATGTGGAACCTGAAAACAATCACGAAACCGATGAACCAGCCAAAGTGCCAGAACATGTTGATAACTATGTAACTATATATAAAGCAGTTACAGGTAAAGAATTTGATAAGCATGAAATGATTCGTCAATCGGAGCGTGTATATAACTTCCAGCGTATCTTCAATCTCAGACGTGGTTACGGTGTCCGCAAATATGACGCACAGCCTTATCGTGCTGCTGGTCCTGTAACTGTTGAAGAGTATGAATCACGTGCAGAACGTTATGATAAACAATTGATGGAGCTTGTTGGTTTTGATCCTGCAGGTAAATCAACGGAAGAGAAGATGGCAAAAATGCGTGAGTATCGCGAAAATCGCTATGAACAGCTGCTTGACGCAGTTTACCATCGCCGTGGGTGGACAAAAAATGGTGTTCCAAAAATAGCTCATCTCAAAAATCTTGGAATGGACTTGCCTGAACTCATCGAGCTGGTAGCCCCTCATCAGGAAGATTAGTTCGTAACCAAAACATAACCGAAAAGGCTGTTACAAAAAAGTAGCAGCCTTTTTTATTGGGATTCATTTTTGCAATTTCAATCCTTTGACATGGCACAAAATTGTATTTTTGCCAAAAGTATCAACAGTGGATAAAATAAATCCGAAATTCTTACTTGTGTTTCTGTTGTTTCTGTCCTTTATAAGTAAGGCACAGGTGATGGAACCCGTGCGTCTGGAGTTGCCTGCCCAAATAGATGTTCCGGCATATAATTATGAAGTGTTGAGCGAAAAGGGCTTATTGATTTTCTATGAAAGCACTGAACTTGATGAAGAGGGCAAGCGTAAATGGTATTTCAGTTTGCTCGATACCAATCTCAGGGAAGTTTGGATGCAATATGTACAGCTTACCGATGGCCTGGCACATCATAGTGTAAGTAAGTCATCGGGTCAGATGATTTTTCTTTTTGTGACACCTGAAGCAAAAAAAGTGTCTCAGCCTGTTTATGAAATGCTGCTGCTCAACCTTGAAACCAGTTCATTTCATCTGATGGGTGGAAGCATTCCTGAAAAGGCCTCGGTTAAAGGCATGAGCATGATTGGCAATTATGTTCTTCTGGCAATAAACCTCCAACGTTATGAATCAGATTTATTGATTTATAATACTGATAATAACTCCCTTAAAAGCATCAAACATGGAATTGAAGGGCAGTCTGTGATACAATTTGTTGCTGGTGATGTTGAGAATAGCCGGTTTTTGCTGGCCGTTAAACGTTTCGAAAACAATCGTTTTGCAGCTGATGTTTTTATGTTGATAAGTGAAACTGGTGAATTGATCAGAACATGGAATTATAAGGATAACACCAATTATCTGCATGCCATGACCCTTCTTGCTGACAGCTCGGATCAAATGATTGTGGCCGGCAGTTTTGACAATGAAATCAGACGTAGTTCTGTAAAGGATGCTGCCAATGCCCCGGAGCTTACAAATGAGGCCAAAGGCGTTTTCTTTTTGCGTTTTCAAGGTGATGAAGCCCCGATAGGAAGTTTTCATAGCTTCGAAAGCTTTACCAACATTTATAAAGTGCTCTCAACAGAGGATCTTATAAAAATCAGGCAACGCATGGCGCGCTCGCGCGATGTGGGTCAGGATATGGGCATAACATTCCAGTTTTTTGAGCCAAAACTCATCAGACATCAAGATCAGTTTATCTATTCTGCAGAGGCTTTTAAACCTCAATACCGTCTTGAGACACGCATGGATTATGATTTTTACGGACGACTTGTTCCTTTTAGTTATAGTGTTTTTGAAGGATATAATTTCTTTTCTACGCTTGTTGTTTCTTTTGGCGCAGAAGGTCAGTTGAATTGGAGTTCCGATTTTGAAATACGAAATGTTTTGGTGCAAAGACTCAGGAGAAATGTAAGCATAATTCCTGATCAGACAGGTATTGTGATGGCATTGATGCAAAGCGGAGTGCTTACATCGAAAATTATCGCAAACGACGGACGACAGCTGGGCCAGGTTGAACAAACCAAAGTAGAAAGCACTTTTACGAACGACAGACTTTTGGAAGAAAGATTTTCTCACATAAACCACTGGTACAATGAAAACTATATTGTAAGTGGCTATCAGCGTCTTTCAAACAACAGGCTTCGTACCAATAATCCCAGAAATGTTTTTTATCTTCAGAAACTGATTTTTGATTAAACTGGAAATAATAAGCATTCAAAACAATTTCTTTTGTTTCAAACAATTGTTGTAAATTTACGTTATTATCGCCTTGAAAGTGAACGAAATTGATTTAGGAATTCAATACTAATTTATGCTGCAAACACTGTTTAGAGTTAAATCTTATTTAAAATATTTCCTGAAAAGAAAAGGAAGGCATAGACTACACTCTCCATTTGTTTATGATTTATACAACAAAGTGCTTCATGACCGCACAAATTTTAGTGATTACACCATCATTATGAAGTCGCTCAAAAGCACACTTTCTAATAGAAACACCATCGAAACAGTTGATTTTGGCGCTGCTGCCGGAAATAAAGAATTTGCAACTTACAGAGCAAGAGTAGGAGAAATAACAAAGAAGAGAACACTGAGGATTAAATATCTGAAGCTTCTTTACAGGATTGTACATTTTTTCAATCCCGAAAACATACTCGAGTTTGGTACATCAACGGGTAACAGCACTGTTTGTCTTGCACTCGGCAATCGCAATGCAAGATTGGTAACCATGGAAGGTTGCGCTTCTGTTGCCTCTGTAGCACAGGATAATTTTGATCGGTATAAACTTAAAAACGTCAAAATTGCAATTGGAAATTTTAATATTCTGCTTGCCTCCACTCTGAATAGTTTTGATCGGCTTGACATGGTTTTTTTTGATGGAAACCACAAAAAAGTACCAACCATTGATTATTTCAATCATTGCTTGACAAAAGCTGATGAAAACTCAGTTTTTATTTTTGATGACATTCACTGGTCAGAAGAAATGGAAGAAAGCTGGGAGATCATAAAATCAAATACCAGTGTCAGCATTAGCATAGATCTTTATCAGTTTGGCATTGTTTTTTTTAAAAAGGGAATCGAAAAACAACATTTTGTGTTGAGTATATAATAACTTTGCTGATCATTACAAATATAAACATGGAAAACGAAATCATCAGGCTTAAAAGTATCTCCCGACACTACAAGGTGGGATCAGAAATTGTAAAAGCCTTGCGAAATATAGATTTGGTTATTAAACGAAATGAATATGTCGCATTGATGGGACCTTCAGGTTCGGGAAAATCAACATTGATGAATATGATCGGATGTTTGGATACACCTACTTCTGGCAGCTATATGCTTAACGGAAATGATGTAAGCAGAATGAACGACAATGAACTTGCCGAGATCAGAAACAAGGAAATCGGATTCATCTTTCAAACTTTTAACCTGCTGCCACGGTCCACAGCCCTTGAAAATGTTATGCTGCCATTAGTTTATGCCGGCCTGAATAAAGCAAAACGACTGGAAATGGCTGAAAAAGTGCTGGCTGATGTTCAGCTTACCGACCGCGTGAAGCATAAACCTAATGAACTTTCGGGCGGACAAAGACAGCGTGTGGCTATTGCAAGAGCATTGGTGAATAATCCTTCAATCCTGCTTGCTGATGAGCCAACGGGGAACCTGGATTCGAAAACTTCTGTCGAAATTATGGGACTTTTGGAGGATATTCATAAAAATGGAAACACAATCATCGTCGTTACCCACGAAGAAGAAATAGCCAAAAAGGCGCATCGCATCATTCGCTTAAAAGACGGATTGATTGAGTCGGATGAAATGAATCCAGAAATCTATAAGCAACAGTAATTGTATTTTATCGCCTCTCCTGAATTAAACAATTTCTCGTATATTTTGTTTAACCCGAACTAATTACTTACAATGAAGATATATACCAAGACAGGCGATAAAGGCCAAACCTCACTTATTGGTGGCTCACGCGTACCAAAACACCACGACAGAATTGAAGCTTATGGTACAGTTGATGAATTAAACTCTTTTATCGGCCTGATACGAGACCACCTGAAAGAAGACGACGATAAACGTGATATTCTTCTTGAAATTCAGGAAAAGCTATTCCGTATTGAGTCACATCTTGCCGAAGATCCGGAGGGTGTGCTCACCAGATCTATGCCACCTGTTGTTGAAGCAGATGTTGAGCTGCTTGAAAAAGAAATGGATTCAATGAATGAATTGTTGCCGGAACTCAATAATTTTATCCTTCCGGGAGGACATCCGGTGGTCTCTTATTGCCATGTTGCCCGTACTGTTTGCCGGCGTGCAGAACGAATTTGCACGCGTTTGGCAGAAAACTTTATTGTAGATGATGTTGATATGAGATATATCAACAGACTTTCCGATTATTTCTTTGTACTCGGCCGCTATTATTCAATGATGACAGGCACCTCAGAGATCGTCTGGAATCCCCGCAACTAGAAGCATTGGTCAATTTTTTCTTTTTCCTTGACAAACGTCAAAAAAAAATTACTTTTGCAAAAAATTTATACCAAAAAATACAACCATGTACTGGACATTAGAGTTAGCTTCAAAACTTGAAGATGCGCCCTGGCCGGCAACTAAAGAAGAGCTTTTGGAATGGGCTGTTCGCACCGGAACGCCACAAGAAGTAATTGAAAATCTACAGGAGATGGAGGACGAAGGCGAGCTCTACGAGCGTATCGAAGATATCTGGCCCGATTATCCTACCAAAGAGGACTTCTTCTTTCACGAAGATGAATATTAAAACCTAAAAACCGGTCTCAGTGCCGGTTTTTTTTATGATTGCGCCTCAAAAAAACTGAAATTAACTTTGCCATAACGGCGCAATTCTATAAAAGCCGGGTGTTCAGAAAAGTCTATCCCACGAGAGTGCTCCACAACAAGAATACCGTTTTCAGTAAGCAGTTTGCGCTCAAAAATTACTTTAATGAGATTTTGGTAGTCTTCAACCGGCAGTTCAAAAGGCGGATCGGCAAAAATGAAATCATAACTTATTCGCTGCATGGCAATGAACCTGAACACATCTGATCTTACAGTTTTCAGGTTTTCCATCCCAAACAACTCAGTTGTTTTGTTGATAAACTGAAGGCATTTTACATTGTTATCAACAGCTGTAACAGGGTTGCAGCCACGTGAAGCCAGTTCATAAGCAATATTTCCGGTTCCAGTAAAGAGGTCAAGTGCCCGAAGGCCATTGAAATCAATCCTGTTGTTAAGAATATTGAATAAACTTTCTTTGGCAAGATCTGTTGTAGGGCGTACCGGCAATCCGGCGGGTACGTGAATCAGCCGGCGCTGGAACTTTCCTTTTATAATTCGCATTGTAGGGCATTATACAAGATAAAATAATGGTGTACCGGAAGTTCTTCAAGAATATAGCTGTAGTCAAACGCACTGTTGCGACCGGCAAAGCTTATATTTCGTATATACTTCCAGGCAATATCATAGATTGAAGAGCCATTGTCAATCTGACCGGAAAAGATCAGATTGACTGTTTCCGGGTTGAGCCGTAACTGATCAAGCGCAAATAGGATAAAATACACAAAATCTTCTGGGGTGTTGTAACGAAAGCGATTGACGAAGTGAAGCTTCTCATTTTTAAGGACAACAAAATCAAAATTGTCTTTGCCAATGTGCGCAAAAGCTGTGTTAACAGTAGATTTATTGCGATTTGAAATAAGCAGGCTTTCAAGTAAAACAGAGCTTTGATGCACAATGCGAGCGTTGGCCCAAAGATCTTTGATTTTTTCTACAAAAGGATTTGACAGATAGTAAATATTGAAGGCATCTGCAGTTTTAAGATGATCTGTAGCGATACGGCTGTTGTCGCGAAACTGTTGATTAAAAGCAAGATAGCTTCCTTTTTCTTTTTCTTCAAACAAAGGTGCAGGCACAATGGCATTGAAACTATGATCAACAATTGCCATCACCGAATGGTATGGATAGGCTATCCACTGCCTGAACATGATGATTTCATCAAGTGCTGCAGCCAGTTTTATTTCGTCATCTATCTGCTTAAAGCGATAAGTTTCTATGCCCAGATAGCGGTTTTTCTCTGGAGAAAATACTGCGAATGAAAAACCATCCGGCGAAAGCCGGATGGTAAGATGATAATTTCTTGAATAATCTTCTTTAAAAGCCTTATCGAAGCGGCTGATATGAGGTTTTACCGATGCAATCATGGCAGCGGACGATCACTCCCAATTGCCATCTGTTGAAGGCTCAGTCAATGAACCAACTTTCAGGCCGGTGTAGCGTTCAATGGCTTTTTCAGCAGCAATAAGGTTCATGATTCTTTGCTCGTCCAAGCCTTTCAAATAAACACTGAACGGAGCTTTTACTTCAAAAACACTCACAGTTACTCCACCGCGGTCAATTGTACCAGCGCCCATTTCAAATTCTGCACCATCAGCATATGGGATGAAGCGAAGATCCTGGATTTTAAAGTTTCTGCGCTTTGAAAAAAGCGAGTCACTCACTTTAACAAATCCCAGCGTATCTGAAATTGTGCGTGTAAAAGTGGTGTCTGTAGGGTCAGGAATGAGGTTTACGACCGGAATCTCGCCATATCTTAAAAAGGCAATTAATGAGTCGAAACTTGGAGTGTATACTCCTTTTTCGTTTTTGTAGTACGATTGAACTTCTCTGATATCTTTTAACCTTTGAACTACTTCAATGTCGCGGTGTTTTTTTTCTTTAAGAAATTTCACGGGTTGCTGAATGCTTTGATAAATCATATAACCCAGAAAGATTATAACCGCAAAAAGTACAATTTTAACGATGATGCTTTTCATAGTAATGGTTTTTTTTTCACCTGCAAATGTACAGTTTTTTCAATATACAATAGCTTTTGATTTTCCTTTAAAATGATCGATTTTTGTTAAATAGTGACATGTAATGGCTGATAAATAACTTTTTTAGATAATTATGGTTCCATTTTGTGATTTTCAACCCGGTTTTTTTGATAAACTTCAAAACTAATCCCTTGATTATGCGAATTTTTCTTTCATGCATAAAAAACCAGCATCAAGGAAAACATAAAATTTATCCTGTATACTTTGTTTATTTACCGACAAGTGCCATTCAACGGATATTGCCAACGCAATGCTCTTCATTGGCTTTTTTTGATGTGATATCACGGCCTAGAATGATTAGTCCTTTTCGGCTGCCATCATCTTTAAAAAGTGGAATTTTGATGATGTCAAAAATTGTTTTTGATCCGTTTTTATTGGTGATTTCTTCTTCTTCCCTTGTTGCAGCTGCTTTTTGCCAGCAAAGTTCGTCTGAAACAATGATGGTTTTGAAATGCTCAGCAAATTCTGGCCTCAATGAAGCAACTGCTTTGTCTGTTCGCATTTTGTAATCTTTATCAGTCATTCCGAAAAGTTCCAGCATGGCATCATTGGCCTCGAGCCAGCGTCCGTTGCCATCTTTATAGCAGATGATATCAGGACTATTATTGATGATGGATCTGAGTAAAGCTTCCTTTTGGGTTAAAACAATGAGTGATTCTGACAATTTGGAGCGTGCTTCACTATGCAGATTATTTTCTTCCGCCAACTTTTGGAATGATTTTCTAAGGTCACTGAAAAGTCTGAAATAACGGACAGAAAAATATATCAGTATGATTATCAAAAGCAAAAAGACATAAACCAAAATGTTGTTTAATCTGTTCTTTTTGAGTAGATTATTAAGTATTTGACTTTGATCTGATACTTCCGCCTGCAGTAAATCTATTTCGATTATTTTATTTTCGAGCTCAAACCTGGCTTCCAGACTGGCCACGGCTGTTGAGTCGTACAAAGATTTTAATGTATCAAAAATCGTATGATATTTTTTTAGTGTTGCATAAGCTTCAAAAATATTGCCATTTTGCTCCTGAATAGGATATATTTCTTTTAAGACAGGCAATAACAGTTCTGGATCAGGCTTTTGCTGCTCACTAAGTAAAGCTTGTTGAAAAAAACTTAATGCTTCTTTTTTGTTTCCTTTTAATTTACTTACACGTCCCATTGCCAGAAGCACGCGGTCAATGGGCCTGTCTGAAATCTGATAATAACGTAAAGCATTATTAAAGTAAAATTCAGCACTATCGGGCATTGATTTCCTTAGGTAGGTGTTGCCGGTGTTTAGATAACTATCGCCAAGTCCATGGTTATTGTTAATCTCTATTGCGATCAAAATACATTCTTTAAAAATACCAAGTGCTTTGTCGTTGTTGTTGAAAACATTTTCTACCATGCCCATGTTGTTTCTTGCAGTGAGCATAGCTTGCTTATTGTTATGCAACTTTGCCAGATTGTAAGCTTCTTCGAAGTATTCATTTGCTTTTTTATATGCTTTCAGCTCGTAATAAAGCGCCCCGATGTTGTTATTGATGAGCCCGATGTTTTGAACATTCTCAAGTTGCTCGTTCATTTCAAGAGCAATGTTTAAATTGTCGATGGCTTTCAAATGATCTTTCATCCGACTGTGGGCAAGACCAATATTATTAAAATTATTCGCGATTTCCTGAATGTTTCCCGTTTTCCTGAAATAGATGTTTGCTGAGTCGTAAAATGCGATGGCATCATTAAATCTTCTCGAGTAGAAAGCTGCAACACCACAGCTTTTGTAAGCTTTGGCCATCAGACTGTCTTGCCCTGAAAGTTTGGCGTTTTTCAAAGCATTCAAACTATATTCATTTGATTTCTGAACAGAACGGCCTAAAAAAGTTTTTGAAAGAAACAGGTAATCATCAACGGTTTCGGATATGTTGTCGAAAAAGAGGATGCTTTCATTTTGGCCTTTAAGTTGTAACAGACTCAACGAAAAAATTAATAACGGGATGAAAACAGAAGCTTTCATTAAATAAGCAACCCCATTTTTTTGAGTGTTATTTTTCATACTGTCAACATGTTATATTCTGGTATTTTGTCGAGAAAAACTACTTTCTTGCCCTCTTCTTCCAGCTGTATGCTGTATTGTGTTTGTCCGTTTGTAAGCAAAAGGTACTTTACGTTTAAAGTTACATTATAACGCATGGTTTGATCGAGTACTTTTTGCGACAGTTGAATATGCCGTGCTTTGCACTCAACAATCATTAAAGGAGTTAGTTGGCGTGAGAATACCACAATGTCGCATCTTTTGTCGAGACCGTTTAATCGTAAGGGAAATTCCACAGAAAGCAGACCTGCAGGATAACCGAAATCCTCTACAAGCTGTTGCAATACAATCTGACGCACTTCTTCTTCAGGTGTCAAAAGCACATATTTTCTCCTGACAGGATCAAAAACTTCCCGTTTGCCATTTTCTTCACGAAGTTTAAACCACTGCATCATGTTTTCTTTTGCAAAACCATTCAATGGGTAAAAATAGATAATTTCAGCAATCATGTCTAAAACAATTCAATAGAAAATACCATTGCAGATTACCCCCGATAGCATGGGTTTTCTGGAGTAAAAATATTGTACTTTTGTGCAAAGTACAAATAAATGAACGCATAGGTTTGTTTTTGATAAAGGCCAAAAAACAAATCCTTACCCTTTAAAACCGAATTTATATGAAGACCAAGCAGGAGATTGTTGAAAACTGGCTGCCACGCTACACCGGACAAGCATTGGATGCTTTTGGGGAATATATTTTGCTGACAAATTTTAATCAGTACCTGGAGCTTTTTGCCGAATGGCACAATGTGCCCATCGTAGGTCAGGATCATCCAATGCCATGTGCCACTGCCGGCGATATCACCATCATCAACTTCAGTATGGGTAGCGCCAATGCAGCAACAATCATGGATCTTCTGGCTGCCATCCATCCCAAAGCAGTTTTGTTTCTGGGTAAATGCGGCGGTTTGAAAAAGAAAAATCAGGTTGGCGATTTTATTCTTCCTATCGCTGCCATCAGGGGAGAGGGAACGTCAAATGATTACCTGCCCGTAGAGGTGCCTGCCCTTCCGGCTTTTAGTCTTCAAAAAGCAATCTCATCCAGTATCCGTGATCATGGCCGTGACTATTGGACCGGCACAGTTTACACAACAAACAGGCGCGTTTGGGAACATGACGATGTTTTCAAGGAATACCTTATCGAAACCCGAAGCATGGCTGTGGATATGGAAACTGCCACCATTTTCGTTGTCGGTTTTGCCAACGATATGCCTACAGGTGCATTGCTTTTGGTTTCAGATCAACCGATGGTTCCTGAAGGTGTTAAAACTTCCGAAAGCGACCGGCGGGTTAATCAGCGTTTTGTGAGAGACCATCTGAAAGTTGGAATTGACGCATTGCAGCAGCTTATCAACAATGGAAT
>JAGXRB010000064.1 GCA_018336075.1 Bacteroidota bacterium
TACCGATATCGAAATTGTTTTAACTGTTTCCGGCAAAACCATTACTGTGAAACCCAAGAATGTTTTGGGTACCGGAACACTCTATAAACTATCATTTACAGGTGCTATCCTGTCGACTGATGCAAAGCCGTTAACCGCTCTTGACCGTACTTTCACCACCCTCGGCACTTTTGCTCCTGCTGGTGTTATTGCTCACTGGACATTTGAAGACAATGCCAACGATGTGGCCGGTAGCTTCAATCCGCTTGCTAACGGAATTGTAGCTGTTACTTATACTGCATCACGCAATGCCGCTGCCGGAAAAGCCGCTACTTTCAATGGTACTTCAAGTATTATCGAAATTCCTAACGGTGACCAATTGATTAACACAAAGAATCTGACACTTTCTTTTTGGGTAAAAGCAATGGATCAGGGTAAAGGTCATTTTGTAATGGGATTAGGTGCCTTCTACGGACTTCAGTTTGAAATGTTTGGTGGCCTTGATGGTGCTAAATTTGCAATTCGTTACGAGTTGGCAGACGGTACTACTGATACAGAAGATATGTGGTTCCCAAGTGAAGCTACATACAATGCCAACGGTGGATGGCAAGGATGGGATTTTGCGAAATCTATAACCCAACCTGACATGGTTGCAATGCTGAAAGATAAGTGGCTCCATGTAACCTATACTTATAATGGTGATGCCAAAAAAGGCACACTCTATTATAACGGAGAAAAAATGAAGAGCTTCGACTTCAACCTGTGGCCTGATGATGCTCCAAAAAAGACAGCGAAAGGCATTAAGTATGCAGGCCAAATGCCTGATGTTAAAAATGAACTCGCTTTTGGGTTTATTCAGTCAAGAGCCGGATCAATGTGGGCTGGCGAACCTTGGGGTGGATATACATTCCCTGAAGCAAATCACTTTAAAGGACAATTGGACGACGTTCGTTTCTTCCATAAAGTGCTTACAGATAATGAAATACAATTAATGTATAATTCAGAAAAACCTTAGTTTAAGTGTTAGTGAGTTTTGTTTAATACAGGTGAGGGTGACGCTTGTCACCCTCCCTGTTTTTTTAAGTTATTTAATATGAAGAATTTCCAATGGGTATTGCTCCCAACATTCCTAATCTTGTTTTTTGTCTCCTGCAAAAAAGATAAGCCTGAAACACCTTCAGGTACACTCCAGATATCAACTGTGAAAAGTGGAAATTCTTCTTTTAACCTTAGTGATACAACCAAAAATATTTCAATAAACGCATCAATAACGATTGCTTTTTCGAACGCAATTGATGTTGCTTCTGCTATGCAGCATATCAGTATCCGCAAAGCTGATCAAATAATACCTACCACGCAATCTTTATCGGAGGATGGAAAGGAGATTACACTCACACCAGGCACCGCGCTTGAATTCAATGAAGTATATGTTTTAGCCGTCGCACCTCAGTTAAGAGGACTGGCAGGAGAAAGTTTTCCAGGCATCGAATTCATCTTTTTTACGGAAAAACCGGCGATAGAGCTGGTTTCAATCACTGTAAACGGGCTCGATTTCAGACAGCCCCACAGACCAAAAGATATTAAATATGACAGCATCGTTGTGCGTATAAATTTCTCTGATGCAGTCAAAGAGGATCAGTTAAAACAATATTTTTCCTTCACACCCAATATTGACTTTACATTGAGTCTTTCGGGTGATAAAAAGACAATCGAATTAAAAAATACAGCTCCGCTCGATTACTACCGACGTCACTTTCTTATCATATCATCTTCCCTGCAAGCAAATACAGGCGCTACTTTCAGCGGGTTTTCCAATCAGTTCATCACAGGATTAAATCCCACTCCCAAGTTTCCGCTTATTGATGATGAAGCACTTCTTGACTTGGTACAGGCACAAACTTTCCGCTATTTTTATGATTTTGCGCATCCGGTCAGCGGAATGGCCCGCGAAAGAAATAACTCGGGTGACATTGTAACAGTTGGAGGCAGTGGTTTTGGACTTATGGCCATTCCAATCGGAGTTGAAAGAGGTTTCATCACACGCGAACAAGGTGTTGCACATCTTGATAAAGTGACCAACTTTTTAAGTACTGCTGATCGTTTTCATGGCGTCTGGCCACATTGGATGAATGGAAATACAGGTAAAGTGCATCCTTTCAGTACTTTTGATAATGGTGGAGACCTTGTTGAAACTTCATTTATGGCTGCCGGCCTGATTACTGTCAGGCAATACCTTGATCCAGCACAAGCTCAAGAACTGACTATTATCAACAGAATTAATCAACTCCTTGAAGCTATTGAATGGGATTGGTATACCCGTGGCGGGCAGGATGTGCTTTACTGGCATTGGTCGCCAAACCATGGTTGGGCTATGAATATGCAGGTGCGTGGTTACAATGAAGCCCTCATAACTTATGTAATGGCTGCAACATCATCAACATTTCCAATTCAAGCGCCGGTTTACCATAAAGGTTGGGCCAACAATGGTTCAATTATTAATGGAAGCAGTTTCTATGGCATTCCTTTACCCGTTGGTTTTGATTATGGTGGGCCATTATTTTTTAGTCATTATTCTTTTCTTGGACTTAATCCAACAAATTTGTCGGATCAATATGCAAATTACTGGACTCAAAACGTTAATCACAGCCTTATCAACAGACAGCACAGTGTTATTAACCCACGCGGGCATCTTGGATACAGCGCCGACAGCTGGGGTTTAACTGCAAGTGATGAACCTTCGGGCTATGGCGTGCATGAGCCAACACGCGATAACGGAACCATTTCTCCCACAGCTGCACTTTCGTCTATGCCTTATACACCTTACGAGTCAATGCAGGCAATGCGGCACTTTTATTATGTACTTGGTGACAAACTATGGGGTGAATATGGCTTTAAGGATGCCTTCAATCCAAATGAAGCCTGGTGGGCAAGTTCTTATCTTGCAATAGATCAGGGCCCTATAATAGTCATGATTGAGAATCACCGTACAGGTCTATGCTGGAATCTGTTTATGTCGGCACCCGAAGTGACTGAGGCGCTAAACAAGCTTGGATTCTCAAGATAAAAACTGATTGAAAACTATTACAGAATTTAAAAATACCGAAAATGAAAATTAAATTTCCCTTAATGATTGCAGTGCTCAGCTGGGCATTATTTTCGTGTCAACCAACAGTGAAAAAATCAGCAGATAGCATTGATGCAAAAGTTGATTCCATTGTTTCATTGATGACATTGGAAGAAAAAATCGGCCAACTGACGCTTTTTACCAGCGATATGGATCAAACAGGTGCCTTCATCCGCAAAGAATACGAAGAAGATATTAAGCAGGGCCGCGTTGGTTCAATTTTCAATGCTTATGGCGCTGAATATACACGCAAATTGCAGAAAATGGCCGTCGAAAACACAAGGATGAAAATCCCATTGCTTTTTGGTTATGATGTTATTCATGGACACCGAACCATTTTTCCAATGCCTCTTGCCGAAGCCGCAAGCTGGGATCTTGAAATTATCGAAAAAAGCGCCCGTATTGCAGCTATCGAAGCAACTGCAGAAGGACTTCACTGGACATTTGCCCCAATGGCAGATGTCTCTTTCGATCCTCGTTGGGGTCGCATTATTGAAGGTGCCGGAGAAGATACTTATCTTGCTTCACTGATTTCTGCTGCACGTGTAAAAGGATTTCAAGGCGATAATCTTAGTGATTTGAATACACTTGTTGCTTGTGTCAAGCACTTTGCTGCCTATGGAGCTTCTCAGGCAGGACGCGATTACCACAGCGTGGATATGTCCGAACGTATGTTGCGCGAAGTGTATCTCCCACCTTACAAAGCCGCATTGGATGCAGGTGCCATGACTGTTATGACCTCTTTCAACGATCTGAACGGGATTCCTGCAACTGCGAGCAAATACCTAATGACTGAAATCCTTCGCGATGAATGGGGTTTTGAAGGTTTTATTGTAACGGATTACACATCAATTATGGAGCTAATGTATCATGGTGTTGCAGCCGATACCCTTGAAGCTTCATTGCTTTCAATAAATGCCGGTGTGGATATAGACATGCAGGCTGGATTCTATAATACAGCTTTAACGCGGCTTGTTGAAACAAAACAAGTGGATGAAGAGCTTATAAATATTGCCGTAAGAAGAATCCTTAAGGTGAAATATCTACTTGGATTATTTGATGATCCTTACAGATACTCTTCTACAGAACGGGAGGCCACAGAAATTATGACGCCCGAGTTCATTGAAACAGCAAGGGATGTTGCCAGAAAATCAATTGTTTTACTCAAGAATGAGAATCAGTTGCTGCCAATCGACCCGGCAACAAAAACTATTGCTGTAATCGGGCCACTTTCCGAATCCAGAAGAGACCTTATCGGCAGTTGGTCGGCTGCAGGCGATTGGGCGAAATCAGTTACCTTACTTGAGGGAATAAAAGCAAGGGTTCCAAATGCCCGTATTCTGCATGCTCAAGGTTGCGACATTGATGGAAAAAGTAAAGATGGATTTGCACAGGCAATTGCCGCTGCCAGACAAGCCGATGTTGTCGTTCTTGCGCTAGGTGAGGCATATTGGATGTCAGGAGAAGCTGCAAGTCGCTCTGATATTGGTTTGCCTGGTGTTCAGCAACAGCTGGCCGAAGCAATTCATGCAACCGGAAAGCCTGTTGTTGCTGTACTGATGAATGGTCGTCCGCTGACAATCAACTGGCTTGACGAAAATATTCCAGCCATTTTGCAGACGTGGTTCCTGGGTACAACTACTGGCAATGCTATTGCTGATGTGTTGTTTGGCGATTATAACCCTTCGGGCAAACTGCCGGTGACTTTTCCAAAAAACGTGGGTCAGATACCCATTCATTACAATATGAAAAATACCGGAAGACCCTTTGATGCCAACAATAAATACACAACAAAATACCTTGATGTATCCAACGAGCCTCTTTATCCATTTGGATTTGGCCTCAGCTACACAACTTTTGCTTATGATGAAATCGAGCTCAGCAAAAGCTCAATTGGTTTGGAAGAAACATTAACTGTTTCAATCAACGTTGCAAATACAGGTGATTTTGATGGTGAGGAAGTTGTTCAGATGTATATCCGCGACAAAGTTGCATCTGTTTCTCGCCCGGTAAAAGAGCTCAAAGGCTTCAAAAAAATCAACCTCAAAAAGGGAGAAAGCCAGAAGGTAAGTTTTGAAATTGGCCTGGAAGCGCTCTCATTTTACAGAGCCGACATGAGCTTTGGTGCTGAAAAAGGCGACTTTGAAGTGATGATTGGTGGAAGTTCCGTGGATACAAAGTCAGCTTCATTTTCTTTGAAATAGAATATTATCTAAAACGCCAGGACCTCAGAGTACTTATTGTCTCTGAGGTTTTTTTAATTTTGTACTTTTAAAAAATATCAATCATGAAGAAACTACTTATCAGCCTTTTATTCGTTTTTCATTTCACTGGTCTTTTTTCACAGCAGGAACTTTTTGAACGACATATTTTTATTCAGGACGAAAACAGTCTTCCATACAGAATAATATATCCTGAAAATTTCGATGCATCCCTGAATTATCCGGTTTTGTTTTTTCTTCACGGAGCCGGCGAACGTGGTAACGATAATGAATCGCAGCTGATTCATGGAAAGAGTTTCTTTTCTTCAGATGCTGTTCGAAAAGATTTTCCGGCAGTTATGGTTTTTCCGCAATGTCCAAAAGATGACTACTGGGCAAACATTGAAAGTAGTTACGATCCCGATGGAAAAAGAATTTTTGGTTTTAGGCCAGACCTTGAGCCAACACAATCGATGCGGCTTTTTATGTCGCTTGTTGACAGTATTTCATCTATTGCCTGGGCCGATAAATCAAGATTCTATATCGGAGGTCTTTCGATGGGAGGGATGGGCACATTTGAGATTTTGCACCGCAAACCGGATGTTTTTGCAGCAGCTTTCCCAATCTGTGGTGGAGGAGATCCAAAAACGGCAATTTCTTACGCTCAGAAAGTAAGTGTCTGGATCTTTCATGGAGAAATTGATGCTGTAGTTCCGGTAAGTCTTTCAAATGGCATGTATGAAGCTATAAAGAAAGCTGGCGGAAATCCACGTTTGACTATCTACCCTGAGGTGAATCACAATGCATGGGATTATGTTTTTCTTGAAGAAGAACTGATTCCCTGGCTGTTTTCGCATAAAAAGTAACCGTTATTCGCAGCAATAGCCTATTTTTGTGGGAATGAATCCGCAGAAATTCCTATTAATATGTCTACTTATTTTAACATGGAAGGCCGAAGCCCAGTTGGTTTCAGATTTTCATGTGAGACAAATTACTTTTGGGATTTACCACGATGCCAATCCGGTTTTTTCAAAGGATGGTAAAACGATTTTGTTCGACTCTGACAGAAACGGCAGAAGACAGCTGTTCAGCATCGGTATTGCCGACAGCATTCCTCAGCTTGTTGTTTCTGATACAAACGAATTATTTATGCCTGCATGGCATCCCAATGGGGAAACCATATTTGGTGTAAAGAAAGAATCAGATTCATGGCTTCCATACGAAAGCAAAGATTCCAGAGGTTTCAGAACACTCGCAAAGCGCAAGGTTCAGATGCAACATCCCGATTTTAACACATCAGGAAATCTGCTCGCTTTTGGTGGAAAAACTGCCAATGATAAAAACTGGAAGCTCATGACCTACGATTTTCGGTACGACAACCTGAATGAAGTGGTGAAAGTTTCAGAGGATATTTCTTTTCCCCGTTGGTCACCAAAAGGGCTTTACTTAAGTTTTCACCGACAAAAAGAAAACA
>JAGXRB010000065.1 GCA_018336075.1 Bacteroidota bacterium
TACCATCACAGCACCAATGAATGCTGCAGAACTTCGTAATTTGATGTACTCGGCACAGCTCAATGCTGAAGGGCCGGTTGCGATCAGATATCCACGCGGAAAAGCTCCTGACAGCAATTGGGAACAGCCTTTCAAAGCCATTGAAACCGGAAAAGGGCGCTGCCTCAGAGAAGGAAAAAATCTGGCTGTAATCAGTTTAGGTCATCCGGGACATTTTGTTGAAAAGGCATTGGATTCCCTTCAAAATGAAGGTGTTTTGGCAGGACATTATGACTTGCGTTTTCTCAAACCATTGGATGAAAGCCTGTTACATCAGGCTTTTGAAAATTATAAAACCATCCTTACCGTTGAAGATGGTGTGATAAATGGTGGTATGGGAAGCGCCCTGCTCGAATGGGCGATGGAAAATAATTACAAAAACAAGGTTATAAGGCTTGGAATTCCCGATCAGTTCATTGCCCATGGAAGTCCGGCAAAACTACAACAGGAGTGCGGTTTTGATGCAGAAAGCATTCGAAAAGTGCTGCTTGATGCATACAATAAATTTTAAATCAGACTTTTATGAGTCATAAATATAAGATTGTTGGTTTTGATGCTGATGATACCCTTTGGGTGAATGAACCCTATTTTCGGGAAACTGAAATGGAATTCTGCAGACTTATGAAGGATTTCGTTCCGGAAGAAGAACTTACTGCAATGCTGTTTCAGATTGAAATGCAAAATCTTGCTTTGTATGGTTATGGTATAAAAGCCTTCGCACTTTCTTTGATCGAAACCGCCTTAAAGGTTGGCAACCATCAGCTTTCGTGTGGAATAATGGAAAATATTATCAGGCTTGGCAAAGACCTGCTCAACAAACCGGTTATTCTTTTAGATGGTATCGAAACGATACTCTCAAAAATGGAGAATAACGGAACAAGACTGATCGTTGTTACCAAAGGCGACTTGCTTGACCAGGAAAGAAAACTGGCGAAATCGGGCATCGACAAATATTTTCATCATGTCGAAATCATGAGCGACAAACGCGAAACAGACTACCAAAAACTTCTTTCCAGGCTTGGTGTTGCGCCTGCCGATTTTCTGATGATAGGCAATTCACTCAAATCTGATGTGATTCCTGTTTTGAATATCGGTGGGTCTGCCATCCACATTCCTTATCATACAACATGGCAGCATGAAAGCAATATCCAGGCTGAGCAACATCATAAGTATACAGAAATCAGCCATATAGATGAACTGATTAACATCCTTGATTTATGAAAAAAATAGATTTTGATCATTGGGAAAGGCGCGAACATTTTGCATTTTTTTCAAAATTTGATGAACCTTATTATGGGATTGTATCAGAAATTGAATGCACAAAAGTCTATAAGCTGGCCAAAAAATGGGGTGATTCTTTTTTTGCATCTTACCTTCATAAAGCTCTTACCGCAGCCAATGGAATTCCGGAAATGAAGCAAAGGATTATCGATGGGGATATTTATGAGTTTGATGTTGTCCATGCTTCACCTACAATTGGCCGCCCGGACGACACTTTTGCCTTTTCATTTATCCCTTTCAGCAACGATTTTCTGAGTTTTGCCAAGGCTGTAAGCGCTGAAGTCAAAGAGGTGCAAAGCACTTCAGGCCTGTGCCTTAGCGAAAATACATGGCGAAAAGATGTCATTCATTTTTCATCAATACCCTGGATCAGCTTCACCGGTTTATCGCATCCACGAAATTTCAAAAGCGATGACAGTGCTCCAAAAGTCACTTTTGGTAAAATGACGATCCGAAACAAACAGATGTTTATGCCAGTCGCAGTTCACGTGCATCACGGACTGATGGACGGCCGCCATGTTGCGCTGTACGTGGAGCTTTTTCAGAAACTGATGAATGAAGTATAAAGCTAGATCAGTGCTGTTTTTTTCAAATAGATTTTAATCAACTAACAGATATTTGTTGAGTTCAGCCACTTTTGCCGGATCACCAAAAAGGTAGAGCATATCATCTGTTTCAATGGTCATTTCCGGTTTTATTTCCGTGTAATAACGGTTGTTTCGTCTTATCGCAAGCACGTTGACGCCAAAATTTTTCCGAAGACCGCTTTCAGCGATTGTCTTACCAACAATTTTATTCTCGCCACGTTGCACAGGTAAGGTTGCAATTACCATATCAGGGATGTGAAGCTGCAAATGCGCAGGAAACTGATCATCATTGCCCGATTGGGAAAGGATTTCATAATTATGCGCCCTTAAATGGGTAACAAAAGATTGAACCTTGTCAAATGGAATCAGATATCTGTTCAGAACACGGGTAAAAATCTGTATCGAGGTTTCAAATTCTTCAGGTATCACTTCATCGGCACCAAGTTTGAGCGTTGCATCAATTTCATTCACATGGCGTGTTCTCACAATAACATGCGCAGTTTCAGTAATTTGCCTTAAAATAACAATAATGCTTTTTGTTGCCTCAGGGTCAGAAATAGCGATAACAACCACACGTGCTTCGGCAGCATGCACATGATTCAAAATCAGTTCATCAGCTGCATCACCAAAAACAATGGGCAGACCTTTGTTCTTGCCATCTTTAAAAATGTCGGGATCAAGTTCGATAATGACATAAGGAATTTTGGCTTTTGAAGCAGTGCGGGCAACATTGTGGCCATTTATTCCAAGACCAATTATGATGAGGTGATCATGCAGATCTGCGGCAATTTCATCTGTATTTTTTTTCTTCCGGTTTTGATAATTAATGAGCCTTTTGCGCACCTTGCGGTTTATCCCGAATCTGATCAACCAATCCGACATTTTATCAGAATACCCAATCAGGAAAGGAGTAAGCCCCATTGTGAGTATTGAAATAACTAAAAAACTTTGATAGACTTCATTCGTAAGAAGTGCGTTGCGCATTCCGATAGTTGAAAGCAAAAATGAAAATTCTCCTACCTGAAACAGGGTGAAAGCGGATATTAAAGCCGTTCTTAATGGAAAACGCAGTACCAGCACAGTGATTAAAACCACGAAAATTTTCAACAGTATTACACCGATCGTTATTGCGATCAGCACCAAAAAATGCTCGAAAAAATAACTGATGTCCAACAACATACCTACTGAAACAAAAAAGAAACTGATAAAAATTTCTCTGAAAGGGAGGATGCTTGCTGTGGCCTGATGGCTGTATTCTGATTCAGAAATGATGAGTCCGGCAAAGAAGGCTCCTAAAGCCAATGAAAGACCGACAGATGAAGTGAGCCATGCTGTGGCAAAACAAAGCACGACAATCGTCAGGATAAACAGCTCACGACTGCGCGTTTTAACAACTTTATCGAGCAAAACCGGAACTGCATATCTTGCCAGAACAATCAACAATACAACGACCAAGGCGAATTTTGCAATAAGGCTAAGGCCTGTCAGCCAAAGGTTTCCTCCGTTTCCTGCAAGCATGGGTGTAACCAGAATCATCGGGACAACAATGATGTCCTGAAAAATGAGAATAGCCAATGCAATCCTGCCATGCGGCGAAGTCATCTGACCTTTTTCGTGAAGCATTTTTAAAACAATGGCCGTACTGCTTAGCGCAATCAGAAAGCCCATGAAAATGGCCTGAGGAGGTGAAAGTCCAAGAAAGTAAGTGGTGATAAAAACCAGCAGAATAGTTCCTCCAACCTGCATTAAACCGCCAAAAAAAACCGTTTTCTTTACTTTGGCAAGTCCTTTTAACGAGAACTCAATACCAATAATAAACAGCAAAAAGATGATCCCAATTTCTGAGAGCATCTCCACTTCGTGAGAAGCTTTTACCAGTTTAAGGGCATTAGGACCGGCGACTATGCCGGTGATCAAAAAACCAAGTATTGAAGGCAGTTTTAATCGCTGAAAAGCAAGAATAATGAGTACGGAAAGACCTAAAATTATGACGACTTCTTTTAAAATAGGTAATTCCATCTTGTTTGGTTATGTAACACAAATAGTCTTTCTGAATTAAAAGATATTTGCGTTAAACAAACTCAAAATTAATAAAAGTTCACCAGAAAATGGCTTTTAGTAGTAAATTGAGGAAACTAAAACAGAATCCATATCCAGAACTTCTTCTTAATAAGCGGAATAGATAAAGGTATGGACTGAAAAAACTATTCGATCAAAACAGAAGTCATTGTCAGCGATCCAGCAATGGCTTTATCGTTAAACAAGCTAACAGCGTCATTTTTATCCTGAAGCGCAAGGGTATAAATCAATGGCAAAAAGTGTTCAGGAGTGGGAACCGCAAGCTGAAATGCCTTGCCTTGGTTGTTGTAATTGGTTAATTCTGAATGATTACCATCCAAAATCATTTGTTTCATCTTTTCGCTTGCTTCCAAAGCCCAATCAAAACCAAAGCCTGAAACATTGAGTTTGTCCCAGGCCACCATCCGCAGATTGTGCACCATATTGCCACTTCCGACAATGAGCACACCTTTTCTACGCAGTGCCGCAAGTTCTTTGGCCAGCGCATAGTGGTATTGCGGAGGTTTTGTATAATCGAGGCTCAACTGAATTACCGGCACATCAGCTTTGGGATAAAGGTGTTTTATCACAGACCATGCACCGTGGTCAAGACCCCAATGATGATCGAGCCCGATTTCAGTTTTTTGAATGATTTTTTTTGTTTCTTCCGCAAGTTCAGGACTGCCGGGCG
>JAGXRB010000066.1 GCA_018336075.1 Bacteroidota bacterium
GCAGTGCGGTCGGCGTTAAACTTGATTTTGGTGGTTGTGTCGGGCACATTCCCGATCAAAACGAGTAATTTCATATTGTGCTTATTTAGTGTTTACGATGCCATTTGATTTCATGGTTACAAAGATATAATTCTTTCTTTTGACTAAATCTTATTTTGATGTCTGACTTCAAATTATGACTTTTTTCGCTCATTATAGAATAAACATCTTTTTCTTTGTGGAGCTCTGTGCAATAGCTATAGCACCAAAGTTAAACAACTCTGACAACTGTCGGAGCACGAAGGCGCTCAAAGAGGTAATGATATTTGAGCATTCCTAAAAGCCAGTCAATAGAGATGAAATGAAGGGAATACTTAAAACGAACGGAAAGAATCAGTCTGAATTTTCCTGAATTCTGATGCAGTAAATGATACAGATAAACCCTCTATGAGGCTTGTTTTGAGCTTACTCTACAGTAACAGATTTTGCAAGATTCCTTGGCTGGTCAACATTGCAGCCACGCATCACAGCGATATGGTATGCGAGTTTCTGCAAAGGAATTGTAGCCAAAAGCGGAACGAGCATTTCTTCGGTTTCCGGAATTTCGATAACGTAATCGGCCAGGTTTTTTACATCAACATCACCTTCTGTAACAATGGCAATCACCTTTCCTTTTCTGGCCTTCACCTCCTGGATATTGCTCACAACTTTGTCGTAAGTACCTTTATTGGTGGCGATTACAACAACGGGCATTTCTTCATCAATGAGTGCAATGGGACCATGTTTCATTTCGGCAGCCGGATAACCTTCAGCGTGAATGTAGGAGATTTCCTTCAGTTTTAAAGCGCCTTCAAGAGCAACCGGGAAATTGTATCCACGCCCAAGATAAAGGAAGTTTCTTACATCCTTAAATTGCTCGGCTATTTCTATTACGCGCTGACTCACCTTAAGTGTACGTTCAACTTTCTCCGGAATCATATCAAGTTCTGTAAGAATCTGCATAAAACGTGAGCGGCCCAAAGTGCCTCTGAGTTGTGCCATACGTAAGGCCATCAAAGTGAGAAGCGTTACCTGTGCTGTGAAAGCTTTGGTGGAAGCAACTCCTATTTCCGGACCGGCATGGGTATAACTTCCTGCATGTGTAGCGCGTGCAATAGAAGAACCAACTACATTACAGATTCCCAGAATTGTTGCCCCTTTTGACTTTGCAAGTTCAATCGCTGCAAGGGTGTCGGCTGTTTCGCCGGATTGGGAAATAGCAATAACTACATCTTTTTCATAAATGACAGGATTGCGATAACGAAACTCTGATGCATATTCAACCTCAACAGGGATGCGGGCAATGTCTTCAAACAGATATTCGCCTACAAGTCCGGCATGCCAGGAAGTTCCGCAGGCAATGATGATAATGCGGCTGGCATTGAGCAATTTCTGTTCATAATCAATGATTCCGCCAAGTGTAACAGTTCCAAGCTCAAGATGAATGCGTCCGCGCATACTATCACGAATGGAGGAAGGTTGTTCGTAAATTTCCTTTAGCATAAAATGTTCAAAACCACCTTTTTCAAGTACACTCAAATTTGTTTCGAGCTGATGCACATAAGGTGTTTTCTCCTTATTACGGATGGTTTTTATTTTGAGGTCTTTATTGCGGCGGATAAGCGCAATTTCCTCGTCATCGAGATAAACAACGTTTTTAGTGTAGCTTATGATGGGTGTTGCGTCTGATGCAACAAAATAATCATCTTTGCCAATGCCAATAAGCAACGGGCTTCCTTTTCGCGCAGCGATTAGAGAATCAGGATCACTTTGTGACATCACAACGATGGCATATGCTCCAACAACCTGATTGAGTGCTATGCGCACAGCTTCAAACAAATCAACACCTCCGTTATGTTTTATATCTTCAATAAGGTTTGTAAGCACCTCTGTATCAGTGCTTGATCGAAAAACATATCCGCGCAACTCAAGCTCTTTGCGCAAGGGGGCATAGTTTTCGATAATTCCATTGTGGATCAGCGCAATTTCTTTGGATTGAGAGTAGTGAGGATGGGCATTCACCTGATTGGGTTCACCATGTGTAGCCCAGCGGGTATGCGCTATTCCAATGTTTCCGGCTAAGTCAGCGTTTTTTACATATTCTTCAAGATCGGAAACTTTGCCTTTTGTTTTATATACATTGAGACTTGTATTCCACAACGCAACACCTGCGCTGTCGTATCCTCTGTACTCCAGCCTTCTAAGGCCTTCAATAAGGATTGGGTATGCATCCCTTGTACCGATATAAGCTACAATTCCACACATGACAATTAAGTTGGATTAGTTTGTTTTTTTATGCTGTTTCAACAATCAAAGTTTACAAAAAAAAGCTTTGATTTATGATTTCTGGTATTAGTCTTTTACCAAAGAATAATTTAGCTCTAACCGCAAAGGACTAAGTGTATCAATTTCTGGTTGAACGCCGTTCATTACCCATCTGTTTGCTCGCGATGAGGCTCCTAAAATAAAAACATAAAGGCCGTAGTCTTCGGTTGTATCGGCGTTTAAAATTCTATTCTGGACATAGCGGGTCAGACGAAACTGAAATTGGTTGGAGAGTGGCAAATAACTACCTCCGAAATAATTATCTCCTTCATACTGATCGCTGAGCAAACTGTAGGTGCCGTCTTCCTTAACTTTTACAAGTGCCAACTGAGCCGGTGGAAAATACTTTGTCGTATCAACCGATCGGCCGGAGAACACAAGTTTAGCCTCATTCACCACTACTTTTCCTCCTTGTTGCTCTGCAAATTTAGAGAGATTAGGAAAAAACAATTTGGTTTTTATACCACCCATTGCCTGAAGATAGAGTTTATTTCTTCCAGCCAGAATATTTCCATCCAGTACCTGATCTTTAAGGTTTGGTTCAGCATCCTGATAATCTAAATGATCAAACTTATTGAAACGGGCATCACTGCTGGTAATTGTATACTCATACCGCAACGAATCCTGCTCTTCATTGCTATAATAAATGGTCAGGCGTGAGAGAATTGAGGGAAGGTTAAAATATAAAATGCCGCCGTTTTCGTTCACGGGTTCAGCTGTAACATAAAGCCCTCTGAGAAACTCCACAAATTTATCATTTGCCGAAAGGTGTGTTTCAGAGGCAGTTAAAAGTTTGTTGCCAAGTGCTGGAGACAGCTGATCGAGGCGCATTCTGACTAAAGGTGAGAGCGTATCGCCTTGCCATTTGTAGGTGGTATAAGGCTTAGGCACAAATGTATAGTCTGCATAATCAAGGCTGCCATAATTTTTTGCAGTATGGGAGTAATAGGCCGAATCGTAATAGATTGGCTCTGCAAGTTCAAAAACCCTGATTGTTTGAGCGGTGGTAGTATCGCCGTAATAGCCTGAATAGGCCAACTGAAGCACAAGAGAATCAAGTTGAGGATTGACTCCAAAATTATGATTGCTGCTCGAAAGCCTTACTTGTGTATAAAAACTGGCTATGGTGGTTCCGAAAACAGGATCTTTCATGCTTCCGAGCAAAATATGCTCAGGTTTATCCGTCCTCACCGAGTCTTCACGGATACTGTAAGCAATGATGGTGCTGGTATCAGAAAACTTAAGTGTAATGAGTTCTTTGTCGGGCTGAATGCCTTCGCCAATTTGTTCTGGCTTTTTGTTGCAGGCCTGAGATAGAATACCTGTCAGGACAACAGCAGCGAGAAGAATCTTTCTGGTAAAGATTAAAATCAAATTTTTCAAGATAAAAAATTTAAGAGGTACGCACTATTTTTTTGAAAGCAGACTGTTGTAAAACTCATTGTATGCATCCACGTAAGGCGCATCATTGTTGTGAATAAGCGTTGGTTTTTTCTTTTCATGAACATATTCCAGCAGCTCAGGATTTATTTTATCGCTTGTAATAACAATGGCATCTGAGTAATCAATTGCAGCTTTTGTGACATTAACGAAGTTTGGGTCTTTAAAGTATTTAAGATCCTTGGCTGTGACGCCGGGCAACTTAAGTTTTTTCTCAAAAGAATCCCTGAATTGTTCCTTAAAGTCGTCATCATAAAGGGAATAGACCACTTTTGACTCGGCGAACAAAGGATTGTCTTTATAAGCTCTTTTAACATATAATGGCACTAATGACGACATCCAGCCATGGCAATGAATGATATCAGGTCCCCATCCAAGTTTTTTGACCGTTTCGATAACTCCGCGGGAGAAAAAGATTGTTCTTTCGTCGTTATCGTCATAAAATTTTCCCGCCTTGTCTTTGATCGTAAACTTTCTGTGAAAAAAATCTTCGTTGTCAATAAAATAAATCTGCATGCGTGCCTGCTGAATCGATGCAACCTTAATAATAAGGGGGTGATCGGTGTCATTAATAATCAGGTTCATTCCCGACAGACGTATAACTTCATGCAATTGGTTTCGTCTTTCGTTGATGCAGCCAAAACGGGGCATAAATGTGCGGATTTCTTTCCCTCTTTCTTGTATCCCCTGTGGCAGATATCTGCATATCTTGCTCATATGGGTTTCTTTCAGGTAGGGCGTAATTGCTTGCTCAACAAAAAGAATCCTTGCTTTTTCCATTAGTTATAATGTTGATGAACGTTGTAAATAATGTGCAAAGGTAGTATAAAAAACTTTCACAATAAAACAATCACTTTTACAGACAATTCCGACAAAATCGGAATTGTTTTCCTGATTTCGCATTTTCAGTGCAAAATCAGAACATTGGATTGCTTTACAGGCAGCAATTACTGCTGTTTTTTGCTGATAATTTCCAGAAATTCCTAGCCTCTTACAAACAGCGCTTTGATTATTTCCATGGCCATTCCCGGGTTTTCTTTCAGGCGACGTGTTGAGTAGGCAAACCATTGTTCGCCAAAAGGCACATAAACGCGCAACCTGTGACCACCATCAACAATGGATTTTCTTAGCTGAGGGGTTACGCCGTACAACATCTGAAATTCATATTTTTCCTTAGGAATCTTATACTTTTCTATAAGTTTCAAAGCGCCGTCGACAAGTGGTTTGTCGTGTGTTGCAATGCCTGGATATATCCCGTTTTGGAACATAAACTCAAGGTCTTTCAGAAAATGTGTGTTTATTTCACCATACTTTTTGAATGCAATTTTTTCGGGCTCCACGTAAATTCCTTTACAAAGCCTGTAATTGATAGGTGTTTCATTGGTATGGATATCCAACAGATTTTCTATATCACTGTGTGTGCGGCGTAGATAGGCCTGAAATACCAGTCCGACATTTTTTGGAAACTCAGCCTTAAGTTTTCTGAACAACTCAATTTCAAGATCCACGCATTGTGAATCCTCCATATCGATTCTGATAAAGTTATTGAAAGAAGCTGCTTTGGCAACAATTTCCCTTATGTTGTTGTAACAAACCTCTTTGTCGATCAACAGCCCGAACATCGTTGGTTTCAATGAATAATTTCCATCGATATTTCCCTTCTGAACGGTTTCGATGATATGAAGGTATTCATTCTTATTCGCCTCTGCCTGATGTAGTTCTGTAATAAACTCACCCAAAAGGTCGATGGTAACCATCATCCCTTCTTCATTCAGCTTGCAGCTTGTTTGAATGGCATCTTCAATTGTTTTTCCGGCGATATAGCGCTTTGAAAAGAGCCAGACCATATTTTTGGGCATGTAAGGCAAAATACCCGCAATCATTTTATTGATCCACATCATGTGAAAATGTTTTTAAGTTTAATTTTTGAAGGCCTGAAAAGCTCAGACCACTACTCTTTCAGGTTGCGAAATTATAAAATCTGATTGTATTGTTAAAAAAATAACAGAATATAATAGTATCCGGTTTATTTTTTAAAGTTTTAGGCATAAAGGAGTGCTGACAAGACAGAAAAAACCTGGATAGAAATTGATTTTCAAAGGAAAACACAGTTTAAGCACAATAATTTGTGTGCCAATAGATAAATATCTATCTTTGCCGCCCGATTTTTGACGATAATTGAAGTGAAATATCATCGCGAATTTATTTTACCTATTGCCGGCCTTGCTGTTGGCAACAAGCACTATACCTTTGACTTAGGACGTAAATTCCCGGAGTTATTCGGCGATTCCGAGCTTATGGATTGTGAAGTGCATGTTGATCTTTTGTTCGACAAAAGAGAAAATATGATCGAAATGCATTTCGATATTAACGGCTGGGTTGAAGTACCATGTGATCGTTGTGCAGATGAATACCATCAGGAAATTGAGGGGATGCAGACGCTCATTTTGAAATATGGCGACCATTACGAAGAGGAGTCGGATGAAATAATTATTATTCCAACCGACTTGCATGAATTTGATGTGAGTCAGCTTATTTACGAGTATATGGTGCTGCTCTTGCCTATCAGAAGAGTGCATCCGGAAGATGAAACCGGAAACAGCAGTTGCAATCCGGAAGTTATTAAGCGGCTTGAACAGCTGCGCATTGAAGAAGTAAGCGACCCGCGTTGGGAAGCTTTGAAGAATTTGAAATCATAATCAATATATTTTTTGATAACTAATAATATCACAAGAAATGGCACATCCTAAACGGAAAATCTCGACTACAAGAAGGGATAAAAGAAGAACTCACGACAAAGCAGTGATGCCTCAATTAGCTAAATGCCCGGTCACCGGAACTATTCACGTATACCACAGAGCTTATTATGTTGATGGTGACCTCTATTACAAGGGAAAACTTGTGGTAGAAGCCAAAGCATAAAAAATGACTTGTCAGATAATTCAGGTTGACCTAAATCATCAGAAATGCGTTTAGGCCTGGATGTTTCCGGAGGTGACTTTGCTCCCAAAGCAACACTCGAAGGCATGTTGCTGCTTATCCCTGAACTCATCAGGGGTGAGCGTGTTGTGTTATTTGGGGATGAAGAAATTATCCGCAACTATCTTGATAGTGCTGTTTTGAATTCCGGAAGGGTTGAAATTGTTCACGCGCCTGACATAATTACTATGTCAGACAAGCCCATAAAGGCTTTTCAATCAAAACCTGAGTCCACAATCGTAAAAGGCTTCGAGTGGCTTAAATCGGGGAAAATAGACGCTTTCTCAAGCGCCGGCAACAGTGGAGCCATGATGGTGGGTGCAGTTCATATTATAAACACTGTGCCCGGTGTCATCAGACCCGCAAGCCTTGTAATGATTCCTAAACTCAGCGGCGGAAACAATATCATTTTAGATGTTGGAACCAACCCGGATGCCAAGCATGATGTGCTTTATCAATATGGCTTTTTGGGCTCATTGTATGCACACAATATTTTAGGTGTCGAAAATCCAAAGGTCGGCCTCTTAAATATCGGAGAAGAAGAGAAAAAAGGAAACCTGCTTGTTCAGTCAACTTATCAGTTGATGAAAGACACCAATACTTTTAATTTTGTTGGAAATGTTGAAGGTCGCGACCTTTTCAGTGACAAAGCCGATGTGGTTGTGTGTGATGGTTTTACTGGCAATATAGTCATCAAACAAATACAAGCCATGTATCGCATCATGGAAAAGCACGGCATTCTTGATGAGTATTTCAGCAGATTCAATTACGAAATCTATGGCGGAAGTCCGATTATCGGAATCAATCAGCCGGTTGTTATCGGCCATGGTATCAGTAGTCCTTTGGCGATAAAAAACATGATGCTCCTTTCACGCGACATCGCATCATCCTCTTTAAGTGAAAAAATAAACCTTGCAATTAAAGACGTTGCAATTTAACTCAAGCCATTGGGGCTTACTTTATTAAACCCAGATTATGCAATTGATTAATCAGAATGCTGTATAATATTTTAAAAAGCAATACTTTAGCTTCAGAAAAAAAAACACCAAAAGAGTGAAGCAGAATTTACCATACATCTACACAGACAAACAGGTAACACCCTGGGGAGGGATGCGATTGATCAAAGAGTTTTATGACCGCACAGGCATGCATGAACAATTGCGTTTGCTTCCATTGATTGAGAAAGGCAG
>JAGXRB010000067.1 GCA_018336075.1 Bacteroidota bacterium
GAGATTGCAGATGTAAACAATCCGGAGGTGCCGGCTTTTAAAACCATCGAAACCATTCTTCTGGACTATAACACAACGGAAGTTCAGATTTCTGCTATTCAGCTTGTTGAAAATTTTGAATTAACACAAAATGAGTCTGTTTTGACTAAAAACGGTTACGATCTTATACCACTTGTTTATGCTTTTTATCCGGAATCGGTGAATCAACTTCGGTTTTATTCGGAGATTTACAACACACAGATAGTATTTGGTGAAGAAAGTAAATACCTCGCCAATTACTATATCGAGTCCTATGAAGGAATGAGCAAGATGAAGGATTTTTTCTCGCGTAAACGTATGGATTCAAAACCGGTGAACATACTGCTTAATGCAATTGATATCACACAATTGCCTTCAGGAAACTATAATCTTGTTGTTGAAATCCGCAATCAAAACAATGAAGTGGTTGCCCTTAATAAAGTGTTTTTTCAACGTTCGAATCCCAAAGTACAGTATAATTTGAGTGATCTGGCCTCTGTGAATGTTGGAAATACCTTTGTAAACCGAATAGTTCAGATCGATACCTTGCGTGACTATCTGCACTGCATTGCGCCCGTTGCCTCTGAAAATGAACGCGACTATGCTTATAATCTGTCAAAAACCAGCGATATAGCCACTATGCAGCGGTTCTTTTATAATTTTTGGCAAAAACGAAGTTATGACGATCCTGAGACTGCGTGGCAGAATTACTTGCAGGAAGTGCGTAAAGTGAATGTTGCTTACAAAACACCTGTCAAAAGAGGCTACAACACAGATCGTGGAAGGGTATACCTGAAATACGGGCCACCAAACAACCTCGTTGAAGTATACAGCGAGCCTGGCGCTTATCCATACGAAATATGGCATTACTATACTTTAGGCAATCAAAGAAACAAGCGATTTGTTTTTGCGACGAAAGATATGGTAACAAACGATTTTGCTTTGATTCACTCAGATGCAATCGGTGAACTTTCGAACTACCGCTGGCAGCTGGATATTTATAAACGAACCTGGGATCCAAACAATATCGATCAGGCTGGGCCTGAAGATGCCTTTGGAAATCGCGCTTATGATTTTTATAAAAATCCCCGCTAACTTAAAAACACAAAAAAACCACCAAAAACGTCTAGTTTTCGGTGGTTTGCGCTTATGTACTTTGATATCAGCGGAGAGAGGGGGATTCGAACCCCCGGTCCACGGTAAAGCGGACAACGGTTTTCGAGACCGCCGCATTCAACCACTCTGCCATCTCTCCGTGTTGAACTATAAAAATATAATCTACTGCATTACAATTACTTGGTAAGTATTATTACTCTACTTACCTGAGCTTTTTTAGAGCAGTTGCTTCGCATGCACTTAAAGAAAAAGTTTACTGTATTGCTATGCACTATATCATCAAAGAACAGTGCGCAAAATTAGTCAAATATTACGATAGACAATACTTGAGTGTTTTTAATTTTTTCTTGTATCGGTGAGTCCTGCAATGGTTGTACTTATCCGCAATATCATATTCAGACAATCAGCATTATGCCAATTTTTCAATGGTTCATTCCGGTTTTAAGAAATTTAGTTCCATGCGTTAAGGTGGACTAAATTGAAAGGTCAATCTTTATCACGACTTAATGTTTGGTACAATTAATTTCAAAGGATCGAAAACCATCGTATCACATGAATGCAAATCTTGTCATTGTATGGGATAGAAAAACGAGACCAGATTATCATTGCAATCAAAAGTACATTGAAACAGATTCTCGCAATCACCATCAATGAAGTTTATAGTAATCTCAGAAAGATTTTCCTCCTGAAGACTTAAGGTAAATATACCAGATTCAAAAAGATAGGCGCAAGCCTGATCAATTACAATAGGTTGAATCACAACACATTCTAAAAGAAAGCTTGAAATGGTTGAACCCATATTTAAATTTCCGCTCAATTGATAACGGTCGTCCAGAGCACTGTCGGGTGTGTGGAAACCATCAAGCCATTCTGCATTCACGTTGCCAGAAATAGCGCTTGTATCAGTTGTAAACGACATTAAGTTGAGTGCAATAGTTGAATTTCCACCAATGATTGAAATGTTGGCCAGCCCAAAATCACCTGTATAAGGCTTTTCATTTACGCTGTAGGAAAAGAGCCTGATTGCAGCTGTTCCACCACTGTTCATGTAATCGCCTTCAAAGCGCATCCTGATGCTTCCTTTGCGTAGTTTTCCGTCAGGACAAAAAGTGCCCAGCCCAAAATCAATGAGAATTGAGTCATTTACCAGTGTGCATAGGGCGCTGTCAATAATTGCAGAAAAATTTGTTCGAAGTTCTTCACTTCGCAAAGCCTTATCTGAAATCTGATAGATGAATATGGCTTGATTCAGTTGTGCATTGAATGTCTCAACAAACTGAAGATCATCCTCCTGAATATCGCATAGTTCAGAAAGTTCATCACAACCAGTGCTAAGGAACAGCAGGCTTGTTGTCAAAAGGAACAGCATAAGTGTTTTCATCTTTTGGTAAATTTGAGGTTGTTTGATTTTTGAAAAGTATCAGATTTATTCCAAATCTTAAACTGGAAGATTTGAGTGTTGTCGGCATAACCAAGCCGTAAATATTATCAGTGAGGAGCATAATTTGCAAAGGGCCAAGGGCTCCTGAAGCACCAAATGAAAAGTTGCTCATCCTGCCTGATAACAAGGAATATGCAAAAATTAACTGAAATCTTTTTCCGGGAGAAAAGATATAACTTGCGCCGAAATTATGGTTCAGTTTATCGCCCCAGACTGAACCCTGATAGGTCAATCCTATACGGTGTTTTGGGTTCAATGTCAAACCTATACCTGATAGGAAATGGGTTGGTAATTTTGATTTATAACTTATATCTGAAGTGTCTTTTACATTGAATGCTGCTGCGAGTGTGTCCAATATGCTTTCATAATCAAGGCTTTGTGTATCCTCGTCGAAAGTGAGTCCTTTGAAATCATATGATCCTTTACTTGTATATATTTTAGTGTCGTTTTTCCAGCTTATGCTTCCAACATTCAACAATGAGGCAGACAAAGTAAGATTTTTTAATTTGTATGTTGCGCCAAAATCAAAGCCCCATCCGCGGTTTTTTGGTAAGATGAGGTTTTGTAATCCATATACTTTTATAGTTTCCTCAATATTTGAACCACTGGTTTCTACCAGTATATCTGTTTCAACCTGCCATTTAAACATATCTAACTGAAGATCAATATCCAGTCTGCTGACCTGAGCATGTGCCAGTCCAAAAATACGCTTCACCCTTGCTCCAATTATGAGGGAGTCATTCAAAAATGATTGCTGAAAACCAAGATGATAAATCTGTCCTGCAAAGATTTCAATATTCATATCCTTACGCGAAAGGGAGAAATCACCATATGTTTCTGAGTTTCCATAATAGGCAAGTTTAAGCAAATCTCTCGGTAAAGCCAAATTGACAGAACTAACCTGTCGTGCACCAAAAGAAATATAAGTCTTTTTGATGGCAAACGCCACAAATAAGAGATCCAGATTCTGATTAATGAGTATGTTCTCTGAGGAGCGCATATTATTCAGAATATTTTCAACTCTGTAATTAAGCGAATTATCGTTGAAATAATCCTTTGGTGCAAACATTGTGTTTTGATAGTCTACTGAAGCATGGCCAATGATTGGAATGCCTAAAACAGTTTTGTATGGATGTGAAGCTGCAGGATTGATCATCAGATTCTGGTTTATTTCCGAAAACTGATAAAGCATTGTGTAGTTTTGCGGAAATGCAGGCAAAACAAGTGTCAATCCAAGAAATATAAGCAACAACTTTCTTATCATTCCTTCTACAATGTGTAATTCAGTTTAAACCTTGTTCCAATCAAAATATCAAAATAGTAACTATCCAGAATCCGAACAATCTGATCGCCATCGCCACTGGTGTTTAAAACAATCTTTGCCTTGATGCTTTTGCTCTTCAGGAGATTTTTAACATTCCCTTCAGTAAATTCGAGATAGCGGACCGATGTTGCAGGCGCAATCACATTACCGGCGACATCTGTTGTGGCGGCATCAAACATGGCGATATAAGCACTATCGACGACTGTTCCATTTTCATCGATGAAATAAGTATAAAAATCTGCATCAAGCGGAAATCCGTTCTCTATACTGAAACCAAGCGTTAAAGCCTCAACAAAATCAACCTCTTCATCATCAATTCCTAAATCAAGATCATTGAAAGTCTGTTCCAGCACAAGGTTTTTTGTCTTTAGCTCCAAAGGTAGTTCAGCCTCTACACCCATGACAATGAAGCCATCCTGATCGATAAAATTGTCGTTGGCCGTTTCCCCATCAGGATTGAGCAATACATTGCCGCTATAAACAATTTGGCGTGGCACATTGGCGAGAAAATTATCAAGGTTGGAAGTCTCAGGGCTCAATTCGTAGGCGTAAGTATAGTTGTTGCCAACATTTGATGAACCTGCAAACACAAAAGGCTCAGCATTTAATGGAACTATTCTGCCGTTTTTGCTTATGCCTGTGATCGAAGGAGTAAATGTTACCGGCAAACCAATATTTGATTTTGTAATAAGTTTAAAGCTGGGATTAGCCAAATACAAACCTTCTGCAATATTGCTTAAAACGCCAAAATCCGTTGGCATGCTACCGCTTGGCAGCTCAAGATTGTATTGGCCGAAATAGCCTGTAGCTCCATTAATCGAAAGATCATTTAATGTGAGTGAAAGATCGATCTCCTCTCCATTTGTACCTACAGCTCTGCTTGATACCGTAAATTTAAAGGAAAGATTATTGTAGCTAAGGTTGCCAACCCCTTGCGTAAGATCAAAATTAAGTCCATCCAAAGATGTTGAGTTTTGTGATTGACCGGGCTGACAAGCAATGTCAATTATGAGTGGTTCACCATTGATTTCAGTATTTTTTATTTCCAGTCTGAGTTCAACAGGCTGAAATGTTGGATTTGTTGCTACCCAATGGAGCGTACCACTTGCAATTTTGATTGACTTGAATTTTGCTCCGCCAAAAGTACCCAAATTGGTTCCTGTTTCAAATTCAGGACTATCAAGTGTTACTTTAACTAAAAACGGCGCCTGATCTGGTATTTTTGTATAATCATAAACATTTTGCATAAAAACAGAATCCTGATGAAAAACAAACCTTAGCAATCCATCTGGATCAGCAGTAATCATATCATTGTTTAGCACAAGGCTTTTCAGGTCTATCCTGCCATTGACAACAGAAGCAGACCAATCACCTTTATAGAAAAATGCGTCATCGGGATTCAGATTCATGTCTTTCATGCAACCAATGAACAGGGCAGCAACAAGAAGAAATGTTATATTTTTTTTCATAATCAGCACCTTGTTATTCCGTATACAGAACAATAAATAATTGAGCTATCAATTATACAAAATATTTTACTTATACACTCATCTAGCACATAAGTTACATATTTTTTTCGCGATTTATGCATGACATTAATAGTTGCCAGGAATTCTTGAGATAAACTAATGGTTATAATAATTACATTTTTAAAGTTCTTTGTTTCATTACTTGATTATAAATTGATTTAGCGGCATGAAATTCAATATATTACGTCACATATTTGTAGGCAAGGAATTTTCATTTTATTTAGAATTATTATTTATTGTGTTGTTCTAAATAATTTGGATCGACAATAACTTCATTAATCAATTTCATGCCTTAACCCCAGATTATGCAATTGATTAATCAGAATGCTGTATAATATTTTAAAAAGCAATACTTTAGCTT
>JAGXRB010000068.1 GCA_018336075.1 Bacteroidota bacterium
TTGCCCGCAACGTCCACGCCCACCCGACGATTTCGGAAGCCATTATGGAAGCCGCCCACGCCGCCGAAGGCAGCGCGATACATATTTAATGACATGGCAGGTGACAGTCACTTTGAAAGTGAATGTCACCCAACTTACTGGCATCAAAAGACCGCGAAAGAACGCCTTTCGCGGTCTTTTGATTGGCGGTTGAAGTACAGGGTGCTTTTGGAATATACTGATATTGCCAATGCAACATTGTTGATAAAAATTGCCTAATCTGTACCGCCTCGGAGGAGTTGATTATGAAAACCAATCACCGGTTGTTTGCCACCATCCTTGTCCTGTTCCTGACCGCCCTGGCCTGTAGCTTGCCCGGACAGGACACCCAACCACCCACCGTGATTATCGAGACGCCGCAAATCGAACCGGCGCCCCTTAACCCAACAGCCGTGCCCGCCGCAACGGAAGACCTCGCGCCGGTTCACCAAATCATCCCGGCTGCTGCGCCCCTCGCAAAGCCCTACCCGGACGTGACCTCCAATGGCACAGCCTCCGAAAAAAGGGCACCTTTTGGCGACTCGTACAACATCAACCGGCTTGAACGACCATTTATGCAGGATATGACCTACCAGCCCGACCTGGACATCGCCGGATTCAGCATCAGCCAGGATAGTGAATGGTATTTTGTCTCCATCGCCCTGGTTGGGAGAAACCCCAACAATGACCTTGGCATCCACTACTCGGTGGAGTTGGACACCAACATCGACAGTTTCGGTGATTATTTAATCGTCGCCTCCCCGCCCTACTCGGAGGAGTGGAGCGCGGATAACATCAGAATCTACAAAGATACCAACCGCAACACGGCGGGACTGTCGGCTTCACGCTCAGACGCACCCTTTACCGGGGACGGCTTCGACAGCCTGATTCACGACCCCGCCGGGGGAGTGATTCTCGACCCCGATGTAGCCTGGGTGCGCATCAATGCCGATAACCTGGCGATGGTTCAATTCGCTTTCAAAAAGTCGTGGGCGGGCAATCAGTTTCTTTACAGCGTCATGGCAGATGCCGGGCCGAGGGACCCCTCCCTGCTCGATTACGTCGACCATTGGACTTTCCAGGACGCCGGTTCCCCGGTGCGCAACGAGGCCTTCTACCCGCTGGGCGAGCTTTTCCTGGTAGACAACACTTGCTACCAGGCCATCGGTTTCACCCCGACCGGGTTCGAGCCAAAAATCTGCCCGGAAATCGTCCAGCCGCAAATTACCACCCCGAATGACCCGTCAACACCGCCACCCACAGAAGTGGATTACTGCACATCGATAGGCTCGCCCAACCCCGGCAATTGCCCCTATGGCTGGTCAGACGCCCCTTACTGCTACTGCACGCCGGGGTAGTTGCATTTTCGGGAATATAAAAAGGTGACAGTCACTTTGTAAAGTGACTGTCACCTTCTGGTTAATTAATTATTAATTGTATTTTTCTAGATGCGAAGGCAGTTTAGTTTCTTGCTCCCAACTGTCGTCATCGAAGGAAATCTCTGTTCCATATGCTGCCTCCACTTCGGAAATTTTAGCCTCTAATATTTTGGGGAAGGGAAGGCCCATAAAGATTTTTTCTAAATCTTTATGGGCAACAACAATAACAAATTTTTGAGTTTTTGCATGAAAAATTACCTGTGTAGCCCTGGCTTCGCTTAAACTAATTTTCTTTCTTTTACCTTCTGGAAAACCTGCGGCTGTCTTGCGAGAAATGAAAACCCCTAAATGTGCTGTTGTCTCAAATTTGTTTTGAAGGATTCCACATAACCTAGAAAATTGTTGGTCAGATATTGTTGTTTTTTCATTCTTGCATTCCACGATAATTGAACGTCCACTTTTTGGAAGGTGCAAATAGGTCATCAAAATTTGCCATGCCACAGATGAGCCGTCTACCACCAAGTCGTGCTGAGCTGCAAATGAACGATAACTTCGAATATTTTCCGCACCGCGCAAACTCTTAAAAAGTAAGTATGCCACCTCTTCTAACAATTCACCGGGATTCTCTTCTCTTTTACCATCATACCATTCAAAATAATCTCTTAATCTTCCCTGAAGCTCGGGAGCTGGGTCTTGCAGTATTTCTATCCAACCATCAGATTCTAAAATCTCTCGGCGAGTTGGCTCATCGTGCTCATCTAAAGAGGCAAGAGCCTTTTGCATTAGTTCCATGGTTTCTGTTTTAGTAGAGGCCATTACTAATTACCCCTCAAATATAAGTTCATTCTGATATGTAAATTCGAATTCAAAGTCAAACGATAAATCTCTGTCATTCAGTTCACTATTTTCGCAAACAGGGCAATAGTAACCATTTTCAGGAAAGCCCTTTTTTAACTCTCTTTTTCAATATAAAAATCTGGGTGTTGGTTATGATATACCAATAAATATCCCTTTACCATAGATTTTCCATGCAAAAATAATAAAAGGGTCATTGCCTCTTCAAGGCGACAACCTGTAGCAACAGCGATTGCGTGTGGCATCAATGATTTATTGATTTTTGCAAACTGATTCAGCAATGCTATTTGCTTTTTATTAAACAAGTGTAGTTTGGATAAGTTTATTTTCATTATTCAATAATAGATGATCTAATATAAAAGTGAATTGATCTCTATCGCTTTTCCACCCTGTATAACAACGAATATGAGGAAAACTGTCAGCAGTGGGGAAGTTGGGCCTCATCCCAAAGTATATATGCGATTTGAAAAGCCTTTCACCATCTTTCACTAATGAAAATTCGTATGATTTTGCTCCAAATTCGCGAATCAAAGTTCGTAGTATTATCTCCTGTAAATTGACTATCTCATCGGGTGAAAGTCCAAGTTTGATACCGGTCGATACCGATAAACTCAAAGTTCGCGCTAAATGTTTTATTCCTTGGATATCAAGGTCTTGTGGGTTATTTGCCCCAGCAGATCTCGCATTTAATGATACACCTCCAGACTCTGCTCTAATTCTCAGATCAGTCCATTCGCTACCATTTACACTCCGATATTTGCTCCAAAGATTGTCCAAAACAAATTCACTAAGATTGGGATCTATTAATCGCACACCAAAAAGATTCTCTAATTCGCTAAAAAGATTCGGAATGTATTTCCAATAGGGAAATTGTTTTTCGTTTTCAGCGTTTCCTTCATCATCTGCCGCATAGAATCCTTGCCAATGTAAAGAAACAACATTTCCGGTTACTCTAGCAAATCGAAGCCAACGGATTTGGCGAAGTTCGGGCTGGTTAGTTTTTTTATCGAACTCCCAATGATTAATAAATTCAAAATTGATGTAATAATAAGCATTTTCATCTTGCATTAGTATGGGACCGTACCAAGTATTGGATTCTCCCTGCTCAAATACAATTTGAGCAGCGTCTTTCTTTTGAGGCAGTTTATTAATATCAATTTTGCCTATCTTAAATGCAATCCATCTACGATCTCGCTTTATCAAGCGAGGAATTATGATGTTTTCTGCAATCTCATGTTGATTTGTATTAGTAAAAGAATTTTCAATATGCCGGACAAGGTCACTCTTCTTTTTAAACAAAGGAATACCTAAATCTCGACAAATACTTCTTAAACAATTAATATCAAAGTCATCAGATCCCAAAAATTGAGAGGCAAAAGAGATTCCAGATATATTTTCAAATCGTAAAACAAGAGGCTTAGATGACATTGAATAATCCTTATCTATAGTGTTACTTTAAAAATATACAGTAAAAATGTCATTCAAGCAAGCAGTTTGCTATTAATCCGAAATTTCAGAATATCCTTAATTCCAATTGGTAAAAACACCCGATATTTTTTATATCGAACCGTTTTATAAAAGCCAGCCCCGCAGGTAAACTCACGGGCCTGGTTTTTATAAAGATTTTCCCAATTCCAAACCAGACAAACTTGGTAAAAAATGCCCGGCGCGGGTATAATTCACGCCTTACTGCTTGCAAGAGAAGGATTGTTTATGAAATACCATATTTGGACCGAAGGCTGCCAGATGAACGTCGCCGATTCACAAAGGGTCGGGTCGGCGCTGGAGCATTTGGGCTACAGCAACACCCCCGCCGCC
>JAGXRB010000069.1 GCA_018336075.1 Bacteroidota bacterium
AATTTTAGAGCAGATAAAGCAGCGGCAATTTTATTGTCCATCCTGTTTCCGGTCAGGTTCAACTGCAGAAAGTCAGTCTGTCCTTTTCTTGATGCCGCAATATAAACGAGTCCTTTTTCTTTGCCCTCGATAGTTGTCGGTCCGAGATTGCCTGTAATGGCGACTCCATAATCCGTCCCGAAGAGCTGGCGGATTTTCTCAGCCATCTCAACAGCCGTTTCACTGCTCACAGCACCATAAGAGGTAATCGTTTCGGGGGAGACGCCTAAAACATCAATCTTTGACTCTGTCCAGTAGCATATAATTCCGCCCTTGAAGAAACTGCTTGCTCCTTCAATATCAGTTAAAAAACTGCAAATTAGACCGCCTGTGCATGACTCTGCAACAGAAAGCGTTAGATGAGACATGGCAAAAAAATTATGTGTTTTATGAATTATTTCATCTAATTTGTTTTGCATAATGTCTTAATTTTGCAATCGGCTAATACTAAGGAGTGCATAAATAAGGCGTCATTATTGAAAAATCTCCCTGCCTGCCGCGGGATGATACGATTTCTGAAGCCAAAGACTAAGGCTACCTCAACAAGGTTGAAGACGCAATAAAAGCCCCTGCCTCAATACTGCAAAACTAACATGGAGTCTGTCAAGCGTTTTTTCGGAACGAAAGATTGCAAACTATTTTTGAGGTTTGCTAAATTCTTCTCTCATAGAAGCAGTATCCCATCCTGCATCAAGATGCTCTTCTTCACCCTTAAGTTCCGACAGCAACAGTTGTTCGAGGTCTTCAATCTTCTGGCGGGCATTTGTGATATATCCCTTCTTATCATGCCGTAAATGGCTGAGTTCAAAGACTGATTTCTCATCATGATACCTGAAGGTTTTTGATGCCCTGTGAGCCTGATAAGCCCGGAAACCTAAAGCGCGCAGTGCGTCTATTCCGACCCTGAGAGATGTATCAAGCGTCTCACGATATACATGATTTACTCCTGCATCGAGAAGTTCATATGCTTCTGTTCTATCAGAGGCGCGGGCTAAGATATTCAGATGAGGAAAATGCTTTTTAATGGTATGAACCATGCCAAGCATCTTCTCATGGTCATCCATCGCAAGAATGATAAGCTTTGCTTTATCCGCTCCTGCTGAATGAAGAAGGTCGTAGCGTGAGGCATCACCATAGAAAACTTTAAGGCCGAGTTTTCGGAGAAGGTCAACCTTGTCCGAGTCAATTTCCAAAACCGTAACTCCGACTCCATTTGCCCTGAGAAGACGACCGATAATGCTCCCGAAGCTCCCGAATCCTGAGATAATGACAGGATTTTTCTCGTCTATGGCATCTGCCTCCCCTGCATCTCTCTCTTTTACGCCTACCCTAGGCTGTATAAGTTTTTCGTTGATTAACATCAACAGCGGCGTCAATGCCATCGAAAGAGCAACGGCGGCTATCAAAAGATTTGCAGTATCAACGGGCAATACCTGATTTCTGACAGCGAATGTGAAGAGGACAAATGCAAACTCACTGCCTTGGGCAAGGGCAAAGGCAAAGAGCATATTCTGATCGGTGCTCATCTTAAAAACCCTGCCGACTCCTAAAAGTATAATAAACTTTATAAATATCAAGCCGAAAATTATCATAGCAATAATATCCGGCATTTCTGAGATAAGATTAAAATTGATGGATGCCCCGACAGAAATAAAGAATAAGCCTAGAAGGAGTCCCTTGAATGGTTCGATATCACTCTCAAGCTCATGCCGGTAATCGGAATTTGCAAGAACGACTCCTGCAAGAAATGTCCCCAGTGCAGGGCTAAGGCCGATTTTAGACATAAGCATAGCGATTCCTATAATGAGCAGTAAGGCTGCTGCAGTAAAAACCTCCCTCAAACGCGTCTTTGCAATGAAGCTAAATATATGCCCTATTATAAAACGACCGGCTATGATGATAGCTGCTATTGCCCCGAATATCACAATTGCGTGCAGCCAGTCAGGAAGCCCTTCAACCCATAAAGCTCCTTTTTCGGGAGCGTGGTCTGTTGAAGATATTGCCGAATCTAAGCCGCCTGCGCCGATTGCTAATACAGGTAGGAAGGCGAGCATCGGTATCACAGCAATATCCTGAAATAATAGGACAGAAAACGATCTCTGCCCTCCGTCTGTCCCCATAAGCCCTTTTTCTTTCATTGTCTGGAGCACGATAGCCGTTGATGACAATGAAAGTATCATCCCGACAGCAACGGCGCTTTGAAAAGGCACTCCAAAGGCTGCTGCGATGAGAGATATAATTGCTGTTGAAGCGCATACCTGCAAACCACCCATGCCGAGAATCGGGCCGCGCAAACGCCAGAGCAGGGAAGGCTGAAGCTCCAGTCCAACCAAAAATAGCATCATAATGACGCCGAACTCGGCAAAATGCATTATATCCTGCCCTTCATCACCAATAAGCTTTATGCCGAAAGGACCAATAATAACGCCGGCTATAAGATATCCCAAAATAGAACCCAATCCGAGCCGCTTAGCTATTGGAACTGAGATGACTGCTGCTGCAAGGAATACAAGTGCGTGAAAAAAGAAATTTTCTCCTGTCATATTATCCTTTTCCGATTATCTTATTATGACTTCATCCATATGCTCATTGAGTCTTTTAAATTTGCGTGCTGCCTCAAGGTCAACCTTGTTGTCCCTGAGGGCTATTACCAATTTACGGTAGTCTTCGGAATGGCTGATAATCTCAGGCTCAGTCAAAGAATGAGTGCCATGAACAACAAACGGCGGCAGAAAATGCATCCCGCAGACACGGGCAAGCTGGCTGACGGGATGGAGGAATTCTTTGATCGTAAAACGGTTAAATCCATCTTTAGAGTATAGAGACTCCCTCGCACCGGTAGTAATAGCGCAAAACAGTTTCTTTCCCCTTAATGCAATACCGCCTTTACCGTAAGCCCACTTATGGGTAAGCACAAGATCCTGCCATTCCTTTAACAGTGCAGGGACATTGTACCAGAACAGCGGATACTGAAATATTATAATATCGCTGTCTTTCAGTAGTTTTTGCTCTTTTGCGACATTTATGTGAAAATCTGGGTAGAGTTCATAAATATCATGAAAAATGACACCTTCAATATCTTTAACAGCGCCCAACAATATCTTATTCACCCGGGACTTTTGCAGGGCAGGATGGGCGAAAACTATTAGAATGCGATTGTCGTATTTATTGTTTACCATATCCTTATTCTCTCATAAGGCTTAAGAGCAGTTCAAATGCAAAATCAATGATTCAGGTCGGAGCCTGTTTATAAACTATCATTAGATTATAAACAGGCGCTATATACTATTGTCTGAAGCAATATCTGCAATTGCAGCGTATCGAAGAATTTATTTTGGACGGATTATGGTATTGTATAAAAATACACTTATAGATGTCGGCTGGATAGCAGTATCACCCGAACTTTTCCTATAACGCAGAGGTGCTGTCAAATGTGTGAATTCTGTTCAAAGCATGGCGAAGGCAAGATATGGTATAAAAATGCCTCGAATTATTCTCAGGATCTCTTGTCCGATTTAAGACGTAGAAAATTTATCGAACAGTTTCTCGATGTAACCATAGCGGAAGGGTTTAAAAGTCTTTTACGTCTCGAGGCAATTATAAAAAAAAGAGGCGGACTTCCTGAGCCGGTTATAAAAAAGATGCTCGAAAATGCAAAAATTGAGCACTATGGGCAGGTTTTGCCTATTGAGGAAGTCAGAGAGGTTATCGACAGAACGATAGATATCGTGAGACTGCCATGTGCCTGCAGATGGACAATTGATAAAAGCGACCTCAGATGTTGTTACGGCATTACTTACCACCCCGAAGCATGGCACAAAAGCCTCGATCTGAGTTATTTCGGGCAGCCCGAATCCGACCTTCTTGATTCCGTCAGCAAAGAGACTGCGATAAGGCAAATGGAAGATATCGAGCATAAAGGAGCAATCCATACTATATGGACTTTTATAACCCCTTTCATCGGGGCTATCTGTAAT
>JAGXRB010000070.1 GCA_018336075.1 Bacteroidota bacterium
TGGGTATCCCGAAACATAAGAGCTGGAATGTGGTAATGTACTGTCAAGGCTGGTGGGAGATGTCGAAAAAAGTTGTTGTAGCAAAAGCAATGGACAACCTTTGGTTCGCAAAACAAGGTCTATTATCTCTAAAAGTACGTATGTCGGTTTAAAAGACTAATAGAAACCGCCTTGGTACGGAGTACGTATGCCAGGTGGTGTGGGGGGACAGCGGCGAAAGCCGCTTCCTACCCGATTAGCATAGATAATGTATTAAACACATAAGGTGCAGCGCACCGTAATATTATCATGATGGCAAAACCGGCTTTTTCAGTAGCCCTAAATATTTATTAAGGTCAACCAAATGGGCAATATATATACCACTGATATGCAATTAGTTACAATGAGTTAGAGAGATAGGAGAAATGCAATAGTCCAATTATCGCTCACTCAATTGGCCTAATATTTCTATCCATCGGCATTATACCTTGACAGTTTTTGGATTCATCTATAATTCACTTTGGTATAATTTGGATGCTGTTACAGACAAGCCTTCCTTATAAAGGAAATTTCTTCAAAGGATTTTGAGGCTGCAAATAGTTCAAATCCATGTTTTTTAAGCGCTTCTACAGTTTGTATTGACCTGGGAGATTTCATATCGAAGCACCTGTCGTGGAACTCAACCAGTAGTTGATCTATTTTTATATCTGTAGCTAAAATAGATTCAATTACTTCATATTCAGCGCCTTCAATATCAATTTTCAACAAATCAATGTGGTTATGGCCATTTTCTTTTGCAAGTTGTTCAAGTGATTTCATCATCACCTCAATGCTTTTGTATTGCTCTTCTGCACCCAATTTTAGAAGACTACCTGAGATGCGTTTAGGGTTTGCAGGGATGTTAAAGCTAACCATACCAGAAGTTTCACTTAATCCGACATCCTGAAAAATAAATTCGGATGGGAGTTTTTGATTGCTTATCCAACGAATTGTGCGTGGCGTAGGATCGAATGCAAATACTTTGCAATGATGGTTTTTAATCACTTTTAAATCAAAAGAAATATCTTCGCCTATGCCAAAAGAATATACTACTGATGAGGGTTTCAGAAGTTTTGGATTCAGATAAAAACCACCGTAGCTACTTCCATACCATTGATGTGGACAAGTGATAGTTTTCGCGAAATGGCTTACTTCTTCAGGTTTTATGCTGCGGCTTAGCTGGTTTTTTCGTATTGCAGCCTGCAAGTTCAAACGTGTAGCATTAAGTTTAGATTTTAACCGTTGAAGCATTTTCATGATATACATAAGTGATTAAAAATAAATAAGATATACAATATCAGCCAAACACATTAAACTTTTTGATGACAAAACCAGATCCGTAAAACGAGGTGATAAAATAGGCTGCATTTTTCCAGCCCAGGCCTGCCTTCACAAAAAAATACCTGGCTTCTTTCATCTTTCCGCAAACATAATAGTATCTGCCCATTGTTCCATGAATTTTTTTGTAAGCTTTTCTCACTGCTTTTGGATATGTCTTTTTATATTTTTCAATGACTTTTAAAGCATACTCAAAATCTTTTTTTCTATAGTTCTCATCCAACGAGAGGTTCGAATGTTCAACATATCTGTTGTAGAGTGAAGCGCATACTTCAGCCGAGGTTTGTTGGTAAAACAAACGCAGAATCCAGTCGTAATCAAGTGCTCCGAATTCTTCCTCAAACCGCACCAATTGTAGTGAATTGCTATACATGATGCTTCCCAGATAGGTGCTTTGCCCTTTTGCAGATTTTGAAAGTTTTGTGATAAAGGTTTCGTTTTCCTTGAAATATTTTACGCCTGATCCAAAACAGCATCTTTCTTGCTTTTTGCCTGTTACTAAATCTATCAGTGTGTATCCGGATGTTACAATAGCTGCTTTTTCGAGCAATGGAAGTAAGGCAGCTATGCGGCTTTGTTGCCATTCATCATCGTGATCGGTGATGCATATGTAGTCGCCGGTTGCTAATTCCAGGCCAATATTCCTGCCTTTATTCGGGCCACCGGAATTCTTTTCGTTCACCTGAAAATTCAGGTTATTTTGCTTGAGAATGGATACTGTATCATCTTTTGAACAGTCATCAACAACGATGAGTTCAATTTCAAAGTCTTTGCCTGCCCCGCTTTGGTTTAAAATAGAATCGATCGTTCGCTGTATAATCCGGCTGGAATTATAGGTTGTTAATATGACTGAGACTTTTTTCATATGTAAACGGAAAAGCATTTTATGAATTTTCTCATACCTGGCAATAATTGTAAAAAAAATTCAACTTTAGAAATTTGAAAAATTCACAATTTCAACTTTTAATGTGAAATCTAATTGTATGTAACTCTATTGCCTTTTTCCTTCAATATTTCATTAGGTTCTATACTCGCTTTAAGAATACTGATATTCAATTCGAAACCGATTAAAAGTATAAAGGCATTGATGAAAAGCCACATCAGGAAAATAATGAGCGTACCAATGGAGCCGTAGAGCGCATTGTATTGCGAAAAATTAGTGATATAATAGTTAAACCCTAAGGTTGCTAATGTTAGAAGAATGGTTGCCAGAATTGAGCCCGGACTAAAAAAACGGAATTTTTTCCTTTTGGCAGGAGCATAATAATAAAGAAATGAAATGCTGAAAAACGTAAGAGAGAGCGTAATTATCCATTTTAGAACTTCAAGTGTATAGATGGTAATAGTGCCCTGAATTAGACCACGGTCAACAAACCATCCGATAAACGAACCTCCTAAAGTCATTACGGCGATGGAAACTATTACCATTACAGAAAGAATTATCAACAGAAAAACAGACATTAATCGTTGTTGAATGAATGATTTAATTTCCATATGGTGCCATGAACTGTTGAAGCCATCAATTATGGCACTGATGCCATTTGTGGCGAAAATGAAAGTGAGGATAAAACTCAGGGAAAGCAGGCTTGAGTTTTGTTTCATAACAATTTCATATATGGTTTTTTCAACCATAGCAAAGGTTTCAGGAGGAATAACTTCAGCAAACAATTCAAACAATGTCTCTTGAAACTGATCAATAGGAATGTATGGAATCAGCGTAAACAGAAAAAGGATAAGTGGAAAAATTGCCAGAAAAAAGTTAAATGCAATTGCAGAAGCACGAATTGAAACAACCCCATTGAATAGTCCATTGAAGAAAAAAACGAGCACATCATACAGCGGCACATTTTTAAAACCCGGAACTATCATAAGTCTTAAAAATGCCACCAATTTATCGCGGTAGTAAATGTATTTTCTAAGTCGTTTGTATGTGAATATTTTCATTCTTTTATCTTCAGTTTACAGCACGTAGACTCATGTCAAGGCTTTTTATCTGATGTGTAAGTGCGCCAACTGAAATAAACTCTACCCCGGTTTCTGCATATTCGCGCAAGCTTTCTTCGGTAATACCACCGGAAGCTTCAGTTTCATATCTTCCATCGATTATTTCAATGGCTTTCCGAAGCGCTTCAGGACTGAAATTATCCAGCATAATCCGGTGAAATCCACCGACATTCAAGGCTTCTTCTAACTCCTTAAAATTGCGAACCTCGATTTCAATCCGGAGTTTTTTGCCAACCCGGGCAAGATAAATATCTGTTGACTTCAACGCAGCTTCAATACCTCCGGCGAAATCGACATGGTTGTTTTTTATTAGAATCATATCAAAAAGCCCAAAGCGATGATTATAGCCTCCGCCGATGCGCACCGCAAGTTTCTCGAACAACCGCATATTGGGCGTGGTTTTTCGTGTATCCAACAGACGGGCCGGTAAATCTTCAATCATTCTGCAGAGACGGTTGGTTTGGGTTGCAATACCACTCATACGCTGCATAAAATTCAGCACAAGTCTTTCGGAAGTTAATATGGATCGTGAACTACCTTCAACTTCAAAGGCAATATCTCCAGCAAAAACTTTTGTGCCATCTTCAAGATATGGGATGAAAATAATTTCTGGATCAACCAGTTTAAAAACCATTTTTGCAACCTGAACCCCGGCCAACACACCTTCTTCTT
>JAGXRB010000071.1 GCA_018336075.1 Bacteroidota bacterium
GGTGCCTTCATCACCCAGTCTGTTTGCTTCGGGGATTTCGACATCATGAAAAATGAGTTCATTTTGAACCGAAGCTTTCTGACCCATTTTCTGCAACCTTGGCTTGATTTCGATTCCTGGTGAGTCGGTTGGAACAACGAAGGCAGTAAGGCTTCTGGCACCTTTTTCGGGATTGGTCAGCGCAAAAACTGTGATGAAACTGGAAGCTTCAGCATTGGTAATGTAGCGTTTATGTCCGTTAAGGATATACTTATCCCCATGTTTTATTGCTTGTGATTTTATACCAGCAACATCAGATCCTGCATTCGGCTCAGTCAGTGCATAGGCAGCAACAGCTTTTTGTTCATTGATTTGTCCAAAAAAACGTTTCTGCTGATCTTCGTTTGCTGCCAGATACAAAGGTGTTAACGCCAATGTGTTTGCATCAATACTTATGCCTATACCAATACAACCGGCACCAAGTTCTTCTGAAGCAAGTGCGCCGTCAAGAATGGAATAATCGTTTCCGCCAAACTTTTTCGGCATCGGGCCATTCATAATTCCTTCATCATAGGCAGCTTTTACGACTTCCCATGGAAACTCGGCCAATTGATCATATTTCAATCGGTTAGGAATAACCCACCGATTTACAAAGTCACGGTATTTTTCCTGAATCTCAAGTTGACGGCTGTCTGGTGTAAATCCAATCATAGCTTTTTTCTTTTAGGTTTTAATTTGAATTAGTGAACATACAAATATAGATATTTATATTTCTTGGTCAATAACTTAAAAAAAATATTCCATCCAATAGCCTTGCGCTTTTTAATAAATTAGGCTATCTTTATGGCTCAAACCAAATTAGAAATATAATCATGAAAACTATCAAAATTGAACGTTTTGGAGGCCTTTTAAAGGAAGAGTCGCTGAGTTGCATCGAGGATGAAATCTTGTTAAAAGACACATGTGTGCTTGAGTCTGTTTCTCCATTTTTTGGATATTATGAAGAAAAAGGTGAAGGATCAAAGCCTCTATACCTTTACCTTATGTTGGATGATCATCATTCAGTTGAGGAGATTCTGCGCAGTGTAAATGAGATAATTAAGATTGCAGGCTTTAAATTTGACGCTGTTCAAGCTGAAATTACTGTACCGGGTTTTCCCCCTGTTAGCGCAGTTCGGGTTCGAGATCTGGCCAATTACAATCAGATTGCCACATTGCAAGAGTATTTTATCAAATTTGGCCTTCAATTCAAGAAAAAAAGCCGAAATCTTGACAGAAACATGAGTCTTATCAGAATTGAAAAATTTTTCTTCCTTGAAGAGCTTGGAGAAGGAATGTATTTTGATTTGCAGCAAGACCATCATGGTTATTTTGAAATACCAAGAAAAATTGAATGGAAAGCGTTCTGCGAATTGACAAAAGAGGTAAAATTTGATACAGATTTGCTCTTTTTTGATGCCTGCACAGCCTATTTCTTTATGGAAAACAGTATTGTTGATCTTGTGCGCATCTATAAGGAGCATCTCGATAAAGATGCCTTAGCTGCTATAAGGGACAGATATTTGAAACTTTTTCCAAAATATTCAGGTTAGTTTTTTATCAGTAATGAAATAAATCATCAGGATAAATAACCTTTTCTAAAAATAAAGCATGAGCCGGCACCGAAAAGCCGGCTCTTTCGCGATTGCGGGCTTCGATAACATTTTTAAAACCATCCAAAGATAGTTTTCCCTGACCAACTTCGAGTAAAGTACCTGTGATGGCACGCACCATGTTTCTCAAAAAGCGATTTGCAGTAATTTCGAATACCAGCATGCTGTCTGAATCAATCCATTTTGCTTCCAATATATTGCAAAGATTGTTATTCGTTTGAGAATGAAGTTTTGAGAAACTTGTAAAGTCTGAATATTCAAACAAAAGATTTGTTGCTTTTGTCATCGCATCCAAATCCAGATTGCCATACACATAAAAAGATGTGTCATTCTTAAAGGGGTTCTTTTTTCTGCTTATATAATATTTATAGGTTCTTGATAAGGCATCAAAACGGGCATTGGCCTCATTTTTTACATGATAAAGATCATACACCACAATGTCTGAAGGCAAAAAGATATTCAAACGATTAATAAAGTCACTTTTTGTTTTTTCATCAAAATGTGCAATAGAATCAAAATGCGCAAAATATTCACGCGCATGCACGCCAGTGTCAGTGCGGCCACATCCTGAAATTTTAATATTTTCCCTTAGCTTGAACGAAAGACATTTTTCAAGCTCATCCTGCACACTATGGGCATTTTGCTGTGATTGCCAGCCGTGATAATTTCGGCCATTGTATGCCAGTTTAATGAAATACCTGTTCAAATGTTTTTTTTACAAAAGTAGCGATTCTGTTCGAAAAACCGAAAACTCTTGACCAAAAGTCAAAGGTATATATTGGGAATAATCATACTTTTGCAAAAAAGCTGAATTTATGAACGATACCTTACTTTGGATGCTTCTTCATGCAGACCATCATCATCATTTTGCAGTTAGCGCACCTTTTTTAATTGGAATTTTTGCTAGTGTTCTTCATGTTGTATCCGGCCCTGATCACCTTGCTGCCGTAACGCCTCTAGCCATTGATAACAAATTAAAAGCCTGGATTATTGGATTGGGCTGGGGTTTGGGGCACACAGCCGGAATGCTTTTAATTGGCGTATTGTTTATTTTTTTTAAAAATGTCTTACCAATTGAGGCTATCTCAGAATATGGTGAGTTTGCTGTAGGATTGATTCTTATTGCCATTGGCGTTTGGGCTTTATGGCGTATTTTTGGCAGGAAACATCTTCATCTTCATGAACACCCTCATACACACAGCAATGAAGAGGGAGAAAGCTACACACATATCCATACCCATGATCACAGTGCACAAAATGTGCATGTACATGAACACAAAGTGCCTGTTAAGCAATCGTTTTTTTCTGCCATCGCCATAGGCACTATTCACGGATTGGCTGGTGTTTCTCACTTATTAGGTATACTTCCTACCCTTGCTTTTCCCACTGTGGCCGATTCCAGCTTTTACCTTATTGGTTTCGGACTGGGAACAGTTGTTGCAATGATTGCTTTCTCTTTTTTGCTTGGATTTGTTTCTTTTCAATCCAGTGAACGCTTTAAACCAGTGATTTTTAAGTCTATTCAAGTAGCAGGCGCGATGGCCTCCTTAATTGTTGGAGTATACTGGATTTCATTATCGTTCTGAAATGTTGAAAAATACGCTCCTCATTTTAATCACCATTTTATTTGGTTTTGGAGTTTTTGCACAGACTGCAGAAACACCCAAACCGCCGTGGTATATAGGTTTCACTGGTGGAGCTGCTTTTGGAGATATTGCTAATACAAGTTTTGCATACAAACTTTCAGATAGTCCGGGAATGCAGATCGGCGGTGTTTTTGGTTACAATCTGACCCGAAACTTAAGCATTCAGGTTGAGGCTGTTTTTGAGAGAAGAACATTTAGAATGGAACGATATATCAATGGATTCAGGTTGACCGATACAAGTAGCTATGTTTGCTGGGATTGCTTCTATGGTTTTGATGTTACCTATTCCTCTGATTATCTGAGTTTACCTTTACTGTTGAATTATCACAGAGGAGGTAATCGATTTGGGATTCATTTTCAGGGAGGGATTTATTATTCATTACTGTTGGTAAACAACTATGAAGGTTACGAGGCGTTCTATTTTGATCCAGCTGGTGCAAATAGCTTCATTCCTGTATATGAACCAGGAATTTACAGGACAATTTTTAGTGGTCCATCCACAAACTTAATAAACACCTATGATATTGGTGCAATTATCGGATTGGCAGG
>JAGXRB010000072.1 GCA_018336075.1 Bacteroidota bacterium
GAGCCTGTGAATTTGAAAACACATAGAAATCCGGCAAAAACGGCCCAGAGGCCGTTTGGGCTCGCCCACCTTTTTGCCAGGATTTCTTGTGTTTTCAAAGAGTGCGCGAGCCATCGTTTGGGTAAATGGTTTTGTGCCGAAAGCTTTCGGCATTGCCAAAACAAAAGGACAATCATAAAGCCAGGCTCAATCCATAGGAGATTGCTCCCATATGCTTTTGAAGCGAAACTGTTCCGTATTGCTGTATCATAGAATTTGCTATCCGTGCCCCTTGGATTTCCAGTTCGACAAAGTTTTCAACTACAACGCCGTCATCTGCAGGTCTCCGGACCGTTGAAATCAACAAACTTCAGTTTGTTCGGGTTGTTTGGGTTGTTTCCGCCATGGCGGGACAGGCAGGGTTCGGATGGATCGGGAAGTACACCTGACCGTTTGCGAAGAGCACTGAACTGTTTGCGTAGGGTATAAAACTGGTTGGGAATCCAAGCGCAAAACAGCAGTCCAAATAGCTATCAGGAACACGCACATTACAACCAAAGTGTTTGAAAATATAAAAAGTCCGATGGATGGTTTGGATATATAAAAACATTTTTACCTTTGAGTGTTCCAATGTAAAAAACAAGACGATGCCAGCAACCTACATTTTAACTTCAGCAACAATTTCACACATCAATTTTAGTTTATTTTATAAACTGCTTGATATGAGTTGTTTAGAAACTAATGGAGTTGAAGGTAATTCCGAAATACCCGCCATATGGCGTATATACAATCGTTAGCACCAATTTTAAAACGACATCATGGACACAATAGAATTTCATAAATCAACAACAAAGGAGCTTTTAGCCATTAAAGACAGAGTTCGAAATTTAATTAGTCACTGGGGAGAAGACGGTAGATATCAAGAGGCAGTTATTAAGACCATGATTCAGAGATTTTTGCCAGAAAAATATAGAATTGGTAGTGGTTTCGTTGTGCGACAAACTAGAGAAAGAGGAAATCATGAACCATCAAAACAAATTGATTTAATCATATATGATACGTCTTGTCCTATTCTCTTTAAAGAAAACGACTTTGTAATACTAACAGCAGACTCTGTTCTCGGTATAATTGAGGTAAAAGCGAATGCTACAAATCAAGGATTACAGCAAATAGTAAAGAAGTCCAATGACAATGGCAAATTCATATTTGATGCTAAAACAGATAAAACGAAACATATTTTTAATGGAGTATTTTCATATGATTCAAGAGTAAATAATGTAGACACAATTGCAAATGCGATTAAACAACCTTGGGACGAACTTGAGCAATATCAGCATCGTGAAAAGTTTACTGTTAATCATATCTCTCTAAATCAACATTGGTTCTATAAATTCTGGGAACATGAGTTTGTTGACCAGCGGAATCCTCATTTCCTTTATGAAATATCAGAACTATCTTTTTCTTTTTTTATTTCAAACCTAATGGACTGGATAAGTGGAACTTCTGTAATTGAGAATAGTAATCTTTGGTTTCCCGTTGACAAATCAATTCAAGTCAGAAAAACCTTTTAAAATGACCATATGAAGTATATTCAACCACAGGTATTTTCTAACTCATACACCTGCCCTCATTGCGGTGCGATTGCGAAACAAGATTGGTGGTGGCGCAAATGGTCTGGTGACCAAACTGCACATCCAAAGGAAAATAATCCCCTTAGAGTAGGGTCTTGTCAACATTGCAACAAGAGAACTCTTTGGGTTGATGATAAAATGTATTATCCAGATACGGGGAATGCTCCATTTCCAAATCCTGAAATGCCCGAATCTGTATTAAAACTTTACATGGAAGCATCCTCAATAAGTTCAAAATCTCCTCGTGGAGCTGCTGCACTATTAAGACTGTCAATTCAAATTTTGTGTCAAGAGTTAGGTGAACCAGGGAAAAATATTAATACTGATGTTGGAAATCTTGTAAAAAAGGGTCTTCCAGCAATTGTCCAACAATCCTTAGATATTGTTCGTGTTACTGGTAATGACGCAGTGCATCCAGGGCAAATTGACACAGACAACCCTGAAACGGTTAGTCAGCTATTTGACTTGGTAAACATAATCGTTGAATATATGATTGCATTACCTAAGAAAGTCAGTGGAATTTATAATAGTTTACCTGCTGACAAGGTTAAGGGGATTAATGATAGAGATGGCAAGTAGAAAAACTGGTGCTAACATCATATATATACAATGCAGGGTGATGTGTTTAATTTAACCTGTCTACCATGCATAAAATTTTTTCTCGGTGGATAGTTTTGAAGCCCGCAATCCTGCACTGTATATATATGTGACCGTTATGGGCAAGGTTAAGGGCGGCACAGCGGACAGATGCCAAAACAAGGAACAATCAGTTTGACACTTTAGATTATTAACCATGATTAAACATCTTAAATTTTCGCACATGAAAACATTCCTATTATCATTACTTGTTATTACAATCTTGATTCCTAAACATGCAAAAGCTCAAAATGAGGCTGAAACTGTTGCTGCTGCCGCAGTTGTAGGTGGTCTTGTTGCCATTGGAGTAGGTATAGCCGCAGTTGAACAAATGAAAGAAGACGCGGAATATACAGCAACCCAATGGATATTATCAAATCAGCCTGACTTAACAAGTTTTTCTTTACAAACACTAGATTTTGATGGAAAAAAACTAAAGGACTTGTCTGAGGCTTCAGTTATAACTTTTAAAATTCAGCAGTTTAGCCCCAAAAAAGATCCTATCCTTGATGAAAAAAAAACAGATTTTATTTGCATTTACAAGTAAAGGGTGGGTTAATGAGTATGGAATTGATTTTAATAAAGTTAAGTGGTTTCTTTTTGACAGTTCGGAATGGATGAATCTTATGGTAGCCTATGTAAAAGTATCTTCTGATGAAAAGAATGATACTAATATTCAAAATAAATTAACAGAAGGGAAAGTAGTTGATAAAGGCGTAAAAGTTAAGAGTAAACTTGTAATCCCATTTTTTAATTTAAGTGGTGATATGTATGTTGTTACGGATTATTCTTCAGAGATGAAATTACTTTACAATGAGAAGTCTTTAGGCATTTTTTTAAAAGATACAAAGGATTTGGTACAAATAGGGAGAGCAGATATAATCAAAATTCATGAATACTTTTTTGGCACGAATTGAAAATTGGTTACTTAAACATTTAGCAATAGCAAGCGACCCGAGTTTTGGTGCGTCGTGGGCAGGAAAGTAATAAATTGAAAAGCAATACTCCGTAGGAAATTTTTCGGTTAACTACCGCTATACGTGTATTTGCGAGACGTTAACGCCAAGTGAAAGGGCGACAGAAACAGCAGGCAATTTGCAAAATAAAGACAAAAAAGATAAACGAAATAATGAACAGCCCACCCACAAAACAACACATTTGCATGCTCCGACACACAAGCCGATGGTTCAGCTTGTTTTCTTGCCGGCGCACCCCAGGAAATTGATACATTTGTAGTTATTTGAAACGAATTAAAAAAATGAATTTAGACCAATATATTGGCAATATAAACCAGAAGTTCAAAGCTGGAAATGCGACTGAACATACTTTTCGGGGGATTTTAGAACAACTTATTGAAAGTATTGTACCGACAATCAGAGCAACCAACGAACCGAAAAGACAGAGTTGCGGAGCACCTGACTACATCCTGTGTATATTCCGGATCATACTGACCCCCCCATTCCGGATCATACTGACCCCCCATTCCGG
>JAGXRB010000073.1 GCA_018336075.1 Bacteroidota bacterium
CGTCGCCTGGATTTCAAGGGCGATTTTGGTCGTATCCACTTGCGGCGCAGCGGGTTCGTTTGGCGAAGATTCAATGGTTACGTTTGGCAAGGCGCAGGCCAGCGTTATCGCCAGCAGCGCAAGCAGGGACAGGAAAACAGGTTTACCCGGCATACTACCCTCCCTTTCAGCATCATCCAAGTTTTGTGAAAATTATTTCAATCGCACCCCTATTGTGCGCCTTTTCGCCCCCGTTTTCAATGACCAGGTTACGAGGTGACAGTCACTTTCAAAGTGACTGTCACCTGATTGACAACTTTTTAAGCCGGGATCACGGTGTGGCGCAACTCGCAGCCTTACCGCCCGGCCAATTTGCCTGTCTTTGCTCCAACAGATTCGGGAAACGGGAAAGGGGATAGTTCAAATCACTTGAAATCCAATTTTCAACAAAAACTCAAATGTATCATCATAAAACTCGTGTTTTCTGGTCATATCCTTATCGTCACCGCAAGGAACAACAATAACCATGCCCTGTCTCGCGCGCGTCAGAAGAACACGATAAGCATTTTTGAGATAACCCTGCCGCTCTTGTTTTCTGATGCGATTCCATTTACTGCCAACAAAAGACCAGTGTTCCCAACCTTGTTTTGCGTATCTAAAATCTGCATCCCAAGTCACACAAGCCCAATCAAGTTCTAACCCTTGTACATCAAATTCGGTTGCAACATCTTCAAGAAAATATGATGAGCGAACATCATCTTTACCATCCAAAAACCAATGGATTGGATCCATCGGAGACTTTACGTCAATCGCATGTGGCTTTAATCGTTCTGCTTGTGATGAAACTATTATTCCATATCGTTCTGATCCTCGTGCCTGTTCTTTTAGCCATTTTTTTGCTTTTGCAAGATCGCGGGTGACAACAATAGGGTATTTTTCTCGCACTTGTGTCAATGTGTTTTGAGCCCCAAGAGTATCAAGATCAAGCATTTGTTTGACTAACAGTGAAACATTTTCTGCGCGAAAAGAACGCATGGAAACAGCAAGGTGTAGTTCATCTTTTGTGGTAACACTTGCACGATTTTTTATTTCATCCAAAATATTGCCTGCGCTATATTCACTGTCACTGAGACGACTTGAAATGTAAATGTGCCAATCTGGAAATGAACGGTTAAGAGCACTTATCCATTCACTGATTCCTGCTTCACCAGTATTAATTTCTTGCCCGCCGCCAACCAGACATACCACTACAGCCCAATCAGGATGACGATTTAGGCATGAAATTAAAAATTCTGGCTCAGATTGTTCAAAATTGGGTTTATTCTTTTTCCTGCGCATAAAACTTGCCGTTTGCTCTAAATCCCATGCACGCTGAGCTTCATCAAATAGGGCAACATGCTCGATCGGCGGTTTACTAAAATCTACAAGACATTCATCGCGGAAATGATGGACATTTTGAATAAAAGCCTTGACTTCGCTCAAGGCTGCACCTTTCTTCACTTTTCGCCCCAGTTCTTTTTCCCGGTTTACTTTATCGCGCGCAAGCGCTTCTCGTAGAATTGCTACAAGCGGTCCATTTCCTGAAAGAAAAACGCTATAAAGTTCATTATCCTTGTCAACGTGTTTTGTAGCAATGTTGAGACCAACTAAGGTTTTTCCCGCGCCGGGAACACCAGTCACAAAGCAAATAGCTTTTTGCGATTGTGCTCTCGAAGTATGAATGATTTCCGAAATGACATCCGATGTTTTGCTAAGGTTGATGGCACTGGCGTCACTGCGCGAAATTTCGCTTACAGAATGCCCGTTATACAATGCCTTTGCAGCCTCAATAATGGTTGGGGTTGGTTGGTAACGGCCTTTCTCCCATACCGTCGTTACAATTTTTTCATCATCAGCAAATATCAGCACATCTGCTATGATTTGGCCTAATAGCGCAGCATCACTTTTTATGGGAAAGAGTAATTTGTCGTTATGCGGTGTCGCAGAAATTGTAGTGGCTTGGGATTTAGCTTTGGTTGCAATCAGTACTGGCGCGATAAAATGCTCATGGCTGGTTTCGTGGAAATTTTTTAAGTCCAGAGCATAGTCCCAGACTTGTTCAATGGCATAAGCAGGAAACTCTTTTTCTCCCACTTTGAATTCCAGTACAAAAATCACAGATTCAATCAACAAAACTACATCTATTCTTTTCCCCATTCTCGGAATGGAATACTCAAAGTATAGTGAACCTACATTTGGTCCTAATATTGACTGCAAAATCTGAATTTGTTCGAGCCAAGAATCCCTTTGGGTTTGCTCCAGCGCAAATTCATTGCTTTGCACCAATTGGGCCAGTATTTCATTACTGGATGTTTTGAGAAAATTAGTGATGGTATCCGAGTAGTATTCTCGTCTCATTCATTCCTCTGTTCATTGGCGATTTTACATGAGTATACCCTCACATCCCTACCGTCAGACCAGAAAAATATGAGCCAGCCAAGAACATCACTTATTTTCCTGGGCTGATACAATAGCCACCGCCCTCCTCACCCTCGGAGCAAACATGGAACAAACCACCCAGATTCTCAACCGCGTCCTGCCCATCATCCTGCTCATCCTGCTCGGTTTCTGGGTGCGCCGGCGCAAATTCCTGGCCGAAAGCACCATCGACGACCTGCGCAAACTGGTCGTCAACCTGGCCCTGCCTGCGGTACTCTTCGTCACCTTTTTGCAGCTCGAACTCAAGGCCAGTTACCTGGTCGTTTTTGCGCTCATCTTCGCTGTCTGCGTCTTGCTGCTCGGGCTGGGGCATCTCTTTAAACGCCTGTTGAACGTCCGAAGCGAGTACTTCCCCTTCCTGATGACCGGCTTCGAATACGGCATGTTGGGCGTCAGCCTGTTTGGCGGCGCTTACGGGCTGGAAAAACTGGGCACCATCGCCGTGCTGGCCCTCGGTCACGAGATTTTTATCTGGTTCGTCTTCCTGGCCCTGCTGCTGATGAAACGCGACGGTCTTCAGGGCAGCGGACAACTACTGGGGACTTTCTTCAAATCCCCGGTCATCCTCGCCATCCTGGCCGGGATTTTGCTCAACCTGCTGGGGCTCGAATCCACGCTGTATACGGCTCCCGTTACCGGCGCGCTGATGAGCGCCCTGCAATTCCTCGGCAGCCTGGTCGTGCCGCTCATCCTGCTGATTGTCGGCTACAGCCTGCATTTCGACCGCCAGGGATTAAAAGCCGCCTTTCCCCTGCCCCTGCTGCGACTGGCGATTTTAATTCCGCTGGCGCTGGGGATGAACTTCTTTATCATTCGCGGATGGTTGGGCCTTGACCCGGTTTTCGAGGCGGCTTTGTTCACCCTGCTGGTGCTGCCTCCGCCCTTTATCATTCCCCTTTATATGCGCCCCGAACTGCTCGAAGAGAAACGCTACGTCAACAACGTCCTGGCGCTTTACACCGTCTTTTCAGTGCTGATTTATATTGCCTACTTCTTCATCACAGGCGGCAGCCACTTCTAACCGAACTGCCGCCTCGTTTAGCCGAAAGAAGCGATTGCCGCACAGGTGACAGTCACTTTCAAAGTGACTGTCACCTGACAAGCCTAATTACTAAACCGAATATTCAGTACATCGCCATCCTTGACGATGTACTCCTTGCCTTCAAGCCTTAACTTGCCTTTGGCCTTGGCCTCGACC
>JAGXRB010000074.1 GCA_018336075.1 Bacteroidota bacterium
CGCAGCCAGGCGGGCTGCAAAGGGTGTACTCTTACGAGATCCTTTGAAACCAGCCGAACCGGCGGAACCCCAGGTTACCGTGTTGCCAGCCGAATCGGTCACCGTGATAATGGTGTTGTTGAACGAGGCAAAAATGTGAACCTGCCCCGAAGATAAGGTGCGCTTGGCTTTTTTGGCGCCACCGGAGCGGCGCGCCTGACGGACGCTTTGTGCCATAAGTCTTTATACCCTCGTCACTATTACTTCTTGGTACCGCGACGGCGACCACGACCGGCCACAGTTTTCTTGGGGCCTTTGCGAGTACGCGCATTCGTGCGGGTGCGCTGCCCATTGGTGGGCAGGTTACGGCGATGTCGCATTCCGCGATAACAACCGATTTCGATTAAACGTTTAATATTCAGCTGCTCCTGGCGGCGCAAATCACCCTCGAGCAAGTAGTTCTGGGTGATAAATTCACGCACGGCGGCAACCTCGGCCTCGCTCAAGTCCTTGATGCGGGTGTCGGGGTTGATTTTGGTCGCAGCCAGAATCTGGTGTGAACGAGTCAGGCCAATCCCATATAAATAGGTCAGGCCAATCTCGACGCGCTTATTGCGCGGCAGGTCAATACCTTCAATACGTGCCATCTTGTTTACCCTTGTCGCTGTTTGTGCTTAGGATTTTCGCAGATTATATATAATCTGCCGCTGCGCTTAACCACTTTGCACTTTGCGCAGCGTTTGCGAATGGAAGGTGCTACTTTCATGAGTGCGTTTCTCCTTACTCAATGACACTTTCGTGCCAAGTGCAATCAAATTCTTGATTATACTCGCTACCGCTCATTCCGTCCAGCAACCAATTTGCTTTACTTTCAAGAACTCGCGTTTTGCAGGTGTCCGCCGCTTGCAGCCATCGTAACTAAAAACGGGTCAGAGGACAGTCAGGAGAAGAGGCTCTCCTTCGGTGACCGCGACACTATGTTCAAAGTGCGCTGTCAAAGACCCATCGGCAGAAACAACCGTCCACCTATCGGCGGCAACCTTGGTGCGGTGGGTTCCCACCAACACCATCGGCTCCAAGGCGATAACCATGCCCGCGCGTAGGGGAATACCCGTCGCAGGTTTTCCATAGTTCGGCACCTGTGGGCCTTCGTGCATGGTGTGCCCGACGCCATGGCCTGTATACTCACGTGTTACATGAAAGCCATGACTTTCAACAAACTGCTGTATTGCAGCAGAGATGTCACCGGTGCGTTTTCCGATGCGCATCTGGGCAATACCCAGATGCAGCGCCTTCTCGGTAACATCCAACAACTTCTGCGCCTTGGCAGAAATCTCTCCCACCCCGGCAGTAAACGCCGAGTCGGCCACATAACCTTCAAAAAAAGTGCCACAATCTATCGAGATGATGTCGCCTTGTTTGAGTTTACGGGCCGGGCTGGGAATTCCATGAACCAGTTCATTGTTGATGCTGGTCGTAATGGAATTCGGGAACGGTGGATTCCCATAGCCCTTGAAGGGAGAAACAGCCCCGTATTTCTTGAGCACTTCCTCGGCAGCCGCGTCGAGGTCGGCGGTAGAAATACCTGGTTTTAAAAGTTCGCGGACCGTTGCGTGTACCGTTGCATTGATGCGCCCGGCTTCACGCATGATGGCGATTTCCGCCGGATTTTTGATGTTGATTTCACGATCCCAAGACATTTTCTTACCAATCAAAAAACTTTACTTAACCGGCTTGCTCAACGCCGAGAGCAATTGCTTACTGACTTCTTCAATCGGCGCAAATCCGTTAATTTCCACCAGCACACCACGCTCCTTGTAGTACGCAATCAGGGGGGTGGTCTGGTTGAGGTAAACCTCGATGCGATGGGTCACGGTCTCAGCCTTGTCGTCGTCGCGCTGGTAGAGTTCCGAGCCGTCGATGTCGCACACACCGGATTTTTGCGGCGGATTGAATTTATCGTGATAGACATGCCCTCCCATCGCGCGGCACGTCCAGCGTCCGGCAAGGCGCCTGATAAGGACATTTGGCGGGGCCGAGATGAAGGGAACCAAGTCCACCTTGCCGTTAAAGCCTTTGAGCATGTTGCAGAGCGCATCGGCCTGGGCAGGAGTGCGCGGGAAACCATCCAAAATGGCGCCGTTTTCGCAATCCGGTCGGGTAAACCTGTCCCTAATCATCTCGATGGTCAGGTCGTCAGGAACAAGTTCACCCTTTGTGATATACGTCTGGGCAAGTTTGCCCAATTCGGTATTGTTTTTAATGTTCTCGCGGAAGATGTCTCCCGATGAGATGTGTGGCAGGCCAAATTTTTCAGCCAGAACCTTCGCCTGCGTGCCTTTTCCCGCACCGGGAGGGCCAAGCAGAACGATATATGTTGGCATGAGCACCTCGCGTTTATCGAACCAGGATTGAGTCTTGATAACCGTGCAACTTCAACTCTGCATCAATCACAGAGAAGGTGTCGCGCACAACGCCGACCACAATCAGCAAGCCTGAAGATGAAGCCAGGAACAGGCTCGATGATGAGTTCAGACCACCGCCCAGTCCAACCGCCTGCAAGAAGATACTGACGATAAAGGGCAACACTGCCACAAGTCCGAGGAACAAAGCGCCGGGCAAGGTGATGCGCCGCTGGACTTTGCTCAGGTAATCCTGAGTCTTTTTGCCGCGCTCGACACCCGGAATTTGTGCGCCGTTCTTCTTGAGGTTTTCACCATAGTTTTGCTGGGTAAACAACACATCGGTGTAGAAGAACGAAAACAGAACCACCATGAAGAAGTAGATAATCCAGTAGGCTGAATTTCCCGGCGAGAAAGTGGTCTGCGTGCCAATCGCAATCTGACGGATGGTTTCATTCTCATTGGTCAAAAACCAAGAGGAGAGAATGGCCGGGAACTGCAAAATAGCGCTGGCAAAAATGAGCGGAATCATACCGGCCATGTTGACCATCAGCGGCAGGGAAGCCTTGACTGGCATCGACATGCGGTTGCCAACCCTGCGGCCCGGGTACATTACCGGCACATAGCGGCGCCCTTGCTGCACATAAACGATTGCGAAAATCGTTGCAATGATGACGACAATCATCAGAGCCAGCATGATGTAGCGGTTTTGCTCATCAGCCGCGATTTGCAACAGGTTGCCCGGCATTTGCGAAACGATACCCGCGAAGATGACCAGGGACAAACCCTGACCGCGAATACCAAACTCTGAAATTAACTCGCCTAGCCAGATGGCAAACATCGTTCCCGCAACCATGCTGATAAGCGCAGTCAGCGAGGGGATGATGGCATCAGGGGTGAAGCCAAAATTAATGACAGCCTTATTGATAAACGGGCTGGACAGGGTCATATTGTTGAAAATATTAATCTGCCCAAACGCAGACAGGGCGGCCATTGGCACAGCCAGGTAATAGGTTGTGCGCTGCATCCACTTGCGACCTTCGGTGGGGTTTTCCTGCATCCGCTTTTGCAACGAGGGGATAATCGGGATGAGCAACTGCAGGATAATCTGGGCAGTAATGTAAGGATAGACGCCCATCGAAAGGATGGAGAAGTTGGAAATCGTGCCACCCGAAAGCAGGTCGAGGAACTGGACGAAAGTACCACCCTGAGCCGCCATCATCGCTTTCAGGTCAGCGAGAACCGCAAAATCAATACCCGGAACAGGGACG
>JAGXRB010000075.1 GCA_018336075.1 Bacteroidota bacterium
GGGAATGTCTTGCTAAGCTTATAAATCTCCACTGTAAAGTCTATTGCCCTTTGATATATTTTCAGTTTTCTGAAATTATGCTTATTCATCTTTTTGTCTTATCTCTGTTATCTGTTCGTCTGTGTTCTGTTCTCTGTCTGTGTTGTGTTCGACTGTTTATTCTGATATTCTGTCATCTGTTTTTTGTCTGTTAGTCTGATAGTCTGTTGTCTTATCGTCTGTTCTTACTACCGTCCCAAGCCCTCTCGACACCGACTTCCCGATGCCCCAGTAATCAGGGATTTAAAAGTTGACTGAGAATGTGCCGAGAAACCCCGAGCATGGGGGAGTGGTTATTTCAATTTGTTTTTAACAAAATCCATAAACGCCCTGAATCCCTCAATCGTCGTTAATGGAAATGGCGAGGGATCTATAGAATCCTGAGAACCGTTGTGAAAATGATATGGAAATGTTGCTACTGACTGCCAGTTCTTATCAGGAAAATTATCATAGCGGTAAAATATCTTTGCCTCATCCATGCATTCCCAATGAAAACCAAATCTATTAGGCAGTCTTTGTGACAGATATACGTCCACAAAGCTGTTATTGATAAGAGTAACCCTTAACTTAAAATCAATTTGGGGGATGTTTTTAACTATATCTGAAAATTCAATTTCAGCTATTCTTTTAATATCCTCAATTGCCGGCATTATAGCTTATCAAGGAACTTTTTTATCTTTTCACGTTCCGCTTCAAGGTTATCAAAAATAAAATAATCCTCATAGGCGTCAGCTTCTTTTATAAATCCGGCATTTACTCTGGAGTCAAATTCAAACACATCTTTAACGCCATACTTTTTTGTCATCAGAAAAATATCCGCTTCCAACTTTGAAAGTCTTTTTTCGAGATAGGTCTTAAGACTTTCCTTCAAAAGCTCCTTGGGTTTCATGCGAAGCTCTTTTGCCACCGCATCTATAACTGCTGCCATAATCTCACCTCCTGTTGTTAATTGTTAAATATTATAGCCTTTTTTGATTCTCACTGCCTATTTATTACTTCCTACTTTTACAATAGTCCCAAATCCTCTTGATACTGACTTGCCAATGCCCCAATAGTCTGGGATTTGAAAGTTCACAGAGAACGTGCCGAGGAAGCCAAGCATAGGGATGCCTTTAAGTTTCGTCTGAACCTCTTTAAGATTGCCGATGGTTACTTCGATAGGCTCTGGAACTGTATATCCAAGACTCTTTGACATAGAGATAATATTGCCGATGAGAATCTTTTCCAGAAGCTCTTTCTTCTTTGCCCATGTGCCGAGCTTTTGGTATTGCTCATAATTTTTCTCATTCAACGCAAGCCATGGGGTGAGTAAGGAGTAGGTATTGCTATTCCCAGCCAATCTAAAATAATCTGTTTTGAGTACAATATTTTTTTCTTTTATTTGATATTTAACATTACCAATTTTTAAATGATTAATATCTTCATGAATTTGTTGTAAAATATCTGCACCTTCATTTATTCCAAGGATAAAAGGTTTACCATCCAAAATTTTATATTGTATCAGTGGCGCTTTATAAAGAAGTTCATTGTCATTCAAGTGTTGGTGAATAAGCGTATATTCTCCAAATTTATCTGCAAAAAATCCCCTGAGCTTATCAGCAGACCCTTTTATAGATTCATCACATGTAAAACGAAAAATCAAGGTCTTAACTTTCACTTTTTCTTACTCTTCCTTTTCTTACCTATTGCTTTACCTTTCTCTTCTTCTGCCAGTGGTTTTGCCAGAACATATCCTATCTCGTCTATCTTAAAAACATTTTCATTAGATCCCCTGATTTTAAGGTATGACGGTTTTATTATTTTCTGTTCTTCCCGGACAGGAATCATATAACTTACTAATGGAAAATTATCACCGCTCTTTTTACATCTTTCATGCATTAAATAAACCTGTCCATTCCCATCTTCTATTTTTGTATCCTTAGTAAAATGAACAGGATACTTTGTTTGGATGGTCTCGTCTTTAATATCTTCAGCTACATCTTTTATCATGACATCGCTATCCAAGGAAATAGGAGATTCACTATCGCCACAGGTTAGAGGAGAAGTTTTAAGTGCCTCAGCAATATTACTTATGAGCGTGTCACTTTTTAAGATTGCAGCTATTTGTAATTTCTTGGAATAGGCGTATTGTCTTCCGAGGGCGTTAGTAAATTTACCGCCAAGTATGTCTTCCCATTTGACGATGGCTGAGGTTGTATAACTTTTTATAACACACGGGGTTAAAAGCCTTGAGCCAGCCCACAGTAAATCATTTTCAATCAGGTTGAGATATTCTAAGGGGTGTTTGTTATTTTTATGACGTTGCAAGGCATTTGCGAGCATTCCTATGACAGCAGAAGGTGGCAAGATAGGATATGTCAGGGCAGATTGCCATGTAAATGGAATCCTGATCGAATAAAGGGAATTTACCCTTATATCAAAAACCAGTGCTTTCACTGTTGCTCACTTTACTTAGAAGCTCTTTAAATATCTCGTCAATTGTGTTTTTCTTTGTAATCCCTGTTGGTGTATCACTTCCCCAATAAAGAAGCGTTGTATTCTGAGGCATAAGCCCTGCTGTCTTGGAAATATAATCCGAATACATCGGTGATACAGGAAAAGGCAGAGGTCCTTTTTCAGAATATGCAACAAGTATCTCTGTTGGATTCCCATGTGGAACAGCATGAGAAAGGCTTGCCCCTATCTGACCAGACAGCATGAAACGATATGCCTCAATAGCAACTTTTATTCTGTCTTTTCGCCCATTGTTATTATCAACTGCATATGGATTCGTGCCTCCGAGATTTAGTTCCACAAGTCCAATCCTGTCCACATCAAGAGCAGAAACAAACGCATAAATTCCTGAAGCATATGACTTATTAAATGGCATCATAACTGATGGATCAGATGATACTCTGTTATGAATTACCTGTTTAGAAGTTGGCCCCATATCTAAATCAGGGTTGATTTTATCTAACACAGGCATAAGCCATGAGAACATAGTCCGTGAAGTCCTTCTGGCTGAAATACCACCTGCTCCTGCTGTAGCCGCCGGTTGCGCGATCAAATATCCATGACTGTCACAAACCACACACTTGGTAATAGCATTCTGTTCAGTTATCGCTGAGTCCTGTGACAGATTTCCATTAGTAAGAATTCCAGGTCTTATTGGCTCGCCTGCTTTACAACCAGCACATAATGGAACTGATATGTACGAACCATTTATAATCAAATGCCTCATCCCTTCGTAATGCCAATGTTTAAGCATTCTTCCTGATACTGCCGGAGCTTCTTGTCTCTTACCTTCTTCATCAAGAAATTCCATGATTCTTATATCGGTGACATTACCAGCTACCGCCTCGTTATTAAGGTCATGGACATTCAACTGGGTTTTTACTGCAAATGTCACAAACTTAAGCATTTTGCACCTCCTGAAAAATTTATTCTTCCTTTAAATCTTTCAATATACCCTCAATCTGTTTAGAGAGAGATGGAATTTTATTTT
>JAGXRB010000076.1 GCA_018336075.1 Bacteroidota bacterium
CAACGAGAGTACCTGTCGGCGCATCCTTGCGCCATCCCAACACAACGAGAAAGCAGCCTTCCAATAAGGTTGCTTTTTTGCGTTTGGCAGGCCAGGGTTCTTCTTATCCATCTTTCTCAATAAGGAGACCAACATCATGCAACTCCCGCAAGGCTATGTAACCCTCGCAAGGCAGAAGCCGCCTGAGTACTTGAACGTCAGCCAGGTGGCGGAAAAACTGCAACTCAGCTGCGCCGGCGTCATGGCGCTGATTTACAGCGGCCACCTTCCGGCCAGTTACACGCTGAACGAGTTCTTTATCAACCGGCGTGACCTCGAGCGTTACCTGGCCAATCAGGCCGAATCTGAATCTCCGCCGGTTTAGATTTTTGGACAGGATGGATGAGAAAATCCAGTCCTGTCTGTTACAATTAACTTATAAGGACCGCAGCGTTCTTTGCTGCACACAAGTATTTTTCGAACACACACAACGAGTTGACGCAAGCAAGCACACGGCGCCCCACAGGTTTCACCAGTAGTTTGTAAGACCACAAGAGCAAAACCACCGCAAGTACACAAGGAGACAGGGGGAACGGGTAGTCACTACCCACACTGTTCGCACATGGAGTCAGACAGGGCAAAGAGCGACCTTTCCGAAGGTTGCTCTTTGCATTTCCTGGTCAAAGACGTCATCGGTTCTCCGATATTCATCAAAAGGAGACAAAATGACAGCCAACAATCTTCCTGTGCCCCTTGCCGATAACGGCGAAAAAGTCATCTTCCTGACCGTCGAGGAAGTCAGGCAGCGTCTCAGCCTGGGACGTTCGATGGCTTACAAGATGGTGAAGTCGGGAGAAATCCCCGCGGTGCGCTTTGGTGATTCCATCCGCGTTCCGAAGCACCTGCTGGATAAGTACATCGCCGAGAAAATCGGCCAAAACAACGGTGACGAAGTCGTGTTCCTGACCGTCGAGGAAGTGCTCAAGCGCCTGTACCTGGGCCGCTCGACCGCTTACAACCTGGTCAGGACAGGCGAAATCCCGTCCGTTGCCTTTGGGAAGTCCATCCGCGTGCCCGAGCACCTGCTGAACAAGTACATCACGGAAAACCTGAGCCAGGTTGCTGGCATTCAGCCCGGCACGTAAACATACGTCTTGCAAAGCATCGATGCTCAGGTAAAATCAATGAAGCCGCACTTTAACAACTTAATAGTTTTTCTGGGTGGCTGTTTTCTATGTTCACTTTAGGACTAGAAAATGCCACGTAAAAAACACAACCGCGCCCCAAACTCAGGGTCAATCAGTATCAATCCGTCCGGTTCAGTTCGTGCCCAGTTTAGTTTGCCAGGCGGCAAAAGGCTGACAAAGTCTTTTCTAACCAAGCGAGAAGCCGATGCCTGGTTGCGTGAGATGAGCAGCCAGGTGACACTAGGTCTGGATTCCTTTAACCACAATACTCTGGTATCAGAATTTGTTGAAGACTGGCTGGAACGCAAGAAAACCACTGTAAAGCCAAAAACGTGGTCAGACTACGGCCAGTATTGCAAGCGGTTTATCGTCCCGTTTTTGGGAGACCAAAAACTGCGCGATATTAAACTGCCTGCCGTCAACAAGTTCTATGGAACCATGAACAAAGATGGCTGCACGGTTGAGATTGTACGACACACACATCGTGTCCTTTATGCAATTTTCGCCGATGCAGTCCGTCAGGGTTATCTGGTTACAAATCCGGCCCAATATGCGGATGTACCGGCGAAGGAAAAGGACCCCGAAAAAATGATGGTCTTCTCTCCTTCAGAGAACGAGACATTCATGAAAGCAACACTTCAGTCCACGCATGGCATGCTTTACCGGCTTGCCATCAAGACAGGGATGCGACAAGGTGAATTGCTTGGCTTGACCTGGAAAAATGTAGACCTGGAACGCGGAGAAATCCGCGTGATACAACAACTGTCCCGCTATGGCCAGAACGGTTCACGGTTTGAGTTCGCCCCGCTCAAAACAGACTATAGCCGCCGAACCCTTAAAATAGGACAAGAACTGGTTGACATGCTTAAGCAACACGCCCAGGAGCAACAGAAGCACAAGGAATTTGTGGGTAGCAGCTGGCAAGAAACCGGCCTGCTTTTGCCAAGCTCAACCGGCACTCCACTTGACCAAAGAAACTTGCAACGCGACTTCGACAAGCTCCTGAAAAACAATGGATTACGGAAAATTCGTTTCCATGACTTGAGACACAATGCAGCATCCACGATGATTTCAAAGGGATTATCTATCGTACAGATTTCCCGTTACCTGGGTCACTCATCGCCACGAATTACCCTGGAGCATTACGCCCACCTGATACCTGGAGGTTTTGATGAAATCAGCAAGTCAATGAATGACACTTTTTTCGCATCTCATAACCCCCCAGACGTGCCACTTATCTCGTAAAAAACAAGAGCAATTGCACCGACCCTAAAAACGTATTGCACTGAATTGCACCGTTTACAGACATTGCTAATAACATTAACAGTAAAACCCCCTGAATATGGGGGTTTTACTGGCGGATACCCTATATCTGGTGGGTAAATGAGTGCCCCAGGCAGGAGTCGAACCCACAACCTACTGATCCGAAGTCAGGCGCTCTGTCCATTGAGCTACTGGGGCGTGCGCGGGATTATACCATCAGCCTCCTGAATTTTGCTTGCCCCTCATCCAATTCTCACGTACAATCAGGGTACCCTTCCATCCCAAAAGGATTTCCCATGACCGACATCAAAGCCTTTGGCGAGAAATTATTTGCAAACCTCGAAACCGTCATCATTGGCAAGCGCAACGCCCTCGACCTGATTTCGATTGGCCTGCTCTGCCAGGGACACGTGCTCATCGAGGATGTGCCCGGCGTCGGCAAGACGGTGTTGGCGCGCACCCTGGCGAAATCGCTCGGCTGCGACTTCAACCGCCTGCAATTCACCCCCGACATGCTGCCTTCCGATGTGACCGGCACTTCCATTTTTAACCAGGAAAACCGCAAATTCGAGTTCCGCCCCGGGCCGCTTTTCGGGCAAATCGTGCTGGCCGACGAAATCAACCGCGCCACGCCCAAGACCCAGGCCGCCCTGCTCGAGGCCATGGAAGAGCGCCAGGTAACGGTGGACGGACAGACCCATCCCCTGCCGCGCCCGTTCATGGTGCTGGCCACCCAGAACCCTATCGAATACGAAGGCACTTTCCCGCTGCCCGAAGCCCAGCTCGACCGCTTCCTGCTGCGCCTGCGGTTGGGCTACCCCAGCCAGGCTGATGAGATTCGCATTCTCGAAAACCAGCAGCTGCGCCATCCCATCGAGAGCGTCGAAGCGGTCATCAGCGCCGAGGAAGTCATCCAGGCTGCCGAAGCCGTGCGTGAGATTTTCATCTCCCCGGCGGTCAAACGCTACATCACCGACCTGGTCAGCCGCACCCGCC
>JAGXRB010000077.1 GCA_018336075.1 Bacteroidota bacterium
TATACAATCCGTGATTTAGAGATGAGCGGGATGGAATTCAATACCGAACGCAGGAAGAATGAACTCAAGGCTATTTTGAATGGATTTGGAGTAAATCTTAGAGGAGACAGCCTTGAGGTGGAAGCCCGGCCTGACAATTTTGCACAAAAAAAACATAATCTCTTGCAAGCGATGCTTGCGATAAATGACCTTTTTGTTTTAGCCCCTCCAAAAGTTTCAAGCTTTTTCAAGGAGGATGTAGAAAAATTCCTATTGCTACATGATATTAGGTTTACAAAGGATATTAATTTTATCGGCAAGAGCGGTTTCAATCATCATTTTGATTTTGTAATTCCACCTTCAAAGAAAGAGCCTGAAAGAGTATTAAGAACTATCAACAATCCGACAAAAAACAATGTCTCAGCTATGATTTTTTCATGGGATGATGCCAGAAAAGTAAGGTCGGAAAATGCTGTTGCCATAGCCGTGCTGAACGATCAGGACAAGGAGATTTCGCCTGATACAGTGCATGCCTTGAATGCCTATGAAATAGAACCAATAGCATGGAGCAAACGTGATAAATATATTGATAAACTTGCAGCATGAGGCAAGGAGGATTTACAGGACGAGAAAGATGACAACAGCAGGAGAAAAAGGGCAAAGGGGCCAATGAGAAAAGGGAAATGAAATATGCCTTTAAAATCAGTTGAATCACAAAATGCGAAATTTAAATCCAATCTACAAGATGCTTCGCACTGGCCAAAGGCTCGTTTAGAGCGGGATGAGGCAGTAGGGAATTATAAGCTGAAATCGCGCTTCGGATATTGGTAAAATGTAAACAGAGATTTTAAAGGAGTCAAAATATGAGAGCTTATGAATATATGGCAGAGTTATTGCCGGATGGGCATTTGTCGGTGCCTGAAAAAATCAAGAATATTCTGACCGGAGAATCAAAGATACGGGTTATGCTGCTTTTGGAGGATGATGAGGAGGCATGGCGCAATTTTACTGTGGCTGAATTCATGAGCCGCTATGATGAAAAGGATGCCATTTATGACAACCTATAACTTCGGCGATATTGTTCTTATAGGCTTCCCATATACCGATTTGCAAGGAGTTTCTAAAAGACCCGCCATTGTTCTCTATGATTCAGGCGATCAAGATATTCTCGTTGCAAGAATAACCGCACAAGAATATGCAACTGATGCCGATTATAAAATCATTGAGTGGAAGAATTCCGGTCTTCTTGTAGAATCGTATATCAGGCTTGGTAAACAGGCGACAATAGATAAGAAATATGTCATCAGAAAATTGGGCGCTTTGGCTGGACCAGAGCCGGAAACCATCAAATCCATTTTAAGAAGAATATACAATTTATAGGTTGTAAGAACATGAAATATGCCTTTAAAATCGCTTAAATCGCAAAACATAGAGTTCAGATCCAACTGGCCTGCGGAAGACAGGCTGGCCGAAGGCTCGTTTAGAGCGGGATGAGGCGGGAGGACAATAGAAATAGATGGCTAAGATTGAAAAAGGCAAAGATATTTTTTATAGAATCTCGCATCTTATTGAACAGGCAAGGAAAAAGGTTGCTGCTACCATCAATCAGGAGATGGTTATTCTTATTGGAATATCGGCAAGAACATTAAAAAGGAAATAATAAAATCAGATAGGGCTGAATATGGGAAACAGATAATCCAATCACTGGCTGGAGAATTAACAGAAAGATACTGGAAAGGATTTTCTGGCCAAAATTTATGGCATATGGTTTCAATTACAGTATGAGATCACAAGACAAGTTGGCAGTGGTTCATGCCCTCAAGCATTAAATTGTCAAAGAGTTCGTGAGTTACCTTTTCATCCCCCCCTCTTCCCGAATAACAAGAAATCGTCCGGCGGGTAGAGATGCTTTTCAAAAAAGCGGACGAGATTGAGGCTCGGTATAAGAAGGCAAAGACTTTTGTGGATAAACTCACTCAATCCATCATTGCTAATGCCTTCCGCGGCGAGCTTGTGCCTCAAGACCCGAAGGATGAACCGGCATCGGTGTTGCTGGAAAAGATAAAGGTGGAGAGGGCAAAACAAGAATTAAAAAGGAAGGCTAAGAAAAAGCAGTAGATTTATTGACTTGATGAATAAAGGTCTTGTTTTTTTGATATGATAGTTTAAAATATAAAAGGATTACTTATGGCTAAATATACTCATTTAGAAAAAGCGCCTATTATTGAAGCCCTTATTGACTTCCGAGTTAAAGTCAGGGACGATTTGAGTGTTGAACAATTAGAATCAATATATAATTCAATATCAGGTCAATATGCTGATAAGAAAGCGCGTCACAAATGGGAAGGTAAGTTTGAGTTTAAAAAAGGTGAACCGCCTGTTTCCTTAGGGACAGAATCAATAGATGGTTATATATTTACTTCTGCTGACCAGAAACAGATATTTCAGGCAAGGTTGGATGGTTTTACTTTTAGCAGATTAAAACCATATGAAACATGGGAAAGTCTTCGGGATGAGGCGCATAAATTATGGCAGATTTATAGAGAGGTTACTTCTCCTGAGATTACAAAAGTGGCTTTGAGATATATCAACAAAATGGAAATCCCTCTTTCCGGTAAGGATTTTAGCGAGTATTTAACTGCAGCGCCAATTGTCCCGGAAGGTTTGCCTCAAGGGGTAAGTAGTTTTCTGACACGTATTGTTATACATGAACCAGAAATAGATGCAGCAGCTATAATCACACAAGCATTGGAACAAGTTGTAAATCCAAATTTTATTCCTATAATATTAGATATTGATGTATTTAAACAAAAATCTGAAGGCATAAATGAAAAAGATGCATGGGATACTCTTGAAAAATTACGGCATTTTAAAAATAAAATATTCTTTGAGAGTATTACTGAAAAAACAAAGGAGGTATTTTTATGAGTGTAGCAGTTCAGTGTGTTGATTGCCCCACTTTTTATTTTCCGCTCAATAAGGAATTTAGTAAAAAAGAAATATGGAAAACCACTATAACAATTGGTCGTCCAGTTGAAGAAGCAACTGAATCGCTTTTAGAATTTTATAAAGACTGTTCTCAGCCCAATTGGGATGGTTATGGAGCAAATCCAGTGTCAAAAGACTCTATTTCTGAGGCGTTAGACTTTATTCAATTGCTCCCTTCTTCATTCCCTATTCCTCAAATTTTGGCTGAACCATCCGGCGAGATAGGATTGGAATGGTATAAAGATAAGAAAATGATTTTTGCAATTAGTTTCAATGGGAAAGGTATGATTACATATGCCGGAATATTTGGGAGCAATAAAACTCACGGGACAGAATATTTTAGTGATTCAATCCCATCAAAAATTATTGAGAATCTTCGCCGCCTATATACATAAGATGACAGAGTTGAATTTAGATCGCGTTGATCCAGAAGAGAATCTAACTCGCTATATTCTTCATTCAAATAATTTTAGCGTCTCACATGGACGAGTTAAATACATAGTTTTCATGCCTGCGCCTAATGGCGAAACATCGGTATTTCGTATTTCAAACCTGCTTGACAATGAAATATGGGGAATCGGTGACCATGAAGTGGCTCAAAAGCGTAGTCAGCCACTATTAGGACGGGCAGATATTTTAGCATTCCATATTTTAAGCAACAAATTAAAAATAGTCCCGGACAACACCCCACTAAGACATGCAAATATCACTGGATGGCCAATAGAAAAATCAGAACAAAAATTAGTTGCAATGGAATTAGCGGAGAATGCGCAACTTCATCTTAGATGAAAAGGATTAAAGACCTCCCCGCATCAGACCGTCCACGCGAAAAACTCCAGCAAAAAGGCGCTGAAGCTTTATCCGATATTGAATTAATTGCAATCCTTCTCGGCAGAGGCATTGAAGGACATGACGTGATGAGTGTGGCTGATAGCGTATTGAAAGCGCTTGATAACAGCAACGATAAACCTGATATTGAAGCTCTTAAGAAAATTGAAGGCATGGGAGTGGCAAAGGCAATACTAATAGTTGCAGCCCTTGAATTTGCACGCCGTAGAATTCGTCCTGAAGGTTTAAAAATCTCTTTTCCTGCTGATGTACTTCCGTTAATTCAAAATTATGCTGACCGTAAGCAGGAGCATTTTATCTGCGTATCAATTAATGGGGCTAATGAAATTATCAAGAGCCGCGTTGTATCCGTTGGACTCATCAACAGAACACAGGTTTATCTAAGAGAGGTCTTTGCAAATATATGAGGGACACTTCCCAGATATTACTTGTCTTTCTTTAATTTGTATTTGTCTTTGTATCGCTGAAGGGTATCAAGATAATACCGCTTGTCTTCATCGCTGAAAAAGGTTTTCTCTTTGTTATTCCCGCGCTGTGCTATATGGTGGGGGGTATCCTTCTGCGCATACTCTGGGTATCCTCTGCACAGGTATTATGCTAAATAAAATATTCCCCATGTTTGTCAATAAATATGG
>JAGXRB010000078.1 GCA_018336075.1 Bacteroidota bacterium
AAAGGAATAAGGCAACAGCCAATCCAACTGTTAACCTTCTGAATATCCTTTCCATGTCTAACCTCCTAATTTGAATTAAGCAGCTAATGCCGCTTTATATTTAAATGATATTAAATATTTACTTGATTGATTGAACTGTGCAAATATCATGCCATTAAAAATTTGATAAATTTAGTTTGCTCCTGCAACCTAATGTATTGCTTATTCCAACCGCGATATGGAAGGAAGAATTTATAGCTATTAAGTATATTTTATAAAAATGCCTTAATAATGTTAACATACTTAACAGTTATGTTAATTAATCTTAACAATGGAGATATAGCAAAATATGGATTTTTTGAAAAGCATCTCTAAAACCACGCCTGAAGGGTTGACAAAGATGGTAATATCCCTTTTTTAACAAAGCCGCCAAAGAGATGACCGGATTAAGTATGGAAAAGGTCTTGTGCAGGCAGTGGACAAAAGTATTTGGGTTAAAACTACAGCTTTGTGATGCCCGATGTTTTATTTGCTCATTTTCAGCTAAACGGGAGGTGAACGGTATTTATTTCCTCCTGTCAACTATAAAATAACTGCATTTTACGGATTTAGCATATTTTTTCATTTCAGCCAAAACCTCTGCAACCTCTCCATAGTGCGAAAATTTTCTATATCTATTGTTGATAATCCCGATCGAAAGGCACATTAAGGGAAAGGTTTTTTTTGTTCCATCCCTGTCAAGAGACTCGATATATCCTTTTTGTTTGTCAGCATAATCGTAGAAAACGGGTATTATTTTGTCATAATACTCTATGATTTGTTTCGATGTGCTCTCTATAAGGTCAATATGCATAATATAAATAAAATCATCTCCACCTATATGTCCGACAAAACTGTTAGTCGGCTGGTTTTCCCTGACAATGTTAAAAATAAGCCTTCCAAGCATCCTTATTACTTCATCTCCACGGCTGAAGCCATATCTGTCATTAAAGGGCTTGAAAAAATCGAGGTCGGCATAAGCGATACTGAAAAGGTCGTTGCTTTGAATTCTGCGGGTTATTTCTCTTGTTATTGCTATATTGCCAGGCAGTCGTGTAAGTGGATTAACCTCGACTAACCTCACGTCCCTGACTATAGCTAATTCAACTCTCATATCAATCTCTTCGTGTATATCGGAATATCTTATATAATCATCGACAAGGAAATCTTTCCATGAAGATATTAAAAAATCATCGGGTATAATAGATAGAATTGATATTTGCCCAAAAATGAAATCCCTTTTCAGGTCGTTGATAATCCTGACCATTAAATCATTATTATGACTTATATCAGCAATCAGAATATTCGGCGGGAAGCTATAAATATTGTCAAGTGCGGAGTGAATGTCTTTAAATACTCCAATTTTGTATTTATTCTCAAATTTTGTTTCAATTAGAGAGCTTATAGCGGGATTTTTTGTTATTGCAAAAATAGTCTTATCCATCTGAATGCAAAAGCCTCTCTGTTTCGTATAACGCATCTTCCAATTGCTTGAAAACTTCCTTAATTTCAGCTTCTGAAAGATTCAGCCTCTCCCATGCCAATGGATTAATATGAGGGACAAAATTATCGCCTGCAAAGCCAATCCCCCTTGCCCTGACAAGAATATCAGCAAAATGAACAATCGCAGTGTGCAAAGGAACGCTTCTGGAAAATTCAGGTTTGTTATGATATTCGATTATTTCAATGAGATTGTTCGGGAAATTCCATTTTGCAGCAATCCATGCACCTGCCTTTGCGTGAGTAACGCCAAAAATATGTTCTTCTGCATTAAAAATAAAAGTCTTTTCTTGTGCAGCAATATCCATAGCACTTTGGTATTCTGAAGAGAATTTAAGGCTCAATATAACCTTGCCTATATCATGCAGCAAGGCGGCAACTGCAACTTCTTCGGGTTCTTCAATGTTCTTCTTTTTAGCGATAATTCTGGAAGCAACAGCGGTTCCCAATGAGTGGTCCCAGAGACCTGCCATGGTTTTTTCCATTGCCTCATAAACGGAGATGCCAAGAAGCAAACCTCTGACAACATTCAATCCGAGAAGCAGCATAGCCTGATTTATAGACGATATCCTGCCGGGAAATCCGTAAACGGCAGAATTAACGATTTTCAAAACCCTTGATGTCAGAACAGGATCATTTGAGACATAACTGCCGATTTCAGAAAGAGACGCCTTAGAATTTTCCAGAATAGAAAGCATTTTTCTAAAGGTTTTTGGAATTGTAGGAAGAGTATCAATCTTCTGTATTTCGTGATGTATCGTTTTTATATCCATTGGCATAATTATTTATATAAATCAATAACGTGTTCAATTAATATGGACTTTAACATGCTCATATGTTTTTCATTTATTGTTTTTTCAAATCTTGCATCTATTTCCTTCAGAACTACTTCTTTAGGTTTATCTGGAACCATCTTGCCCTCTATCATAATAGAAGCGATGTTCATAGCACAGAGCCTCTCTATAACAGGCAAAGTAAGGTCAGTGCCTTCGGGAAGAATAACCATTCCACTTTCGTTCTGCACCGGTTGCGCCAGCTTCATTCCTGGCTTGAGATTATTGATCAAAACTTTTATCAAAAATACCCTCTATAGTTATTGAAAATTATATCATAACAGCTTTTAATAAAACGACAGATTTGATTGTTATACAATAGATTTGAAAAATGACAAGACAATATATTATGTAGAGTCTGTTTATAAATTATTGCTTTTTTGTCATTCCGGCTTGCTTGTGCCGATGGTACGGCAAACAGATCCGAAATCTTTCTTTATTCCACCTTAATAAAAGGGTTGAGGGGGGTATTTTCGGGTCAATGACGCAGAAAATGACTTTATAAACAGACTCCACATTGTTTGCCGGACGCCTTCCTATAGGATAGAAGCCTATAGTAGAACAATGATAAGCGAGTATCTATACGATTATATTTTAGATTGATAGGCAAATGGCAGTTGCTAATGAGTGCATAAGTAATTGCAGGTTATGGTCGAATTAAAAAGCTGATAAATTTTGGTAGTCCCAACGGGATTCGAACCCGTGTCTTAGCCTTGAGAGGGCTATGTCCTAGGCCTCTAGACGATGGGACCAATAAACACAAGAAATAATGAAAAGGGATTAGTGAATATTAAAAAATAATCTCTGCCTTTGCTCTGAATAATATATTTACTGGGGAGAGAGGATTCGAACCCCTATAAGCAGATCCAGAGTCTGCCGTCTTGCCATTGGACGACTCCCCAAAATTAAGTGGAATGCAACTGTAC
>JAGXRB010000079.1 GCA_018336075.1 Bacteroidota bacterium
ATGGTCAGACATATGTGCTGGAGTATGGCATCAAAGCCGATTTTGCACTGGTGAAATGCAAGGCTGCTGACAGATATGGAAACCTGATTTACAACAAAACGGCAAGAAACTTTGGACCGATTATGTGTACCGCTGCAAAAACAACGATCGTTCAAACAAAGCAAATTCTTCAACCCGGAGAAATAGATCCTGAATGTGTTGTTACGCCGGGTATTTTTGTTAAAAAACTCGTTGAGGTGGCCAATCCCGAAGAGGAATCAAAACTTATTGCAGACAACAGGAGGTATCCATGGTAGCAGAAACAAATATTGCCGGCTGGAGTAACAGTCAGATGGCGCAAAAAGTAGCGATGGACATACAGGATGGTTCCTACGTGAATCTTGGTATTGGAATACCGGAAATGGTTGCAGGCTTCATTCCCGAAGGCAGGGAGGTGATTTATCACACAGAAAACGGCCTTCTTGGAATGGGTAAAGTGCCTGCGCCCGGATGTGAAGACCCTGAGCTGATAAATGCAGGAAAGAAATGTGTGACGGCCATTCCCGGTGCATGTTACTTTCACCATGCCGATAGTTTTACGATGATCCGTGGTGGTCATATTGACGTCTGTGTGCTTGGTGCTTTGCAAGTTTCTGAAGAAGGTGATCTGGCAAACTGGTCTACCGGCGAACCCGGAGCAATTCCGGCTGTTGGTGGCGCAATGGACCTTGTAGCAGGCGTGAAAACAATTTATGTGATCATGCAGCACACCACAAAAACGGGCGAGGCCAAGATAGTTCACCAATGCACTTACCCGCTCACGGGCAAAAATGTGGTGAACAGAATCTATTCAAATCTTGCCATTCTGGATGTTGTTGACAGAAAACTTTATGTCAGAGAACTTGCGCCTGAAGTCACTTTGGAATACCTGCAAAAAATGACTGAAGCTGAGCTTTTTATCTATCCGGATAAGAACAATTAATCAAATAATTTCACATTCGTAAAGAACTTTTTAAACAACATAGCTGTATGTTACACACAAAAAGCAGTGAAGAAATTTATAAACAGGCATGCGAGGTTTTGCCCGGAGGTGTCAGCAGAAACACTGTTTTCAGAAAGCCTTACCCACACTATGCGGGAACAGCTTCCGGATGCTATATAACTGATATAGAAGGAGTCAGTCGAATTGATTTTGCCAACAATATGGCAGCGTTGATTCATGGACATGCCCATCCTGCCATCGTTCAGGCAGTAGTCGAACAACTGCACAAAGGAACTGCCTACACCCTTGCCTCTGAAATTGAGGTTGCATTTGCACAGCTTTTATGTGAAAGAGCGCCGGGTTTAGACAAAATACGTTTCGTAAACTCCGGAACAGAGGCTGTCATGGCAATGATAAAAGCTTCAAGAGCCTTCACCGGAAGACCAAAAATTGCCAAAGCCGAAGGAGCCTATCATGGCACATACGACTTTGCAGAAGTAAGTCAGACAGCCAATCCAACCAACTGGGGCGATATCAACAAGCCCAACAGCGTTGCGCTGGCCAATGGAACCCCGCAAGGCGTGTTGAATGATGTGATCATATTTCCTTTCAATGACATCGAACGGACATTGGCTATCCTGGATCAGCAAGCGGATCAGATTGCTTGCGTGATCATCGATCCGGTTCCGCACAGGGTTGGACTGCTGAAGGGAACAAATGAATTTATTGAGGCTGTTTATCAGTGGACACGCAGAAACGGAGCTTTACTTGTTTTTGATGAAGTAGTGACTTTCAGGGTAAACTACAGTGGAGCACAGGAAAACTATACTGTAAGACCGGATCTCACAGCCTTAGGCAAAATTATTGGCGGCGGATTTCCAGTTGGTGCTTTGACCGGCCGGTCAGATGTAATGCAAGTTTTAGATCCACGTTCAACTAAAGTTTTGTTTCCGCACTCAGGCACATTCTCTGCCAATCCTATCACGATGACAGCCGGTTATGTGGCAATGAAATTATTTGACAAGGATGCGGTTTTGAAACTTAATGCACTCACAGACAAAGCCATCAGTCAGATCGAAGAAGCGGTGAAAATTGCAGATGTCCCAGTTTCGATTACCGGAGCAGGCTCAATGTTCAGGATTCACCTCACAAAAACTCCACCGACAACCTACAGAGAGGCCTATCAGACTAAAGAAGCTGCAAAAGTCATTGAAGAACTGCTCGATTATGTATACTTCAACGAAAATCTGCTCATGATAAATACCTTTGCCTGCATGTTTTCAACTGCATTAACACAATTGGAAGTCGATAAGCTTTCTGAAGCATTGTTGAGGGCATTCAAAATCATGAAACCAAAAATCGATAGTTTACAAAATTCATAACAAAGGAAATTTTATGAGAGAGGTATATATCTGCGATGCAATCAGAACCCCGATCGGACGCTATGGCGGCGCCCTTTCTTCTGTCAGGCCTGACGATCTTGCTGCGATAGTACTCCGGTCATTGATGGAAAGAAATCCCCATATTGACTGGAACGAAGTGAACGATGTAATATTTGGCTGTGCGAATCAGGCCGGAGAAGACAACCGCAATGTGGCGCGGATGGCGTTGTTGCTGGCAGGTTATTCTGAAACAGTTTCCGGTTCTACAATCAACAGATTGTGTGGTTCGGGCATGGATGCCGTTGGAACTGCAGCGCGGGCCATCAAAGCAGGAGAGGCTGAGTTGATTATCGCAGGCGGCGTTGAAAGTATGTCGCGCGCGCCGATGGTGATTGAAAAAGCTGCCGAAGCCTTTTCGAGATCCATGAAAATGTATGATACCACAATCGGATGGCGCTTTATTAATAAAAATCTTGAAAAGAAATACGGCAGTGATTCTATGATAGAAACTGCTGAAAATATTGCGCAGGACTATCACATCAGCCGTGAAGATCAGGATAAGTTTGCATTCTGGAGTCAGAAAAAGGCCGATGAAGCCCAGAAAAACGGAAAGCTTGCACAGGAGATTATTCCGGTGATATTGCCTCAGCGGAAAGGCGATCCTGTTGTTGTTGATATTGATGAGCATCCACGATTGACTTCTCTCGAAAAACTTGCAGCTTTAAAACCAATCACAACTCCAAACGGCACAATTACCGCCGGCAA
>JAGXRB010000080.1 GCA_018336075.1 Bacteroidota bacterium
TCAAGATTTACTCCAACGCGGTCGTTGAAATAGTATCTTCCACCGATCTGACCTCCCAAACCAACGCGGGTACGATTGTCGCCACCATATAATTCAGGTGAGTTCCAGACGAAAAATCCCAGGTTCAGCCCTGCATAAAAATCCCATTGACGTGGAATCTGAAGGATGTTGTTAAAATGATAGTTGACATTTGCTGATAAACCAATGATATTGTGGTGATAGCGATTACTATTCCAGTTTTCATTATAAGCGCGGTAAGACAATTCACCTCCTACAGTGATATCTTTATGGGCGCTGTAATCGAATCCGAAATAGAAAGGTACGCCCCAACCTGAGAGTCCCACACCAAAATTGATTTGTGATTTTCCTAAAGGTAACGGACTCTGACTGTATGCAAAGCCCGTGAAAAGGGCCAATGTAATTAGAAGTAGTAATTTTTTCATTTTTTAAAAGATTTTTTGATTTTTGATTTGAATTTTATAGTTGATAATGGTGATGCGGTTTAAATCAGCTGATCATATTTTCGTCTTCACTCATTGATACTGAACCCGGAGTCAGCAACTTAATGGTTGCAGCCTTGCTTTTTGATAGTCTTCTTTTCAGAAGAAACCCTGCTACTTTCTCTACCACTTTCATTCCAAGAAAAACAGGAATGCTGTGGTATCGGCCAAAAAGCCGTGCAGTAATGAGATCAACACCCAGGTTTAAGCCCATTTTTACAAAGTCAGTTTGGACTCCGTTATCAGAGACCAGATTATGTAAGGAATCTTTCACAATCTTTGCGGGACTCACAGAATTAACAAGCGCTGTTAGTTCTGATTTGAGCATTGCTTCCTGATCCAGTTTTTGCACTTTCAGTTGCCTGATGCTTTCTTCCAGGCTGGCATAATCTGTAATCTCAGCAGTATACGTGGATTGAGTTATCATTTCTTTTTGAATGATTTTCTGATAATTTTGTCACGAATTGGTTTCTTTAACCATTTGTCCCTGATCAGATATAAAATGACACTGATCAGTAAATAGAACCCGGCAACAATAGCAAAACCCAGAAAGGTACTATCCAAAAGTTCAGACAGGTAAAAACCTGCCATGAGGCTTAAAAAGAGAAGAAAGAACAATCCTGCCAATCCGATCAACACATAGCTGATCAGGTCGGAAAGTATTACTGAATATTTGGCTGTAAATTCCTGTTTTACCAATTTAATATTGGTATTGAGGTAAATCTTCAAATCCTCAGAAAGCGTTTCTATTTTCTCAAATTGTACCATTGAATTTTGCTGTCTGTTGAAATTATTATTGCCTTGGTTAAGCTGATTTTGAATGAAAACATATTTTCAGCCAGTCAACACCCATGACACATGTAACTATTGTCTTATGGCATGAGTGTGACCAACGAAAAATACTTTCTTTAGTTATTATGCTTCATTGACTCTGCCTTTTTAATGACAGAATCGACAACTTCATCAATTTTATTATCAGCAACAACCTTTACTTCCTTAGCTTTTTTTCTAAGGGCTTTCACTTCGTTGCGGACCTTTTTCTTTAAGTCTTTTGCCATGTCATTAGCACCACTGGTGATTTTGCTACGGGTTTTACTTCCTTTTGCGGGAGCAAACAATACGCCGAGTGCAGCACCTGCCAGAGCTCCTGCCAAAGAAGCTCCAATAATTTTTCCTGTAATTTTTAAACTTTTCATTGTTTCGTTATTTATTTTATTTAGAAAATTCTTCTTCCGCCAATTAACCTAAGCAAAATGGCAACAATTGCTATCACAAGTAAAATGTGAATTATTCCCCCTGCGCTGTAGGCAAAAAAGCCCAGTGCCCAGCCAATGATTAAAATGATGGCGATTACGTATAACAGATTGCTCATGATTTTTTGATTTAAGCGTTATTTAATCAATTAATTATAATGCAAAATTGATCATAAATGGAGGAAAACTCATTACACAATCGCTAAATTAAGTTACATGATTCACACATTTTTAGTTTGAATGCTTGAATGCTATTTCGTGATATGTGCTGACAATTCAATAAAAAAACCATCTCAGATGAATTTTTCTGAGATGGTTTTTGGTGATCATTTTTGAAGAGATAAACCTTTTTACTGAGATTTACTTGCTTGGAATAATGTCAATTACGACCGATCGGTTGTAAAAGCGTTCCTCAGGAAGGTTGTTGTTAAAAGGAGAAAATGCTTCATTTTCACCATAGCCACGAACTGTGAACTTAACACCTTTGCGCCCTGTGTTTACCAATGCCTTTTCAAGAATTGATTTTACGTCATTGGCGCGGGCCAACGAAAGGTTTAGGTTATGTTCCTTATCGCCGATAATGTCAGTGTAACCATGAATGATTACTTTTCCGTTTGCAGGAATCTTTGGAGCTACTACTTCGGTAAGGTACTTTTCATAAAGTGTAATGGATTTTGAATCGTTGAATTCATAAAGTACACTGAATCTCGTACCTTCTTCACTTTCAGCCGGTGTCCATAGTTTCATGTGAACCGGAATGGTTTTCTTAATCGTTTTGCCACTCTTTGTCTGACCGATCATGGTGGCTTTATAATTGCCACTTTCTCTTACTCCCAGAATGCTTTTGCCCGGAATACTAACCGTTTCATTTGTATAAGGGCCAAAGTGTTGAACATTGTTTTTTTCATCCGCCAGTTCGAGTTTCCATGAAGAAAGCGCTTCTTTGGCACCATGTACGTTAAAAGTAACATAGCTGTCAGGCGGGGCTACTTGAAACCCAAATGATTCTACTGGTTTAAGGGGCGCATCAGGTCCTGTATGGAATTCCATCAGCATAGCTGGGTTAGCACTCTCAACAGATACCCGGCGGTCATCTTGACCTAATAGCACAAGTTCGCTTGTTCCTCCCGTTTGTTCCGATGGAATTTTTGGTTTTTCACGCCCTTCAACAGCAATTCTTGAGGGGTTAATTCCGAAAATGTCAACCAGATATTCTTTCACTGAATTCGACAATAATTTGCCATCCTCTGGGCCTTTCTCTGAAGAACCTACAAGTTTGATTGCAGAGGATGGGTTTTTTCCCATGCGGTCACCCAGGATATTGAGGATATTATAGTAGATTGTCATTTCGCGATCGGATCTGCCCGAAAGCGTTTTTGGTTTAAATGTTTCCAGCTGATCTTCCTTAAAATCTTTAACCTGATCCTTGTTCAGTAAAACATACCTGTCAGGAATAGCTGTTGATCCAAGATCAAAAAAGATGTAATTACGCAGCGGGAATGTTTCACGCACTCTGCGGCTTGTAGCAATGTTCTCAGGTGAATCAACGGTAAACAATACAACAGGGTCTTGGCCAATGGATTCCATACTTTGATTCACATATAACGGATTCTTTTTTCCATTGCCGAGTTTAAGTGTAGCTCCTAAGCGTACTGTTGTAATGTTCCATGTTTCAATCGTTCGGGGTTGACCGAAATACGGATGAAATGAAACAAAAGGAGATAGAATTGCCTGTCCTTTGTTTGCATCTGATGTAAGCGGGATGTCGAATCCGGCACCAATTTGCATCGAAACCAACATTTCCTTTATTTCACTAAAGTCACCCATTTCTCTGGGAGGCTTTATCTGCTCTGGATATAATGGATTTACACCAAGTTGGTAAGCAAATTCCTTGTTAAGATTAAATGCAAACCGAGGGCCGGCGTACAAGTAAAATGAACCTTTAAATGGCGCAAAGCGTATGCTTGGCTCGAAAGACAGGTAACTAAGTTCTGTTGACAAATCTGATGGACAATTACAAGGAGTCAAAACCTCTTCAAATTTTCCTTTTCTGTTGTCATATCCAAATTGAAACATCAATCCTAACCTTGAGTCAGGGCGATAGAACTCAATAAGTGGCGCCACGTAAAAGCCTGTTCCAGTGCCATCATGAAAGGCTGAAAGTGTTGTCAGATCAGCATTCAGATGCTGGGTACTGCCACTATGGAAATTGAAGTTTGCACCAGCTGCCATTCCAAACCACCATGATGGTTGGGTGAATTGTTTTTCCTGGGCCTTAAGTGGCATATGAATACCTGCAAGAACCAAAGCGCTGAAAACAGTACTTATAATCATCCGGGTAAAAGGGGACCGCGCTGTGCGCGATCCCTTACTAAAGTTTATTATACTTTTCATCGTATTTCAGAATTATGGTTTATTAATAATGTTTGTGTTTGTCAGAACAATGGCTCCGTTGATACAAAGCATTCTGCCTTGTGCAACAGCTCCTGAGTTCATTGTGATTGATGTCAGTGCAAGTATGTTTCCTTTAAAACTTGTATTGTCGCCAACAGTTGCTGAGGTACCTGTCTGCCAGAATATATTCTTTGCCTGTGCGCCTCCACTTAAAATTACATTCCCGCCGGCACCGCCAACAGTTGTGAAACCTGAAGCTATCTGGAAGATCCAGACTGCATTCTCGTCACCCTGAGCATCAAGGGTAAGGTCACCTGATTGGATTAAAAGTGTCGATGTAGATTTGTAAATACCTGGA
>JAGXRB010000081.1 GCA_018336075.1 Bacteroidota bacterium
TTGACTTCATCTTCTACTGGTTTCAAGATGCCCAATTGCCTGACCTTGATGCCCAAGCCAACAAGGCCGGCTTTCGCCGTAATTTGTTCACGAATTTTCTCTGGAATGTTACACTTGTTCATGGTGAAGAGGCTCCTATTCGAATTTGGCTAATTCTCTATAGTTTGTCTCTTCACCACCTTTTTTGTAAAGGTTCAGCAATTCATCTCGCCACTATTTCGGGCGAAATTTAGGTAATTCGTTATGCTAAACCATGTTTAGCTCCTAATCGGATCCCAAAAAATCCTGATTATTTATATGACGAAAACGTAGATATGGTAAGGTGGCTAGGCTCTCCAGAACGCCTTCTTGTTATCGATGCGTATAAATTGAGCGATGGGCCTCAAGACCCTCCTACTACAAAAAAATGTGATATTGAGAAAGGGGAAGATCAGAAAGATCGATTAATGTGGAGACAGCACAGTTTATGATTCTTATTCTCTCAAATAAATGGGATCTGACGGTTGACTTTGTCGTTGCCGAACTGAGAAAACGAAATAGAAAATTCTTAAGAATCAATACTGAAGATCTTGTTTTGGGCCACGTCAAAATAAAATTGCCGGATTTTGCAATTTCGATGTCCAAAAATGGAGAAATTTTGGACATAACAAATTCAGTTAAAGTTATATGGTATCGTCGTCCGGGGAAACCATATGATAATTTTAATCATGATCAAAAACCAACACCTGCTATTCAGCAATTTGTAAATGACCAATGGTTCTCTTGGTTCGAAGCTCTTCAGCTTATTCCAAATGTTAAATGGATTAATCACCCAAATGCAAATGATGCGATGGAATCAAAACCAAGGCAGCTTTTTTTAGCATCTCTCCTAGGATTTCAAATTCCTAAAACAATTATTACAAACGATCCGAAAGAAGTTCATCATTTTGCTCAACAAAATGCAGGCAAACTTGTTGCCAAGGCCCTTTATTCCCCTTTGATCGAGGAGCCAGAGCAAGATTTCTTTGTATTTACAAATGAAATTAAAGATACTGACCCCATGTCAGATGAAGAAATAAGAATTAGCCCTTCGATATATCAGCAATCCCTTAATCCTAAAATAGATTATCGAGTGACAGTTATAGGTGATACAGTTTTTCCGGTAAAAATCGAACAAACAAATAAATTAAATGTGGATTGGAGAACTGAAAAATCAGAACTCAAGTTCTCTGCATGTACCCTGCCAGCAGAAATTGAATTTCTTTGTAAAAAGTTTGTTAGTGATAACGATCTTGCTTTTGGAGCCATTGATATTGTCCAATATAATGGCGAGTACTATTTTCTTGAAATTAATCCCAATGGGGAATGGGGCTGGCTTCAATTTCCTCATGAAATTCCAATTGCGTCCGCCTTGTGTGATTACATGATATTGCATGACAGATGAGAAGCAATAATGGTTAAATTTTTCAGAAAGATATTGTTTCTGCTTTGGCCTCCCTTTGAGGCTAATTTTGCACAGCGAAGTCTTGACAAAACAGCAAGCATCTATAAAGAAACGCTAAAGAAAATTCAAGCAAACGTAAAAAAGGGTTTTGCAAAAAACATAGATATTTCTGATGAACTAGAAAATTTAGCCAAACTTGTTTATGAGTCTGAAAATAAGCGCAGAGATTCTATAGAAAGCAAGTCTCTGGTTTATATGTCAAGTTTTAGCATCATTATTAGCATAGCTTCTGTGTTGCCAGCTTTGATGAACGGTCAATGGAATATTCCAATCCCCGCATCTTTAGTATTAGTCATTGTTTATGTATTAGGAATTATTCACCTAATAACCGCGGTTTATTGGGCGGTAATTGTAAGACGGATTGCAGGTATTGCCTTACCAAACGTAGACCAATATGTTTCACTTATTAGTGGTCAAAAGTGGACTACACAAGAGCGAATCCTGTTTTATATTAGCCAAGCAAAATTCAATGAGCCTATCTTAACAAAAAAAGCAAATTCCCTGGTTGTGGCAGAAAATATGTTTATTCGTGGCCTTTTTCTCATATCAGCGGCCACAATCATTAGTGGAGTACTACTATTATTCAGCGGAACTGGCCGAACAGAAATAGCTGCCTGTAAAATACCAAACATTGTAGGAATGAATTACATAGAATCTGAAAAAATGCTTCTAGAGCTAGGGTTACGGCCAGTTCGAACTAATCGCCTTAGCTCAGATTTTGCACCGGATATTGTAATTGCTCAAGAACCCGTAGCAGGTTCAATACAGCCCTGTAATTCTGATGTTGTTATTACCATTAGTTTCAGGATAACCCCAACTGTATCTCCTACTGTGAGCCCCACCAAGACTCTTCAGGCTACGAGAACTTACACTCCTGTAGCACCGCTGCAAATAAAAACCCCATAAAAGTAACTCTTATCCTGTGCGGGTTGCTCGCCAGTTGTCAGGTGCAGGGTAATTGTATCCGAAATTATTGCAAGCATCCCCTGTGGCGTTTATGCCGCAGGGGATGTTTCTTTATTAACTGGCGTTGCGCAACAACTGGAATTTTACGCAGGAAAAACCGAATAGACTTTGACCGGGATCGTTTTTCCCTTGAAAAGTTCTTCCCCCAGCGGTTCGAGCGCAATCGAATCGTCCAGTTCCTGGCGGGTGGCTTCGTCGATGATGATGCTGCGATGGACGACTTTGGTGTGCGCTTCGAGCCGGGTGCTGAGGTTGACCGGGTCGCCCACGCACAGGTAGGTGGCGCGGGTTTGCGTCCCGGCGTAGCCAGCCACGACGCGCCCGGTGGCGATTCCAAATCCGACATCGATTTGCAGCCTGCCTTTTTCGGCCTGTTCACGGTTGTAGGTATCCAGTTTCTTTTGGATTTCGATTGCGCTTTTGACCGCCCTTTGGGCATGGTCGGGATAAAAGACCGGCGCGCCGAAGAACGACATCAGGCCGTCGCCCTGCATCTGGTTGGCGTTGCCGCCATGCGCCTGTATGGTGTCAATCACGAGCAGGTAGTAGTCGTTAATCATGGCAATCACGTCTTGCGGGTCGTTGGATTCGGTGATGGTGGTGTAGTTGCGGATGTCGCAAAACATGGAGGAGATGACGGTGTGTTTGCCGCCCAGGGTAAAGCCCTCGCGGATCAACTGGTCGGCCACGTCTTTGTCGGCAAAGGTGCGAATCAGGCGGCGCTGCTCGTCGCGCAGGCGTTTCTTCTCGAGGCAGGCGTTGACCCGCGCCCGCAGCAGGATGGAATTGACCGGCTT
>JAGXRB010000082.1 GCA_018336075.1 Bacteroidota bacterium
GGGTTTCTTGTTTACCATCATGATTTTGAGTTATGTGGTGGGCGATAATCCGCTATTCCGCGTGGGAATCCATGTCTTTGTGGGGGTTGCCGCCGGTTACGTGACAGTGATTGTCCTACAGCAGGTGATAGGCAATAAACTGGTTGCGCCGCTGGTTTCGGGAGACATGACCCAGGGGCTGGTGGTGCTGATTCCGATTGTGATGAGTTTCTTCCTGCTGACCAAAATGTCGTCGAAATATCACTGGCTTGGGCGCTGGGTTGTGGCCTTTTTGGTGGGGGTTGGCGCGGCGGCGGCCATCGCCGGGGCACTGATGGGCACGTTGCTGCCGCAAGCCTGGGCCTCGGTTACCATGTTCGATTTGACGGCCTTCACAGAGTCAGATGTGATTCTGGAAAAGAGGGTTGAGGGCTTCATGATTTTGGCCGGGACAATTTTTACCCTGGCTTATTTCCAGTTTAGCGTGCGCGAGAGTGCGGCAAAATCTGGAAAGCGCGGGCTCTTCATGCGCATCATCACTTTTACCGGCGAAATTTTTCTGGCCATTACGTTTGGCGCGCTGTTTGCCGGGGTTCTTTCGGCAGCCCTGACGGCGCTGGTTGACCGGGCGCAGTTTATCGCCAACTTCCTTGCTTCGTTCTTTCCCTAAAAACTTATGCCTGTCTCCTTGGTCGAGTCGAATTCACTGCTGGCAATCGATATTGGTTCGGTAAATACCCGCGCCGCGTATTTTGACGTGGTCGAGGGGCAATACCGCTTCATTGGCATGGGACAGGCCCTCACCAGCCTGGCTCCCCCGGTCAAAAATATTGCTTTTGGGATGCAGGCCGCCATTGAAGCCTTGCAGCAGGTTATCGATAAGCAATTGATAGACGATAACGGCGGGCTGATTGTCCCGTCCCGGGCCGAGGGCGGCGTCGATAGTCTGTGCGCCACCATCTCTGCGGGCGATACGTTCAGGGTTCTGCTGCTAGGTTTGTTACCAGATGTCTCGCTAAAGAGCGTCGAAAGCTTGGCCTTGAGCGCGGGCGCACAAATTGTGGATGCAATCAGCATCAATGACACCCGCAGCCAGAACGAGCAGTTGGACGCGTTTCTCAAGTCCAAACCGGACCTGGTTTTGGTAGCGGGCGGCACCGATGGCGGGGCGACCCTTTCCATACAAAAAATGCTGGAACTGGTGGGCCTGGCCTCCTATCTCTTGCCGCAGGAAAAACGCCCGGCTTTGTTGTTTGCCGGCAACCAGAAAATCAGCCAGCAGGTGCGGGCCTCGCTGAAAAACCTGGTTTCTGACATAAAAATTGCGCCGAACGTGCGCCCGGTTGCGGAAGTTGAAGATTTGGTCCCGGCCCAGCGCGAGTTGGCCGACCTGATGATAGGCCTGCGCCAGCGCCAGATGCCCGAACTGGAAGATTTGCGCAGCCTGTCGGGCAGCGCCGTCCTGCCCTCGGTCTATAACCAGGGACGCATGGTGCGCTTCCTGTCGCGCTACTTCAATACCGGGCGGGGAGTCCTGTCGGTCGATTTGGGCGCGTCTGCCCTGAAGATGGCCCTGGCCTTTGGTGATGAGTTGTATTCGTATGTCTTCAGCCAGTATGGCATGGGCGACCCGCTGTCTGGATTGTTGGCCCATACCGAATTCGACGAGTTGCTCCGCTGGCTGCCCCTGGCCCTGCCCGGCGAAGTTGTGCGTGACTATATTTACCAGAAATCGCTTTACCCGGTCTTTGTCCCGACATCATCTGAAGAACTGGTGATTGAGCAGACCATCGCCCGACACCTGCTGCAAAACGCCTCGTACCAGGCAGTTGCCAAACTCCCAGCCAGGCACCGTTCGCGTTCAGGCCTGCTCCCGGCTGTCCAGCCTATCCTGGCGTCGGGCGCGGTCCTGACCGAAGCCCCCACCCTAGGCCAAAAATTATTAATGCTCCTGGATGGTTTGCAGCCAGCCGGTATCACCACCCTGGCCATCGACCAGAACAACCTGCTGGGCATGTTGGGCGCGGTTGCCGAGCAAAACAGTCTGCTGCCCGTGCATGTGATTGACTCTGGCGCGCTGGCCTACCTGGCCACCGTGATTGCCCCGGTGATAAACAACGTCAATTATGGCACGCCGATTGTGCGCGCAAAAATTATTCGCAGCGACGGCAGCCAGAACGAGACTGAAGTCAAGATGGGCGCGCTCCAGGTCTTGCCGCTCGAGGGCGGACAGACAGCCCGCTTGCAGTTGCGCCCGTTGCAGCGCGCTGATGTCGGCCTGGGGCCGGGCCGCGCTGGTGAGGTGGAAGTTATCGGCAGCGCCCTGGGCGTCGTCATCGACGCGCGCGGACGCCCGATTCGTCTGCCTTCCGAGGCGGAGCGCCGCCGCGAACTGCTGACTATGTGGAACAACAAGATGGGAGCCTGACGATGCATGCGCCGGTTTTTTACGTCCTACCCCTGGCAACAATCACTCGCAAGCGGCTTTTGCCCCATGCCGGGCGGGTTGTGGTGCGTGTTGGGCAAAAGGTTTCCCCGTCTGATGTGATAGCCGAAACCTCGATTAGCCGCAAACATGTGATTGTTGATGTTGCCGAGCAATTACAGGTTCCAAGCGCAAAACTCGAATCGATTGTAAAAATAAAACGCGGGCAAAAAATCGCCAAAGGTGAAGTAATTGCCGAAATCGGCGGCGTTTTTGGCCGCGAAGTGCGCTCTCCCGCAGATGGCCGCGTGGCCGCCATGGCCGGGGGCAAGCTGGTTTTGGAAACAGGCCGCGCCAGTATCGAGGTGCGCGCCGGTGTGGCCGGGACAGTTATCGAGGTGATTGAAGGCCTGGGCGCGGTCATCCGCGCTTCGGGGGCTGTTGTTCAGGGCGTTTGGGGAAACGGAAAAATCGACGCGGGAGTCTTGCTCAGCCTGCTCGAAAAACCCGACGACAGCCTCGATGCCTCACGCCTGGATGTCAGCCAGCGCGGTTCGGTCATCCTGGCCGGACATGTTTCTGACCCCAAGACGCTGAAAGCCGCGGCCGAACTACCCGTTCGCGGACTGGTGCTTTCAAGCATGTCTTCTGCATTAATTTCGATTGCCCTGCAAGCGCAATACCCAATCTTGTTAACGGACGGGTTTGGACGCCGCCCGATGAATCAGCCGGCGTTCAAGTTGTTGAGCACAAACGTCAAACGTGATATTGCCGTCAACGCTGAATTTCATCGCAAGATGGAATCGCGCCCCGAGGTTTTCCTGTCATTGCCCTTTACACAAGAGCCGCCAGAACCGCCTGAAGTGGAAACTTTTGCGGTTGGCCAAACCGTGCGCATTATTTCAATACTTGAACCGGCGGGCAAAGGCAGCCTGGTGAGTTTGCCCAATGAGCCGGTGATACTGGCAAACGGAGTCAGGGCGTTGGCGGCGCGTGTGCGCCTCGAAGCCGGGGATGAAATTCTAGTTCCGCGCTCAAATCTCGAGGTACTGGTGTAAAATAGCCTTATAAAGCAAGGAGAAGAACCATGTCTAATGTTTTCAGTTTTGACGATGATGAAGAGACTCCCCCGTTTGATGACGAACCGGCCATGGGGGGTGACATGCAGGGAGATGATGATTTGCCCGATGGAGAAGAAGGAGGCGAATCGGGTAATCGCACCTTCATTATTGGCGCTATCATCCTTGGGGTTATTCTTTTATGTACGCTTATCCTGGGGGCTGGTTACGCGCTGATGATTTTGCCCGGACAGCAGGCCGCCCGATTGAGCGCCGAAAGCACAATGGCGGCGGTGAATACCGAGGCTGCCATTGCTGTTGCGCTGACGCAGGAGGTGATGAACTTTACCCCAACCCTGCCGCCGACAGAAACCCCCACACCTGTACCGACTGCCACGCCGGTGCTGGTTGACC
>JAGXRB010000083.1 GCA_018336075.1 Bacteroidota bacterium
ATTTCGTCCTGCCCGAAACGCCCCTGGCTGCCGCGCCGCCGCCGACCGCTCCTGCCGCCCCGCTCGACGACATGCTGACACTTGAGCAGTACGGCAGCGCGTCCAAATCCAAAGCGGCTTCCGCGCCTGTCATCCCGCCGCCGGTGCTGGAACCAATCTCCCAAAGGCCGATTGCCCCGCCGCCGACCATCGTTGAACTACAGGATGACGGCCTGCCGCCGCGCATCATCACCGTTTACCTGCGCCCCAGCGGCGACCAGACCCGCGACCGGCGGCGCATCAAAAACGTTTACGGCATCCTGATTTCGCATCCCGGCAAAGACCGCTTTTCGTTTTATGTGACCGAAGAAGGTCGCGGACACCTGATAGACTTCCCCAACGACTCGACCCGCATCTGCGTCGAAATGCTCGACCGCCTGAAAAAACTGCTCGGCAGCGAAGACTGGCGCATCGAGGAGATACAGTTTCAGTAGGTTATAAAACAGTTGACAGTCACTTTCAAAGTGACTGTCAACTCCTGCGTTAGAATGAAAAAAACCGCCATCGCTGGCGGTTTTGTGCTTACGGATGTCTTTGTCTTATGGAATTGGCTCCAGTTTGAGTTGCGCCATGCGCGCATAGTGACTATCGGGAAATTTGCGCCATAATTGCCAGTAAAGTTCAATAGCCCGTGATTCGTCTCCGACCAGTTCATAGGAAAGCGCCGTCAGGTAATAAAAACGTGGAAAATGCCATTGGCTGATATATGGAGATTGCTCCCAGGCAGGAAGTTTGGGGAAAATTTCTTCTGCAAAAACTACCGCTGCCATTGGATTCTGTTCTGTAAAAAGAAAATACTCTAACGTGATTTCATCAAACTCTTGTGTGGCAGGATTCCATTGGTAACGCGCTAACGGCAGCCTCGGATTCCTCCAGTGGTTTTTGTCTGGCAGGAAATAGGTATATTGGGCGATGGGCAGGGTTTTAGTGTCGAAAATCTCAAACTTGTTTGGCCTGCCTTCGACCAGAAGCCAGCGTGTTTCAAATCCGGGACCCACTTCCAGAATCCCAATTTGATTTCCAAACGATATCAGGATAACCGGATGCTCAAGTGACTGCCATTTTTCAACTTTAATCTCGACTGATGAAAAATCAAGGTCACTGTAATACCACCGGTAGTCAATGGGTAGCCTATCTGAATAGAACGAATCATCATCAGACCAGACAAGATGCCAAAGATCAGAATCCTCGACAACCAGCCACTCATTTTTCCCATCCAGGTTTGCATCCAGTGGATAAATTTTGTCTGATGAAATTCCTCTTTTTTGTAGCTCGGTGGGAAAATCAGGGATTGTTGCAGGGATTGTATTAATCAAAGGAGCGAATGCTTCCCGAGGAGGAGAGCAAAGTGGAAACAACGTACCATAATCTTGTGGATTTTCATCAAAAATACCAAAAGTTTCTCGGAGAGTCTCTGGGTCTTCAGTGTACATGACGTTTGGGGGCAAATTCTTTCCGTCCATCAGCATGCGTTGTATTCCTGTACAAGCCATATAAATATCTGATGGCTCTTTATATAGTTCAAGAAAACGTTCTGCCAGCCTGGGGAAAATATCACGCTCGATGTCTTGTGGGGAAGAGATAAGTTGCTTTAACGCGCTAACAGATGCCGGATATTGACCTTCCAAAGCGTACACAATGCCAAGACGCAAACGCAGGTAGTCAGGGTAGCCAGGGCCCATTCGAGAAATGTCACCGGATGTTAAGATTTTTTTTATTAATTTAGATTCTTGCCCAAAAATATTTTCATAATGCCTGAGCGCCAACCATTCCTTGAAAGGAGTTGCGTCTACAAACTTTTCAAAGCGATAGACTTCCCCGTTCCAAGCAAAAACCATTACCGGCATCCACATATTGAAAAAGTGCTGGATTGCAGGCCTGCCATCTACTACGGTGTAAGAAGCATTCGAAATACAATCATAGTCATAGATGGCATCCTGTGTCAGTTCAACAAACATATTTTGCCGCCACTCATACACCAACAGGTTGCCACTGCACATTGTTCCACTATGATAGCCGAGATAAATTACAATTTCAGGGATCCCATTTTGATTATGGTCGCCAACTGCGCGCACATGGCTGGTATTTTTCGACCATGCGCTTGCCAAGAGAATCGGTTCAAACCGGCCGTCAAGATTTTCTCGAATGGCAAGAAACATGCCTTCTTCCGAGTAAGCATCTTCGGTGTCCGATGTTGTCTCATATCTACTTTCCTGCCAATGCTGTGTGGTGATGTGATAAACCCAGCCTGTTTTACCGTCCCCAAACAGGTTTTCCACTTTTCGGATGAATAAAACATTAAACCAATAGCGTTCCAGCAGGTCTTCCAGGTTTTCCGGGGCTATATCGCCTTTATCCAGCGAATCCTGAATGGCGGAAATAATCCGGCTGTCGGCGTCACTACTTGAATTTAAAGCAGAAATAAAAGCCAACTGCCAGAGATATTGCTCATAATCGCTGCTGTTGGGAAAACGATATAAATATTCTTGAATGAGCAAGGCAACTGCTTGTTGGGAATCTGAAAATTCGGACTCTTGCCGCCAACCAAATTGGTAGGGAAAGTTCTCTATCGAATACCACTGCATCCAGGCAATCGTTTCAGCCAATCTGGTTTCATTCACTCTTTTTAAGCGAAAATAGTCAGCATTAGCCTGCGGCGTGGCTATCGCAGTTGGTGTTTTTTCCAAATAGGGTTGCATGGTTGGCAACGGAAAAACAGGTGTTTGGGTTGCTATCGGGGTTAGTGTCGCTGTCAGGGTTGGCACAGCCGACGGTGGCGGGGTCGCGGAGGCAGGCGGAATCGGCGTCACCGGGCCGCAGGAAGCCAGCAGGAGCAGGCAGGCAAAGACGGTGAGTATCGGGTTGATATATGGTTTCATCTATATCCTGCTATTGTCTTTCAGTTGACAGTCACTTTCAAAGTGACTGTCAACTTCTATCTCAATCCCTCCCTCACCGCCGCGCATCGTTCACAGTCCGTCCGTTCGCACAACAGGGCGAGCGGAT
>JAGXRB010000084.1 GCA_018336075.1 Bacteroidota bacterium
AACCATCGATAGAATATTCGACCGGGCAAATATTTGCATTTTCAATGGAATGAGTTATAGGTTAAAAGGCAAAATTGAGATCAAAAATGTTAATTTAAAAATGAAGCAGAAATAGCATTATTAAAATGGTGGTCTCCGTTATCTGGGAATGAAGTGGTATCGATTACCTGGGATGTGACAAACTCATTTCAGATAGCTTCTATTTTTAAAAAATTATGCTATAATTTTTTAATGTCTGCTATCTTCGTTAAATTATTTTCAGTTCAGTTTTATGCTGAATGGAAATTGAAATAAAAATGGGATTTTTAATGAAAATTTAAAATATAAAAGAAAAAGGAGCCTGATTCTATGATTAATATAATATTATTATTTATATCATTAATTTTTATGGTTAATACAACTTTTGCCTCTGAAATAAAAGTGGACCAGCCGAAGGTAAAATTCTCTCTTCCCCCTGAGTATGACTTTAAATCCGTCATCAAAAGCCATTATAAAACTATTGAAGACTATTCTAAGCATTTTAAGGCGGATGGCCCGGAAGATGCGAATGCCTATGGTTTTGCCCTAGCAAAACTTACGTTAGGACTTGTTAAAAATGATTCAATGTCCATTTTAGGGGCGAACTACCTTTTTAAAGTAGCTGCCAAAGAATCCGATAATGCAAGGGAAAGGGAATTATCGCTTTTTGGCATAAAATATACAGAAAATCTCCTGTCTGGCAAGGGATTCAAAGATGAATCGGAAATAAGACCTGCCTTTGAACAAATAGATATTAAAAAGAATAAACCTAGTGCCAACAAATTTAAAAAGCTAATAATCGGTAAATCGTCTATCAAGATAACAAAAGGGATGAAAATTAAGACACAAGTTGACAGAGTAACAAGAGATTGGTTTTCAGCATATAATATAAGTTCTTCACCACGGGAGTTTAATAAAGAACGAATTGTCCCGTGGCATGAGGGCGAAAAAATCCGGGAGATTTTAAAACTCACAACTCCAAACGTAATACCTGTTTGGGGGACTGTGGCAAAAAAATTTGATAACAGATGGTATGCGCCAGATGCTAAGGGTGTTTACAGGTTCAGGATTTCAGAAGATAAAATTTATAATTATCCAAGCACGATTATTATTAATGAAAATACAGTGATTATGAATGATACCCATGGTATAAATGCAATTGCATGGGATTCCCTTGATGCCGACCTTGTGGTTGGCTGTGGAGACCTCGACGGAAAAGTTCAAGCAGCTTATTATCTTGCCTCACAAGGCGTCAATGTGTATATGCCTACAGATAGATTTGTTTCTATGTTGATAGGCACAAAAACCAAAGGAACTATAATCGGCTCTGCTCCCGTTAGAAAAGCATCTGATGGGGCTGTAATAGGGGGACAGCCAATCTCGATTAGTATAGATGAATCCATTATGGTAACTAATACAACGGGCGGCTATCCATTGCAGTATTATGACACTCCATATCTTTACTTTAGGGAGATTGAAAGATATATCGGCAAGAAATTAAAGATAATGCCTATTGATATAAACGAATATGGAAAAGCTGATAAGATTGTATGGCGGGCAGAAAGAGCCGGAGTAAAGGTTATCGGCATAAGAGTAGCTTCAAAAGAGGAGTATGAAGCGGTTGCCTGGTTTCTAAGATCGGATAAATCCCATAGAGCCATTCTATTTCATTCAGCCGTTTATCCCGAAGGCTACAGATTATTCTTTGAATTCCCTGCACAGACTACCTTTGGCGATATAAATATCGGCTTTGAGTGAAGGCACTATTTATTCCAGCAGTCCATGTTTTTTTAGAAAATCAGAAATTGTTATGACTTTCACTTTGCTGTCTTTCAGATATTTTGCAGTATTTTCAAGCACCTCCACATTAGACTGATAATGCTTGGGCTTCCCTTCAACAATATCATGAAAGTTCAATATCAACCACTTTTTTTCAGCAATGGCTTTATCTATTTTGAATTTTATTTCTTCATATGAAGTATCATAGTAAATTGTCACAGAATGAATATTAAAAGCATCTATATTGTCTATACTATTATACCAGGGCGGGCGTCCGGCATTTCTGTGGTAAAGATAATATTTCCTGACAATATCTATTACAGCTTCGTTAAATTGCCCGTAAGGCGAAGCGAAGCCTGTAGGATAGAACCCTTTAGAAATAAGAATCTCTTTTGATTGATTCAATTCATATTTTATTTCTTCTTTCTTAAGTGTTGTAAGATCAGGATGGGTGTGCGAATGAGAGCCTATTTCCCATTTGCCATGCCTTGAAAGAATGAGCAGTTCATTCCAGTCCATGAAATTTTTTTCTGAACCGATATAGCTCGTTACAACAAATACAGTAGCGGGTAGGTCATATTTATTTAAGATTGGGAAGGCATTTTCATAAATAGAAGACCACCCATCATCAAATGAGATAGATACATACGCTTGTTTGGGTGCACAACTTGATAAGAAAAGAAAAATCAGCAAAATCAGCAGCTTTCTCATCATATCAATGCCCCTTATCCCATGTTTTAAGTCTCTTTCTAACTATCCATTCGTTCCACAACGCTTTCCAAAAGACATACATATTAACAAAACGGATTATAGGATAAGAAAAAATTGACCCCGCAGTTTTCCAGAACATCCCTATTCTGACTCCTTTAATCAAGCATGGAATAGCAACTATAATTAAATCAATAATTATATACAATAAAAAAGCATAAATAAAGCTCTCAAGCCATATAGCAAATGCTGCTATAAGTATAATAGGATTAAGCAGTGAGTCAAGCAGATAACCATATACAAACAAACCAATCTTATTTTTAAAAAGCGCCTTTTTATGTATAGACACATTCTGAAAAAAAGCACTATACCATCTTAAGATTTGTTTGATAAATACGTTTGCTGTTGGCGGGTCTAATGGATAGCAGTAAGCATCGGGGGCGCAGTAAACCTTGTAGTGCCTAAAATGCATTTCCCATGTAAGGTCCATATCTTCAGCCATTGTGCGCTGTTTAAAACCCCCGAATTCTCTTACAATATCTGTCTTGAAAGTGCTGAAACAGCCCGAAGAAACAAGAACAGCCCCAACATTATTCTGAGCGGCCTTCATGATACTTATCCCAAAAAGATATTCTATG
>JAGXRB010000085.1 GCA_018336075.1 Bacteroidota bacterium
AAACGAGACGGCTTCAACCGACTTGCATGGCATGAAACAGGGATTTATCCCATATCGACCGGATACAAGGCAAATGCCTTGGCCTTTACAAAAAAAATTTAAGTGTTACGTCCCGTTGCCTTTCGCAAAACATCCCCAAAGGCGCCAGACAGGCTTACTCTGGCAATTCGGCCAATCTGTTCTTGTACGCGTAAATCACCAATTCCAACCGGTCTGACACCTGCAGTTTCTTGAAAATCGAAGTCAGGTGGTGGCGGATGGTCACATCGCTCAGGAAAAGCCGCTCGGCAATTTGCTGGTTTTTCAAACCCGCCCCCACCAGCACGATAATCTCACGCTCGCGCTCACTCAGCAGGGCCACCTTGCGCGGAACCGTATCGCTCTCGAGAAATTTCTGGCGGTTGGCCGAAGCCAAAACATTGGCAACCAGGCTGCGGTCCAGCCAGACTTCCCCCTCGTAAACCTTTTCGATGGCTTTGTAAAGCACCTCCGGGGTCAGACGCGAAAGCACCACGCCCATAGCCCCGTGCTGGACCGCCTGGACGTGATATTCAGAGAAGTTAATCGGGGTCAACAGGATGATGCGCGGGTTCTCGAGCACCGCCATCAACTGCGGCAGCAGGGCGAACCGCAACATATCGCCCGAACTCTCATGGAAAAGGACGATATCTGGCTGCTCCTGCTCGGCCAGGCCCAGCGCGGTTTTGTCGTCCCCGGCCTGTGCGAACACCCTCAACCCAGGTTGTTTTTCCAGGAGCAGTTTCAGCCCGGCCCGAATGATGGGTTCGTTGTCCAGCAATAAGATTCGAATGGAAACCACAATTGGAGAAGTCATAATCATCCATGCAAGCAAAATGCCCGCTTGTGCCAGGCTAATTGTACCAAAATCGTAAGGCTTCAGGCCGGTTGGTTTTGAAGCAATTTCTCCTCTCTACCATTTCATGGCACACGTCCCGCCGGGACGTGTGCCATGAAATGGTAGAGAGGCAGGGGTGAGGGGATTTTTAGGAGTGTGACCTTGTCAAACTAGAATCAAAGGAATTTCTGCGCTTGTTCATCCTTGTCTTTGTACGTTAGAATTAAATCTGGAAAGCGAAAATCCGGGCCAAGACCGCCATCTCATTCACGCGGGACTCGCAAGGCATCATCCCCGAAACATTCCAGTAGCCAATCGTGCGCGGGCAGGAGCCTTCTGGCCACGGGTTGGGCGGGCAGCCGCAGTATAAAAAACAATGCAAATCGGCAAAATTCTGATATGATGAGCGCAATGACAATGCTCTCGAGCGATCTAGCCCAGGAATTTGAATCCATCCACAAACAAGCTGTACAAAACGCCTGGCCTATGTACCAGCTCTTTGGCTTGAAGATGGCCAGTGATTATCCGTTTGGGAGTCGCATTCCCCAAGGACAGGGTGAGATGGAACTTGTATTCACCTGCCAGGATACAGCCCCGATAGCAATAGCGTGGAATGAACTTGAACCGGTTTACACCAGCATTTACCGGACAAAGAATAACGAACCCGCCTGGTTTTTATATCAGATCGAAGAATACTACGTTGCTCATTATACAGATTCGATTGATTTTTACATCTCCAGGCAAGCCATTATCGGCCACATCCTGAATCTGGAATTGAAAGATTCCTATACGATGATTTTCCTGCCAATCATTTTGGTGTTATGGCTTGAATTCCAGGGGATTCCCTGTTTGCACGGGTCGGCCGTAGTGGTTAATGAGCATGCGGTCGCCTTTTTGGCAGACTCGGGGCAGGGGAAGAGTACGCTGACAACCGCCTTTTTGCAAGCAGGTTTCCCCCTGTTGACGGATGATAAATTACCCCTGGATGAAAGAGATGGTGGGATTTGGGCCCGCTCGGGAACCCCTTTGATTCGGTTTTTCCCGGAAGTTGCCGAGATGCTGGTTGAGGATCACCGGGAATTGGATTTGATTCTGCCGGGTTTCACAAAACGGGTTGCCCATATTGAACGCGATGCGCAAGGGCGTTTTTGCCCGATTCCCATGCCCCTGGCCTGCCTTTACATTTTGGAGCGTAATGGCATGGAAGATGCGGAACAAAAAATAACCATCTGTTCACTGTCTCAACGGGAGGCTGTCATGGAATTGATTCGCTACGATTTCACCACCCGCGTTAACGCCGCGTTGGGTTTTTCCGTCGCGCGCCTGGGTTTTTACTCGAAGATGGCTGCCAGCATCCCGGTGAAGCGTTTATCGTATCCAACCAGGTATGATCGCTTGCTTGAAGTGCGTAGCGCCATTCTCGAAGATTTAGATGGATTGACATGAGCGGCATATTTGGAATATTTCAACGGGATGGATCGCCCGCCAGTCCAGAAACTTTGGAAGCCATGCGGGAGAAAATGGCTTATTGGGGCCCTGACGGCAACCAGGTGTTGATGGATGGATCAATCGGACTGGGCCAGTGCATGCTTTATAACACCCCCGAGGCGCTCAATGAGCGTTTGCCGCGTCGCGCGCCGGAAGGCGAACTCTTGTTGACCTGCGAGGCTCGCATTGACAACCGCCAGGATTTATTCTCTGCGTTATCGATTCCTTATCACGAACGGAATGAGATGCCGGATAGCGAACTAATTTTGCGAACCTACCGCAAATGGGGCGTTGACTGTCCCGACCACTTGATTGGCGATTGGTCATTTGCGGTCTGGGATGAAGCCAGGAAACAATTATTTTTGGCGCGTGACCATCGGGGGGTTACGGCGCTTTACTACTATTTAAACCATAGAATCTTTGCATTTGCATCTTCGATCAAAGCCTTGCTTGTGTTGCCTGGAATAAAACTTCAAATCAATGAACTCTACCTGGCGCAGAAATTGGTTTCATGGCCGCCAGACCCACCGGAAAACACGATTTATGAAGGCATAAAAAGGCTGCCGGATGCGCATTCGATGTTGATCACCTCTGAGCGGGTCAAGATTTGGCGCTACTGGTTTATGGAGAATATCCCCGAATTACACCTGAAATCCGAACAAGAATATATCGAAGGCTTTCTTGAGCATTATCGGGAAGCGGTACGGTGTCGTTTACGCAGTTACCGGCCCGTTTGTGCTCACCTAAGCAGCGGGTTGGATTCTGGTTCGGTGGTGGCGCTGGCGGCGGAGGAACTTCGTAATCAGGGCAAGCGTTTGCAGGCTTATACCTCGGTGCCAGCCTTTGATATAAACTATCAACTTCCCCAAAATTGGTACGGGGACGAATGGCCCTTGGCAAATATGACTGCTGCCCATTGTGGGAATGTTGACTTGCAGGCAATTGCCGCCAAAGATCTAACGCCTATTCAGGCGATCCAGCATTCGCTTGAAATCCATCATGAGCCCCTGCATGCGGCATCAAATGTGTACTGGATGTTGCAGGTGCTGGAAAGCGCTAAAGCCAAGGGGTTTGGTGCTTTACTGACCGGACAAGGGGGAAATGGTACTGTTTCATGGGGCGGTTGGTTGGGTTCTATATCGTTATTCACCCTTATTCGTCAACGAAATTTGAAGCAAATCATCAAGTATAAAATTTTAGCGCCAGTTGTACCCGCTTCTGTATTCGCTTATTACCAGATGTTTCGCTCCAGGCGAAACGAAGAACCCTGGTCTGATTATTCAGCGATCAGCCCGGCTTTTGCCCGTCGTATAAATCTTTTGGAACAAATGCAATTATCCGGCCATGACCCAACCTTCAGCATTTTTTCACGTTCGGCACTTGAAGCGCGCTTCAAGTTGCTAACCCCTGGGAAATCCACTTGGGAGGCGCTTAGTGCTGAACAGGGTGCGGCCTATGATTTAGAGGTGCGTGATCCCACAATAGATAGGCGGCTGATCGAATATTGTTTGGGTATCCCAGACAAGTTTTATATCACCAGTCATGATTCAAATCGCTTGATCATTCGCCAGGCCATGGCAGGTTATCTCCCCAAGGAAGTGCGGGTGAACAAACGCCGTGGGATTCAGGCTGCTGATATTGGCTATCGTTTACTCGCAAATGCGCAAGACATGGAAATGCACCTTGGTGTTTTACGTAATTCAGCCCAGGCCCAAACCTACCTCGATCTTGAAAAGATGGATACGGTTTGGACAGGATTGAAAGATAATATTGATTGGAAAATCTCAGGGGCTTGTATGGCCATCTTGT
>JAGXRB010000086.1 GCA_018336075.1 Bacteroidota bacterium
GTAATTCACGTTCACATTGCCGGAAGGAGAAATGCTTCCATTTGCGCCTGTACTGGCATTGATCGTATACGTCAGCACGCTGAAACTGGCTTCAATCGTATGATTGGCAGTGATATTCACAAATGTGTAAGTGCTTAAAGAACCAACGCTCACACCATCAACCAGAACATCAGCAATTGCATAGCCTGTGTTGGGAGTGATGGTGAAAGTCTGATTCTGACCGAAATTTACGTTCACATCGCCGGAAGGAGAGATGCTTCCATTGGCGCCGGCACTGGCATTGATGGAATACGTCAATATGTAGAAACTGGCAGCAATTGTATGATTGGTAGTGACATTCACAAATGTGTAAGTGCTTAAAGCACCAACGCTCATACCATTGACCAATACATCGGAGATTTCATAGCCGTTGTCAGGGGTAATAGTGAAAGTCTGGTTTGCGCCGTGGTTAAGTATAACTTCTCCATCCGGATTAATGCTTCCACCACTCCCTGCTGAGGCAATTATTTCATAAGTCTGCATAATGTTGATAACTGCAATTTCATTTATAGTAAAAGCTGCAGATCCAAATCTGAGCGCAATTCTGCCATTGCTCCCGGTAAAACCAGCAAAAGAAACACTTTTGCTTTGTAACTGGTTATCAGAATAATGTAGTGTTTGCCAAGATTGGTATGAAGATGGATTCTCTATGTCGCTAATGACGCCAACCTCAAAGAAATTCTCGTTGTAGTCCCACCTTGCCTGGATATCTAAATGCAATATGTGTAAAGGATCTTCAAATTCAGGTAATATCAAGATGACACCTTGATAAGCGTAGGAAGTTATGCACACGGTATTTTCATAATTTTTATAATATACATGACCAAAACCAACATACATATCCCAGCAGAGTGGAGGTGGTGGGGTGTGAATGATTTCGAAATTTTCAAAGTATGGGGTAGGAATTGCGCTGCACACCGTTGAGAAAAGAACCGGAATTGACCAATCTGATACTTCACCGCTACATATTGAACGCACATATGCCTGATAGTAACTGCCTGCGGCTAATCCTGTCAGGGTGGCTTGATTTTCAATCACATTGCTGAAAAGTATTCCTTCTGTTTCAGGATCAAAACCTGCATGGCCGTAATTGACTTCCCACGAATTAATGGTTCCGACGTTACTCCAGCTAAGCTCTGCATCGCTTTGAGTAATACCTGTGACTTGTAAATTGAATGGGGATGGACATGAGGGTGCAGCTTCGATGATAATATCCGTAAGCTTAATCGTGCCGTGTTCATAATACCTGAAAGCAATGCAATAATGGTTGCTGGTATATGGATTAAAATATGTAACAAATTGATCGAACTGAATGGTATTTTTGGTTAGTACGAAACTGCTTTGTGGGATAAATGATCCGGGATCAGAGGGATTTTCCATAATACCGATTTCCAATATGTTGCTGCCAAAGTCATGTTTAGCCTTAAATGAAATTTTTACAGGATTGTTCTCTGCATCGATCTGTGGCAGTATAACAAGTCTTGAGACATTATACCAATTACCATTACTTATAATCAAACAATGCTCATATTGAGAAACCGTTATATTTCCGTTGCCTTCTCCCATATAAACTGAATTCCAGCATAAGGGCAACTCTGCGTAAATGTTTTGATTGAAGTTTTCTGAAAATGGAAGATCTTGTACGCCACATTCAGTTGCAAATAACAATGACGTTGACCAGGAAGATGCTTCCTCATCGCATATGGCTCTTACATAAACTTCGTAGTATTGGCTGTGCTGCAGGTCGGTAAGCTGATATTCCTGTGTAGTAATGCTAACTGCCATAGTTCCTTCATTTTCAGGATTGAACCCGGCAATGCCATACAACACCTCCCAACTTAATGCGCTCCCCGGCTGCATCCAACTGATATGAGCATTATGCTGGGATACATTTGAAGCATTAAGCCCATAAGGTGCCTGACATCGTGGAAGGGTAGTAATAACTTTTGAATTAGACCATTCTGAATAATCGGTGCCGCAAATTGAACGGACATATATTTCATAAGCAGTGTTGGCTTGCAAACCTACCAATAAATAATATGCATTGGTAATGCCCGAAATCAGGTTTCCTTCAATGTCAGGATTGAATCCGGGATCGCCAATGGACAACTCCCATTGATTTACAGTACCTGCCTGCAACCAAACTATGGCAGCTTCATAGATATCTATATTGCTTGCCTGAACATTGAATGGCTCCGGGCAGTTTGGAATTGGCTCAAAAAGAATATTATCAAGCATTAGTCCATGCCAACTGCCCCAATATTTAAATGTAATTCTACTTTCCGCCGGATAATTTCCGTTAAAGTAAATCAATTCATCTGTATATTCATTATTCTGAGCACCGGTTAGGTGAGAGACCAGCTGAAATGTTGATGGATCATGGACATCTGTCATTATGCCAACATCAAGACCATTGGCAAGTTGCCCTCTTCTCATCTGCAGGCTCAGCTTTATCTGATTAATTGGGCTCGTAAATTTGGGTGCTGCAACAAACAGCACATTTTCATCACCGGCAGCCATGTTCAGGTGGTATGGAGGCGATTGGGGCATCCAGTCTACAACGTTTATCGATCCATTGGAAATCCAACAGGCCGGAGGGATTGCAACGCCATATGTGTCAAAATTCTCTAGATAGGGCAGGTTAAAAGTTTCACATTGCGTGGCAAACAGATAAGGTTCTGACCACTCGGAAATTTCTTCATCACAAACTGTCCGCACCCTGAATTCATATAAGGAATTAACGGCTAGTCCCTCAAGGATGTATGGGTTTTGTGTGATATTTTCAATAATTGTTCCTTCCTCTAGCGGATTAAAACCCGGCAAACCGTATTTAATGTCCCAAATATCTGCGAATCCAATCTGTGTCCAGCCCAGTTCGACCGATTGTTCATCAATAATTTCAGTATGTAAATCTATTGGAACGGCACAGGCGGGTATTTCCTCAAAGTGAAAATTATCTAAAAAAAGTGCACTGGATTCATTTGGACCTCCCATTATTCTTATGGCTATGTTACCGT
>JAGXRB010000087.1 GCA_018336075.1 Bacteroidota bacterium
AATTGAATTTTTATCATTAAATTTGATTAAACAAAAAGTTGCATTTGTGACTTGAATTCAGCGAAGCAAATTCAGCCCGTTCTGCATAATTGTCGAGATTCTAGCCGAAAAAATATGTTTAAGTCAGCGGATGACAGTCAACCCGAGTTAATATTCTAGCCGTACAATGAATTTTCAGAAAGTAATTCAGATTCTATGGATTCGAAAAGTTGACTGTCAGCCAATGACTTAATGTCTTCAGCCCCGAATTTCTACCATTTTGCATAACGGTTGGGGGTGTGGCTAGTGGGGGGCTTGCGAGCCATGTCAACATCCCCCGAGAAAGATGCCATAACGTGGTGAAGGTGCTGGGCTATACCAACATATCCCCCATTAGCTACACCCCGTGTTAGCAACTGGGCCTTAATTTTTCGTCTAACAGCTTAATTGTAAAATATTTTGTTTTCGTGGGCTGATTTCTTATTCTTTAATAAACAGATGATTAGCAAATAATGATTGAGGTACGCTAATCAGGTTAATGTCAAATTTCAATGATGGTTCTACTCTTGAACTTGCATTATGAATTCTAAACGATATATTCCAACCCTCATTTAAAGAGACTTTTAAAGTTGTTGTTGATTCGTTTTCATAAACAACTTCTACTAACCTTGTTGGTAATTTTAGTTTTGGGATTTTTGCCTTTGGTTTAACTTTTTCAAAGGGTAAATTAAGCGTCCCGTGCAAATTATAACCTTGTATTTCAATCTTATTTTTCCCTTTTATTACCTTGTAAAAATCCTGATTTCCAATTAGATAATTAACCAGTCTTTCAGCTACTATTATGGGGTTTTCTTTGTCTAGCCTCAAAAGTTCTTTTCTAAAAGCCTCAAGAATTGGAATGTAAACCTTTTGGTGCATATCCTCAATGCTAGTCCATTTTGTAGATTTGTCTTTTTTCTTTATGCTTTCAAGCATCGAGAAAATGGATTCAATTTCCTCAAAGTACTCATTAGAGCAGGGAATACCTAACCATTTGTCACCAAAATCTATACTCTGTGATAATCTTGAATGCTTTACTGCCCGATGGTTATTTTTTGCAGAAATTCCTATCTCCCAATTTTGAAGTGAACGAATTAGTAGAACGTCTCTAACATCCCCTGATTGCCCTTGTTGGTCAGAGACAATTTCAAGTTGCAAAGTATCGTGCTCACTTATTCCGTGAGATAGTCTTGGTTCGATGTCGAGCAGAAAGTTTACTGCTGCGCTTGATGTAATTCTGTATGTACTTTGGTCCGTTTCGTCGAAACTTTCAAAGCATTTCTTCGCATTCTTTAAGGGGTCATTGTCGATTATTGTAACCGAAGTAAGGTACTTTAGCCTCTCATAGAATTCAAGCAAAAGAGCGTATTCAAAAGCTTTGCCTGTCAGAACTTGTATAGCCATTATTTACGAATTTACGATTTCTAGCATTTTTTCTTTAACCTTGCTTCCGTTAATTGTGGTTTTAGCCTCATTAGCATAATCATTAGTTTTAATGCTAGGTTGATGTAAGGACACTAAATCCATTTTTATTTTTTCAGCAATTGCCCTTGCAAGTCTAACTGGGACAGCATTTCCAATCATTTTATAACCTGCTGAAATGTTATTGTAATAGAATATGAAATTGTCGGGGAAGGTTTGAATTCTAGCGCATTCCCTAACGCTCAATCTTCGGTAAAGGTGTTCTTGACCTTTGACGAACTCTCTTTTATTCTGTTCGATAAATGTCATTTTTGGTGCTTGTGGGTGAATAGGGATGTGTCTTGCTCCTGCTTGAATGGTAAATGAAACCTCATTCCAATCCCTTACTCTATTTCTTGACATAAAAATTGGGGAAAAATCGCCAAGCATATACTCGTGATTTGAGATTTTGCATTCAATCCCATTTTGCCCCACACCATTTTTTCTTGGTACAACAGTTTCTTTTAGGTCGCCAATCGCTTTTTCTAATGTTATTTTCTCTATGGGGGTGGACGGTTTAGGGAATTCAAACTTTATACCAAGGTCTTTCCTGTATCCAACAAAAAACACTCTTTTCCTATCCTGAGGTACACCATAATCAGACGCATTTACTAACCCAAATGTAAGGTTATACCCACACTCCTCAAAAAGCTTTTTGATGTTTGCTAGAGCGTCTTTATGTGTGGGGAGTAGCATACCAGAAACATTTTCAGCAAGAAAAAATTTTGGCTGCTTGTCAGCAATTATTCTAATAAAATCGAAAAACAGTTGACCTCTACTATCGTTTACCCCTCTAAGGGTCCCCGCCTCGCTCCAACTCTGACAGGGTGGCCCTCCAATAATCCCGTCACAATCTGGAACCTCATTTGACTTAATATCAACTATGCTACGCCTATCTAGCACCGTAGTTTTGTGGTTTTTTTCGTACGTTTCCCAAATTTCCTTGTCATACTCATTAGCCCAAACCACGTTAAACCCTGCTTTCTGAAAACCTAGGTCAAGTCCTCCTGCTCCTGCAAAAAATGATACTATGTTCATTGCACTAAAAATTTATTGCGGTTTGTTTAATGTTATTCTGTTTCAGGTAGTTTACTTTTTGTTCAGCAAGATGAAGTGTATCACAGGGGCAATCTACGCTATAGATTTTTCTTGCTATCATTTCGCTGTAGAACTCTTTTTTAAGATTTAAAATGTCAAGTTCAAATATTTTTGAAAGTTTTTCTAGTCTTTTTTCATCAAATTCTCTTTTCCCATTTTCAATTTTACTAAGATTTGCAGAGTCTAAATCTAACCTTGCAGCAAGTTGTGTCAAGGTTAATCCCTTTTCGTTTCTAAGTTTTCTTATGTATTCTCCAAAACTTTCTTTCATTTGACTTGATATTTTAAACTTGTCAATACTTGACAAATTTAATTCAATTTTTTTAGACTAACACTTTTATTGTTACTTTTTTCAATTGTGCGATGGGAAACAAAATATTTCTTCTTTATTTTCAATGGATTAAGCTGTGTGTGTGTTTTCTTCAGGCCTTGTTGCTAACGGCAGTCTGTCTAAAAACCTCCGTTAAATTTCAATATTTTTCTCAAATATAACTGATTTTTGGAAAAGTTTTAGAATTCCGGAAATTGAATTTTTGAAAAAGTAAAACCGGGTAAAAATGGCTTAAAATTCGTCTCAGGGTTTGAAAATATTGCGTAAAAAACGCAAAAAGGGATGCCAAAAGGCTGGCAAAGGCTTCTTTGCCGATTATATTTATCA
>JAGXRB010000088.1 GCA_018336075.1 Bacteroidota bacterium
GCCGAGAAGAATGCCTATCACAATAATTGCAGGCCAAAAACCGGGCCTATCCTTTGTTTTGCCATCGCTTCTGTGCCCATATTCCTCGGGCATGTGGATCAGGCTATCTGCGGAGAAAACGGGGCAATTTTTGTGGTTATCTGAAAGGCAAAATTCGCGCTGGTGCGCCAGGTTTGGCACCGATTCCGGGATACATCCATGACAACAATTTGCACCTGATGGATACGAAGCCAGGCTGCACGGGTCGGTTTTTAATCCTAAATATTTGCAAGTGGCGACGCTATTTTTTTTACTCTGGCGTTCCATTTTTATTTCCGGCTCGAGAATTTCTGTGATAGATTTCCGCGTCCCAAAACGAGAGAGTTTTCACGGCAAATGTTAAATGTGGCCCACTTATTTCTTCCATGGCATTTTTAGGTGGAGTTTTTTGCCATGGCTGAGTTCTTCCTCGTCGGTATGGTAATAACCGCTGTAGTACCCGTTGTAATTCCCGTGATGGGCTTTCAGGCGATTGAGGACTAATCCCAGGATGCGGGCTTTGGTACGGTGCAAGGATTCGAGCAAGCTGCGAACCGGTTCGACATGAGTTTCACCCGCCTCGATAACAATAAGGACGCCGTCCACATTGGCGGAGATGGCTTGCGAGTCGGCCACCAGCGATGGGGCGGAGTCGATAATTACGATTTCAGCCCTGGCTGTGGCCTCTTCCAGGATGGCTTTCATTCGATCGGAACCTAGCAGTTCGCCCGGGTTAGGCGGAATGCCCCCGGTAGTGACCACCTCGAAGGTCGTATTATTCGGCCCTTCGTAGGGTTGGATTATTTCGCTGAGTTTGCCTGGTTTGATGAAAAGGTCACTCAGGCCGAAGCGATTGCCCAGGCCAAGATATTGGTGTATGCGCGGGCGGCGCAGGTCGGTATCGAGCAGCAGCACTTTTTTACCTGCCTGGGCCAGGGCGCCGGCCAGGTTGGCCGCGACAGTACTCTTGCCCTCGCTCGGCCCGGCGCTGGTGACCAGTATTGTTTTGAGCGGCAGGTCGACCGCCGAAAATTCGAGGTTGGTGCGCAGGGCGCGATAAGTTTCGCTGACCGGCGAACGCGGTTGGCTGGCGATGAACAGGCCGACTTCAGCAGGTGTTTCATGTTCGGGAATCTGTCCGAGAGTGGACAGCCCGAACAGGCGTTTGACATCCTCACGGCTCTTGATGGTGTCATCCATGAAATCGCGCAGGAAAACCACGCTAATTGCCAGGATAACGCCTGCCAGCCCACCCAGCATTGTATTCAAATTGGTGCGCGGGCGGATGGGAATCGGGTTGATCTGGGCTGCGTCAATGGGTGCGACGCCCAGGGTACTTTGCAGGCGCGCCAGGCGCAGGGCTTCTCGGTTATTAAGCAGGTTGAGGTAAATTTGCTGGTACAGGTTGAAGGTACGTTCGAGTTGGGCCAGTTCTTCGTCGTCGCTGCTGGAAGCCCGGTTTTGGGTGCGCAGGGTGTTGTAAGTGTTTTCATAGCCGCGCTGCAAAGAGCGCAGTTGTTCGATTTGGGCGCGTTTGTCGTCAGCCTGGCTATTTTCGGGAGCCATCATGAGAAGTTCGCGTTCCAGTCCGGCAATTTCGGCTTTTACGCTGCTAATCTGGTTTTCGAACCGGGTTTTCTGCTCTTCCACCACAATTGCGCTGCGGGTTTTGATTTCTTCCTGAATTTCGGCGATTTGGCGTTCGGTTTCGATGATTTGGGCGTTCAGGCTCTGTTCGCTGGCAATGAAGCGCGCCGATTGGATTTCTTCGTTCTTCGCAATCAGCACGTCCACCATTGTATCGGCGGCAGCGCTGGCGCGGCTGGGGATGGTATCTTCGACCCGGATTTCAATAAGTTGGGTATTGGTCAGGGCGCTGATGAAAATTTGATTGGCCTGGATGTCGACTTGGAGGCGTTCGGCGGCGGCTTCGCGTACGCTTGGCAGGCGGAACATTTCGACATAGGTTTGCGTGATTTGCTGGCTGGTCATGGCCTGGGTGATATCAACCGCCTGCCCCTGGGTGGCCGGACGCGAGACAAGGATTTGGGCGCGGGCTTCGTAGACCGGGGCCTGCGTGTGGCTGAAGAGGAAAGCAGCCAGGCCGGCAAATAGACCGACCAGGATTATTATCCAGGCATTGCGCCACAACAACCTGCCCATGCGCCGCAGACTTTCAGCATCAATTAAATCAAAATCGGTGCTTTCGTTCTCATAGCTTTGCTTCATCTGTTTTCCTGAAATGTGAGATAGTTGATTATATCAGTCTTGTTCATGCCAATTATCATGTGGCAATAGGTTCTTTGATAGTTGCCGGAGCTTATCACGAGAATTCCCCAAGAGCCTGGCTATATGAATTGCCTTAATATGCACCGTCTTGCTTAAGAACGACCCAAATTGTTTTGAATAAGATAAAAGTATCCAGTAAGATTGACCAGTTTTGGATGTAATCAGCATCCAGCCGTACCCGTTCAGCATAGGTGGTATTGTTTCGCCCTGAAACTTGCCATAGACCTGTTAGCCCGGGGCGGACTCGTGTATACAGGTAAAAGACTTCACCATACAGGGGAATTTGTTCTTCAGTACAGGGGCGCGGCCCAACGATGCTCATATCGCCAATGATGATATTCCATAGTTGAGGGGTTTCATCGATGCTGAACTTTCTCAAGAAGACACCGACAGGGGTTAGGCGCGGATCGCGTTTGAGTTTTTGGTTGGTCTGCCATTCTTCATGCATGGCAGGGTTTTCTTTAAGAATGGAATCTAGTCGCTCGTCTGCGTCGATATACATGGTGCGGAATTTCCATATGCGAAACAAACGTCCGTGGCGGCCAACGCGCATCTGGCTGTATAAGGCTGGCCCGGGAGAACCAAATCGAATTAGCAAAACAAGCAGAAAAAACACTGGCAGAAGAAGAAAACCTGCGGTTATTGCCGCCAGCAGGTCAACGGCTCTTTTGGCGTGTATTAACCAGGATGAATCTTTTTCACTTTGAATAGCCATTGTGTTTGCTTTGATAGTCATTTCACCGCCACTAACCTGACTTTCTAGTTACCAAGGCTGTTTAGAATAAGATTGATTTTATCGCATATTTTTTCAATGTTAAAAGACTTTAGCGCATATTGGCGCGCATTATGACCAAAATGGCGGCGCAGGAGAGAGTCTTGATAAAGATTGGTTGCCTGTTGAAGGAATTGTTTCATTTGGGAGGGAGCAGACACCAGGCCGGTCTGGTGTTCTTGAAGCAGGAGGCTTGCCTGGTTTTGGGGCGGCGCTGATAGTAATATTGGACGTCCGGCGCACAAGTAGGATAGGATTTTGGACGGCACGGAATATTCACCGGCATG
>JAGXRB010000089.1 GCA_018336075.1 Bacteroidota bacterium
TTCTGGCAACATTGTAAACAAAGGTAAAATTCAACGTACAGGATGGCTTTTTACACTTAATATCTCGGGAGACATCTATAATTACGGTGAATGGATACCACATCTCACAAAATTAACCGGCACCAATGTGCAAAATATTTCCTGCGGTGAAGGCAACTATCTGAATCCTTTCAATAATATTTCTATACTGAATGCAAGTTTACAGGTAAATGCCCTCACTCCACTTTATCTGAAAAGTCCATTTCTATTGAATGAGTCAAGTTTCAATCTGCAGGAAAATGCGCTTCACTTGCATGGAAATGGCCGCTTTGAAAACGGTTCAGTCACCGAGACAGCGAATGTCTTTTTTGAAAATGAAGCATATCTTGGTAGTTATAATCACAATATCAGGCTGGTTGGCGATAGCATCAGACTGAACAATAAAAGCAGATTAGGTGATATTTCAATGGTAGGTTCTGTAATAGTCGTGGACAGCGTAATAAATATAAACACTACCACAAGCTTTAATTTAACAGGTAATCTAATCAACCGTGGAAAGATTCAACGCACAGGCTGGACATTCAATCTTTTCATAAGCGGCGACATTCACAATTATGGCATTTGGGAGCCTCATACAACCAATTTCACCGGGTCTTCAATTCAAAACATCTATTTAGGGGAAGAAAAATATCTTAACTCCTCTACAAATCAAGTTGTTCAGGATTCAAACCTTGTAGTTATTGCACATACCCCAGTCTATTTGAGTAGTCCGTTTTTACTCGGCAGGGCAACATTCAATTTGCAGGAAAATCCTCTCATTGTCCGGGGAAACGGGCGATTCCAAAATGGAAAAGTTATCGAAACAAGAGATCTGTTTTTCAGAAACAATGCACAATTGGGCTCATATAATCACAATCTGCAAATTGAAGGTGATAGTATCAGAATCAACAATCTGGGCAAATTCGGAGACATTACCTTGAAAGGACATCTTCAAATTGTTGATACAATGATGAATATTAATACGACTTCCACGGTCAATCTTGAAGGAAATATTTTTAATAAAGGAGTTATTCAAAGAACTGGATGGACCTTTAATTTGAACATTGATGGAGACACCTACAATGAAGGAGAATGGAAAACTCATAATACCAATCTGAGCGGAAATCTTCAAAATCTTGGAAGTTGGGAGGTTACCAATCTGACATTTTATGGCAACAGGCACAGAACATTAAAACTGATTGGAGGTGAAACGGGAAATATCTTGTTTCGCGATTCACTTAATCTGACAGGTGTTAATACTGTTCCAAAACTGGCAAGGGTGTTATCTGATCCTGCTGGTTTGACAATTGTAAACCCTGGAGCCTCACTTGAATTAACAAACAAGACTGCTCCCACTGAATTGTTGAATTATGGAAAGGTATTCTGGTCACATTTTGTGGAAAACAATGCTGTTTCAACAAATTTTAATTTCTATAAATCAACAATAAGAAACAGAATTGGAACTGCTGTGAATTCATATACAATGGAAGTTTTCGAGCACTCAATGCCACCGGGCGTAACCAACAGTATGGAAATGTATTGGCGTCTGCTTAATTCTCCCAGAGACTATTATGACACCCTGGTTAACATGACGCTCACATACAATCCATCCTTGCTAAACGATAATCTGCAGGATAGTTTGAAGCTTTTCGTATCCACCACAGGTGGCCTGACCTGGAGGAGAATCATGAATGGTGTGACGCACTCGCCGGCTCAAAACAAATTCACCATCAACAATGCACCATCAGCTGGCATGTTTGTGCTCGCATCCTCTGAACTTGGCATCACAGAAGTTCTTCCTGCTTTATTCAGCATTGATGCTAACAGTGGAGGAAATTATGGTCAGGTTTCCACACTTATTCACGGACAAGCATTAAGAAATGATGCTTTGGTCAAACTATTTAATCCTTTATCTGGAATTACTGTTGAAGCAGATACTGTCATTCTGTTGGAAGATACCGGCGAATTGCTCAATGCTTTGTTCAGTTTCACTGGTCAGGCGCCCGGCATAATGAATTTAATCGTTGAATTGCCCGGAGATACGATAATGACTTTGCAACAGGCATTTACACTTGAAACTGTTGTCCCCGCCAATCCAAATATTTTCCTTTCCGGAAGACAGACTGTCCTGATCAATCGCTGGCAAACATACACAATTACCTATTCAAACATTGGAAATGTTGACGCTTTCGCTGTCCCGGTCTGGTTAACAATTTCCGAAAGACCAGGCCTGGAAATTGATTTCGTCGATTTCGAAATTGAAAATTCTGACTATGCGTATGAAAACGGATATGGCGCTTTGGTTGATACAATGGCTGTCTATTTTGTTACAGACAGTGCTTTCAGCGATTTCTCCGGAGTGAGGGTATATCCTTTATATATTCCACACATCCCGGCAAGTTCTGTTAGTTCGGTGCGATTCAAAATAAAGACACCTGTGCCTGTGAAAATTCAGGTTGCCATGCAAAGTCCGCTGATTATGAGTGTGCCTGGAAATCTGAAAAATGAGCAATCAGAACTCTATCCCGGCATGTTAAACCCCGAAGACATAAAACCTTTCAATGTTGCAATGGCTCAATGCATGATTGCAATTCTTGGCGAAGGGGTTATTGACGCCACAACGGGAGCGATACCTGTGGTTGGCTGCATCGTACAGATCGGAAAAAATGCTTTCAGAACATACAATTCAGTCCAGCAAAATGAAAAGAAATCGTGGGGAAGCTGGATCAAAGACTGGGCAGTAACTTTCGTGGATTGCGGCATAAACCTGTCTGGTGTTGGTGCTGTTGTAAAAGCCGTTGGAGTCTTAGCCGTAAATCTGAGTGGTTATGCCGATGCAATGGCTGAATGCAAAGCTAAACACAACAAAGAAATTGACGTGAATGCAGTTGCTTCGATTGATCCAAATGAAAAAGTTGGCCCCGCGGGAATCGGGTTGAATAATTATATCGGTTATCCCGACATGATGTCGTACACAATTTTCTTCGAAAACCTTCCCGCTGCAACAGCTCCTGCTCAAACGGTCACCGTCACCGACACACTTGATCTTTCAAAATATGACATCAGCACTTTCCGTTTTGGCGCCATCGGATTTGATACTTTGGTTTTCCAACCCAATACCCCGGAAAATCATTTTACCATGTACAATGATCGCAGGCCCGCCAAGGACATCATTCTCGAAATGAAAGGCAGTCTTGACGTTAATTCCGGCATCATTGAATGGTGCTTCACCTCACTCGATCCGGTAAGTCTTGAACTTACTGAAGATCCTTTTGGCGGATTCCTGCCACCAAATATCACTTCACCTGAGGGCGAGGGATTTGTCGAATTCAGTATTAGACCGAGGCCAAACTTAACGCATAATACAGTTATAAGCAATGAAGCTAAAATTGTTTTTGATGTCAATGCACCTATAATTACTAATCTCTATCAGAACAAGCTTGATTTGGTGCCTCCGACAGCTGTGATTGATAATCATGAGTTTATCAATGACACAACAGTATTGCTCTCATGGAACAATGCTTCCGATGACGGTAGTGGCATCAGAGATTTTGTGTTATTTTTTGCTGTAAATGATGGCTATTACAAACCATATCTTTTGAGCAACAACGAAACTTCAACACTGTTTTATGGGAAAGTTGACAGCACTTACAGTTTTTATATTATGGGAACTGACAAGGTTGGAAACGTGCAGCCACACGCTACTTCTCCTAATCTGACAATTGTTTTTGAAGCTTTCGGACTGGATGAAAAAGGTAAAATAAGTGAAGTGTTTGTGTATCCAAATCCTGTCGAAAACCTGCTTAAAGTCAGAGCAAACAGAAACACAGGAAGAAATGTCAAAATTGAAATAATTGACCTTTATGGAAAAATTGTCATGAAACACACTTCTTCCGGCGAAATGAATGAGATAGATGTAAGCCTTTTACCATCCGGCATTTATTTCGTGAGGGTTAACTATAAGGAAGTTACAGGAACTTACAAAATCATAAAAAAGTAAACCTGATTGATGTTTGCTTACTGATTTAACAGCATTGTTTTTATGATGCTGTTAAATCAGTTTATCAAATTTTCGAAGGAAGCAAACTATAATACTGATTGCCAGCAGTTTGAAAATTAAAAAACAATTTCTAACCTTCTGGTGTAGCAATATGTATAAACAGGAAATTGAACTCAAGGGTGAATATGTATTCGAATTTTTCGATAATGTGAGATTAGAATATATATTTCGGTGCGCTGCACCTTTCTTGACTTTCAATTGGCCTTTTGTTACAAATATTTCGCGGCTCTGCCGCTAACGCTCACGAGTGAAATGGGATTTTCGCTTTGAAGAAAACTGAAAAAGGTGCAGCGCACCGGTTATATTTATAGCTTAGATAATGTATTAAACACAGAAGGTGCAGCGTACCGTAATATTTTAGCTAAATTTTTTTTTGATGTCCAGAGGTTCTTTTTGTTGAATCTGAATCCATTATCTCTTTGTGCAACTCTGTGCTTCTTTGTGCCATAGCTATTACACAGAGCGCCACAAAGAAGGCGCAAAGTATCACAAAGAATACCCTTGTTCGGATTATTTTGCAACTAGCTAGATAAGAAGCAGTAACAATCTTCACCGAACGAGGAATCGAAGGACAGCAGTCTCCAAAATTTTCAATCCAAAGCACAATGCTACATCAACGCAGCGCGTGAGCCCGCCCAAACGCGGTGCCGCAGAGCCGGTGAATTTGAAAACACTTAGAAATCCGGCAAAAACGGCCCAGAGGCCGTTTGGACTCGTACG
>JAGXRB010000090.1 GCA_018336075.1 Bacteroidota bacterium
TTTTTTTCGCTTCTCAAAGTACGATTTTTGACCGAGCGATTGCATGATTGCATCAAACAGGCTCGAGCGGGTGGTTGGCTTTACCAGCACAATATCCACTTTTGCGCTGGCGGACTTATCGAGAGCCTGCTTGGTATTGGCTAAAAGGATAATGGGAATTTTTCTTGTTTGCTGGTCTTGACGCAAGATTTTGATGAAGGCAGACAGTGCAGTCTCATTATCCAGGCGGGCATCCAGCAGGACTAGTGCGGGCCGGTCGCCCTCACTCTGATTTTGGAGCGCTACCAGCCCTTGCTTGGTACTCGAAGCGGTCAGCGGCCGGAATCGAAATGAAGTCAGTGTGCTTTTTAAAAATTGTGTGAATGCCGTACTGGCGCTGATTACCAGCACGGGCAAATGATGTAGATTTTCAGACGCTTCAAAGAGTGGTGTTGTCTTATCCAGCCTTTTTAAGGTTATTTTGAACGAAAATTTTGTACCTTTTCCTGCCAGGCTGTCAACCCAAATACTGCCGCCCATCATCTCTGTCAGACTCTGGCTGATGGTAAGCCCCAGCCCGGTGCCGCCGAATTTGCGGCTGATAGAGGTGTCGGCCTGGGAGAAGGGTTCAAACAGCCTGGATGCGTCTTCATGCGGAATCCCGATACCGCTATCCTGCACCGAAAAGACCAGGGTCGGGTTTAGGATATTGGGGTTCGAGCAAACACAAGTGACAACGACCTCCCCTTGTTCTGTAAATTTAATGGCATTGCTGACCAGGTTGAGCAATATTTGCCCCAGCCTGAATGGGTCGCCAGATAAGAATCGTGGCACATTGGGCGCAATGTCGAAGACCAACTCGAGGCCTTTTTGGTGGGCGTTGTAGGCTGTCTGCCCTGCCAGGGAGTGGAAGACATCGTCGATGTTAAATTCGACCGATTCGATATTCATCTTCCCGGCCTCGATTTTTGAGAAATCCAGAATGTCGTTGATGGTTGCCAGAAGAATTTCGCCTGATACTTGAATGTGCTGCAAATATGTACGCTGTTTTTCATCCAGTTCGTTTTGCTGAAGCGCCAGGCTCGACATTCCCAGAACGCCGTTGAGCGGGGTGCGAATTTCATGGCTCATCATGGCAAGGAAGTCGCTTTTGGCGCGGTTGGCCGCTTCCGCCTGTTCTTTGGCAACCACAAGCTGGGCGGTGCGATCGGCTACCAATTTCTCAAGATGTTCGCGATGTTCAAGCAACTCCTGCTCGGTTTGATATCGTTTTTCGAGTTCCTGGTGAACCGTTTTGTAAAGACTGGCGTTTTCAAGCGCAATGGCAACCTGGTCGGCCAGGGTTTCCAAGACGGTGATGTCATTTTCTGTAAAGGCGTTAAGTTCAGGGCTTTGCACATCGAGAGCGCCAAGAATTTTCTCCCCAATTTTGAGCGGCAGGCACAACTCTGACTGGGTTGGCAAGTCATCGGGGTAAAAATTGCGGTAGTGCGGATTTTCATCTACATTGTTGGCCAGAATTTTTTTACCGGTGGAACCTACATACCCAACTACACCATGGCCAAGTTCGACACTATGGTTGGGTTGGAAAATATGGGAAAAATAACCTGCCCGCGCTTTCATCGTCAACCTGTTTTCCTTGGCGTCAAGGATGAACACGGCAACATGGTAAAAGCCAAAAGACTCGTGTACCAATTTTGCGGTCAGGTCGAAGATGTTTTGTGGGTCAAGGATGGCAACGATTTTCTGGCTGACGTGATTGATGGTGGTCAGTTGTGCAGCGCGGCGCTTGAGTTCTATTTCTGCTTCTTTGCGATTGGAGATGTCGTGCGCTTGGACGACGAATCGATTTTTCCCGCCGATGGCAGCGAAGCGGATGTTGACTTCCACCCAAAAACGCTGCTCGTTTTTGCGCCTGGCCAGCCATTCTGATGTCTGCGGGCCATGCTTGCGGGCCTTTTGCAGCCAGTCCATAATCTCGGAGTGGGTGAATGGCATCTGTCCCTGGCTTAACTGTTCGATGGACATATCCAATACTTCTTCTTGGGAATATCCATACATTTCAGATACGCGCTTGTTTGTGTCGATAATCTTCCCGCTGTCGGCGTCGATAACAAAAATGGCATCCCCGGCAGAATCCAGGACTGCTTGCAGGTATTCGCGGCTTTCAGCCAGCTGCGCTTCGGCATGACTGCGTTGTTTGATTTCTGCCTGGGCGTTTTCATACAGGCTTGCGTTTTGTATGGCAAGTGCCAGCAGGTTTGCAACACTGCTTAATACCTGGGCGTCTTCGGGAGTGTAAATGCCTGGTTCGTAATGTTGCATTTGCACTGTGCCGATGACAGCGTCGTTGACCAGCATCGGCACGGTTAATAGCGAGCGGCTCACTCGTCTGTCGCTGGTTTTGATTTCGACGTAGGTTTTAAGGGTATCTTTTTGTGCCAGGAGGTCTGCCAGGATGTCCGGTTTTTTCCCCAGGATGGCGCGGCTGTTGGGGCCGGTTGCGCCCTCCAGCGGAGCTGTGGGCAGCCCGCTGACATCCACTTTTTCGCCGTCTGCCATGATGAATAAAGGAGAAATGGTTTGGTTCTTTGCGTCGTAAGAGGCGATACCAAAATTGGAATTCGGCACAAAGTGCTGAATTTCTTCATATGCAATTCTGCAAATATCATCCAGGTTTAATGTGCTGCCTAATCGCAGCCCCAGGCGGTTGAGTGCTATTTGTCTTTCAAGCAGTCTTTCTACCTGTTGTTGGTTTTGTTTGCGTTCGGTGACGTCTGTATGAGTTCCCAGCATACGCAGCGGATTGCCGTCCTTGTCCCATTCCAGCACTTTCCCTAATGAGAAAATCCATTTCCAATCGCCTGATTTTGTGTGCTGGCGAAATTCGACCCGGTATTCCGGCAGGTAGCCTGCCAGGTAATCTTTGTATACCGATATGACGCGTTCCTGGTCGTCAGGATGAACACTGTCAAGCCAGTCTACATTTTGTTTTCGAAATTCTGCCGGGCTGTAGCCTAATAGTGTGGCATATTCATCATTGACGGTAGAGACG
>JAGXRB010000091.1 GCA_018336075.1 Bacteroidota bacterium
GAACAATGCACCGGCGATTCAGCCCGCCGCGCCGGACGCGAGGATATTTTCTTCGGCCTGGCCAGTGGCAACGTCGAAATCCTGAACGAAGTCGCCCCCAAACGGATTGTCACCACCTGCCCGCACTGCCTGCATACGCTCAAAAACGAGTATCCGGCCTTTGGCGGGAACTACCAGGTCATTCACCACACGCAGTTGATTAACGAACTGGTTGGGGCGGGCAAAATCGAGTTGTCAGTAAACAGTGAGCAGATGTCAGTCACGTTCCACGACCCTTGTTATTTGGGACGCCACAATGGGATAACCACAGAACCGCGCGATGTAATAAAGAAATCAGGAGCATTAACCATCGAAATGCCGCGCAACGCCGCCCAATCGTTCTGCTGTGGCGCGGGTGGCGCGCAAATGTGGAAGGAAGAAGAACCTGGCGAGCAGCGCGTCAACGCCGCCCGCTACGCCGAGGCCAAAACCACCGGTGCAAAAACATTGGCGGTCGGCTGTCCGTTTTGCCTGACGATGATGAGCGACGCCGCCAAAGCCGACGAGGCCATGCAGGTGCTGGATGTGGCCGAAATTGTGGCCGCGCGCTTGAAGGAATAGAAACTTATCCCATTGTCAGTAGGATGATGCCGCCGATGGTCATCAACATTCCGGCGATGGTTTTCCAGGTCAGCGGCTCGCCGCCCAGGATGAGTCCCATCAGCGCGCCGAAAAGCGGGGAAGTGAACGCTATCGGCATGACGCGTGTCAGCGGCGCGCCTTTCAGCGCGGCATAGAAGCACAACATCCCGACCGCCCCGGCCACCACGCCGCCGCCCAAAATCATCATCGTAAGCGCCTTCGGCCCGGCCTGCGGAAGGGTCTTCCATTGTGGGAAGCTGACCGCGCCCAGGATGACGAACGCCACTGCCGTGCGAATGGTGATTCCCAGTTGCGGCGAAAGCCCGCCCAGGTGCAGGCCCTTCTTCTCGAAATAGCCCCCCACACCCCAGGCAATGGCGGCCAAAAGGGCCAGCAGTTGCGGATTCAGGTTCATGGTTTTTTCTCCTTTAGATTTTTGTAAAATTCTACTGCAACCCTGTCGTGTTGGGTGTCAAGGTCTTAGGTGATGAAAGTAACCAAAGGCGCGCCTGGTAAAGACCGGCCATGCTATACTTTTTTAGCGATAGCGATGCAGAAATTGATGCTCCCAAAAAAGTTTCTTGAACGAGGAGAATGGGTGAAATCATGGAAGCGTATTTTCTAATCTTTTGCGTTATGTTTGCTTTTGTATTCATGGCCGCTCTCTCGATGGCTGCAGCCTTAAAAATCGTACCCGAGCAAAAGCGTTTATCCGTCTTTCGCCTGGGAAGGTATATTGGCGAAAAAGGCCCGGGCCTTGTCATCCTGATGCCAATTCTCGACAGGGGAGTTATGATGGAAGCGCAAGACCAGGTTAAGAAAGCCCAGGACCAGCAAAAACTATGGGGCCTCATCGGGAATGTCCTGACCCCCGTTCATCTCGACGGCAGTGTCGAGATTTCAGGCGAGCAGTGGAATGCAGTTAGCAAAACGCCGATTGCGCCGGGCGCCAGGGTACGTGTGGTGAAAGTGATTCTGGAAGTCGAGGCGATATAGCCGAAAGACAAAGTTGCGAATCAAAAACGCCTGCCACTATCTTGGGTAGCTCAGCACTAAAAAGTGGTCAAAAATCATAAGCGCGCAACCGTTTTTTCAATTGAATAGATAACCTGCCGCGACCTTTGTGAGACCAGGGTCGCGGTGGTGTTTTATGGCAAAAAAGCTCTAGCAGTGACCAGGGATGATCGGCCAACCCGGCAGCCAGGGCCGGAGTACGCTGAACCCAGCGAAAACCTGAACGGCCTACGGACAAACGAACACGCAGGCTTTTGTGGAAATCGCAAAAGTTGTAAACACAGCCGAGTATATACATACTGCTCTGCAAAGTCTCCCCACGACGAGCCAAGTGGCGTGTGCTCCGAAAGAGACATGCTAAACGTTGCCTGAAAGTAGCATTGATACGTTCAATGTAAGCGGTATTGATCATTCCACCCCCTTGAGTAGCCTTTAGAAGGCCATCGATCATTGATTTTTCACCTTGCACAATGACACGTCGAATATCCCAAGCACCATTTTGTTTCGATTTGATCACCTGAACAAGGGCAATATTTGGCCAACGCACCAGTGTCATTCGCCCAGTTTGACCCGGCAGGCGAGGCATACCAGTACGGAAGGCGTCAAGAAGGACTGTCAGGTAGATATTGAGCCCATCGACAGCCAGCAACAATGGCCGACAAAGCGCGATCGCTCTCACTTGACCTGCCATTTGTTTTAGGAGCGTGCTGTCCCGACAAGCACTTACCGCCCCTGCCAGCCAAAAGCGTGTGGAAACCATGATCGCCATCGCCATCCACATCGGTCCATGCTGGGTCTTGACCCTGATTTCATCAGCCTGTACCTGTCCCAGGTCTATCTGATTGTGTTCAACCAGGTGTTCGTGAAATGCCTGACAGTGCAGTCCGGCTCGCTTCCACCAGTCTCGGATAGTACGCTCGTCCAACCCGAATGCGTGTACGATTGCCTGAACGGGACAGCCATATACCATCAGGGCAACCACTAGTAAGACGGTTTGAGGGTCTGTGCGCAAACGATAAAATAACGTACCTTTGCTGGCGCTAAAGGTACGTTGGCAGAGGTGGCAAATATAACGTTCAGGTTCCCGACTGTGTAGCCCTATATTCCCTTTTCCCACTACCCCTCTTGCAGGACAATCAATATTCGGGCAGAATAGGATTGCTGAGTTCATAAGGTCTCCTTTCGGACTTCGACAATCTGAAGTTTGCCTTTGAACTCAGCCTTTTTCAAGGGTAAAACTAAAAGAGACGGCTTTCATACCGTCTCTTTTGTTCTCTTTTTCCCAACTCCACTTTTTAGTGGAGTGCTACCCTATCTTGCGGCAGGCGTTTTTTTGTTAAGGTATGGCGGGAACTAATCTACCCCGGCCAGTTTGCGCAGTTTCATGTTCAACTCGCGCCACTGGATTTTGGAAACGCCCAGGTTCTGGCGAATCTTGTCGGTCTCGACACCGCGTTTGTATTCACCCAGGGCATACGTCCAGCGGCACATATCGAAGGACAGGTGCTTGTCCAGCCCGGCGTCGTTGCCGACGTCTTCGAGCAGGTATTCCAGGCGGCGCGGTGACCAGGGGAAAAGCCTGTCCACCGGCGTGTACTGGTTTAGGTATTCTTCGTAAGCCGGAATCCACTCGTCGCTCAACGAGAGTTTGCGTTCCTTGTAGCGATTGGTCGGGCTGGCATAGCGGATAAAAACCAGCGGCCCGCTGGGGGCTTCCAGGTCGATGTGGTTGAGATGAATCCCCAGGCACTCGCTCTTTTTGATGCCGGTGCTGAGCAGCAGGGCCACCAGCGCATATGGGCGCGCATCCGGCTTCGATTTTCTGCGGTAGCGGTCGGCGGCCAGCAGTACGGCCTGGACTTCGTCTTCGCCTAGCACTTGCGGCAGCGGGCTGATGGCCGACTTTTGGACGACTTTTTCAGCTGGGTCGAGCATCAGCACACCGTTCTTATGCAGCCAGCGAAAGAAGGATTTTACTGTT
>JAGXRB010000092.1 GCA_018336075.1 Bacteroidota bacterium
GAAGTATTCTATCTGCCTTCTTATTCACCGGATCTCAATCCGGATGAATACCTGAATGGAAACCTGAAAACAGCCGTTCATTCAGGGAAACCTATTCGCGATCAAAAAGATCTGGAATCGAAAACCCGTTCTTTCATGAAAACGCTTATTAAAAGACCGGCGCATGTTTGCACTTACTTCAAGCATCCGAAAGTTGCCTATGCCGCCTAAAATCAACATCTTTAATTGCCGGAGTAATAATAAAGATTCCAAATCAGCTCTTACGCAAATGCGCGAGGGTGCTTTCATAATATCAAGTAGCAAGCCAATAAAAGACGACGACAATAATCCACCGTGCTGGGGTGCTAAGCACGAATATAAAGCAAGTTTGGATAAAGCAAAAGGCGAATTCTTTTGTACTGGAGAATACCCAAATGAAGAAAGGCAAGAACCGCTCATATTTAAATTAACAAAAAAAGGTCCTCAGCCACCGTCAAAGAAGAGTGAGTCTATAGCAGGCCCTGCTGTTATTGTTGGAAGTACTAAAGAACCAGTATATCATGGGAAAAAATAAGTAGTCTGTCAAGGGAGAGCAGTACGTTTGCCAAAAAAGCCTAAAATATTATTGCATCCAGAGGCAGCAAACACTTATAAAATAATTAGAGCACATTCTGCTGTTGTTAATGTAGATATGCCGCAATCTGATGAAGAAGGCGGTTTTGTAATACGTTTTAAAATGGAGGTATCTCTACCTTCAAGATGCAGACAGCAAGGTGTCACCGAAACTGGTGTTAAATTAATAGAAACGGTCAAACTTTATTTGCCACCTTCTTATCCGTTTCGTGCTCCAATAATTTATCTTCGTAAAGATTTTAATAATAAACTACCTCACATTCAGCCACTTATCAGTATCGATATCCAACAGGGAATAACTCCATGCATTTACGATGGCAATCTAAATGAACTGCTCCTAAGAAATGCAGATGGTTTGACGGAAATTATAAATTACCTCTCCGAATGGCTTGGCAAAGCAGCTATAAATGATCTTATAGATATAAAACAAGGCTGGGAGCCAATAAGAAGAGACCTAAATTCAGGATGGCTTGTCTATGATCTGTCCGAGATGAGAGATTTTGTTGTTGATGATAATGGTTATGCAATTTTTCGTGGACGGTTTGTGGAAAAACAATATGACAAAAAAAATATGCAGTTTATTTTTGGCATAATTAATCAATCCAGAACACTCAAATTAAGTGCCGGGTTGATGAATGAATTGAAAAAAAATAAAGAAAAAGATGGGACTGAAATTTTCTATGATTCATTAGTATTTTTTCTTTGGCCAGACAAAAATATTGTGGCAAATCAATATTCACCTGATACGGTAAAAAATTTCCAACAATTTGTTGAGGATGCTAAGGTATATGGATGCAATATAACATTACAAAATGCAATAAATGAACTTTTCTTTGCATGCGATCAGGCAGGTTGGCGTAATGTTCTATTTCCTATATTTATAATTTTATGTGCTCGTCGGCCCGTACATTTAATCGGTGGTAATGATTCTAATCTTGAATTAATTGCATATAAAATAGATTGTATTCTTGAAAAATCTACGTCTCTAACAACTGGTGTTGGATTATCTTTAACCATAAATCAATCATCTTCGGTAACTTCTTTAGGTCATAGGCATATGATAAACAAGAAACTATTGCGTCAGATGTCTGGCTATAATCTTAATCTCGAAAACGGTCCTATTGTCATGATTGGTTGTGGTAGTTTAGGCTCTAAAATTGCCATGCATCTTGCTAGGTCAGGTTGCGGTCCCTTCTATCTAATAGATAGTGGTATATTTGCACCTCATAATGCAGCAAGACATGCTTTAACATTTCCAGAGATTCCAATTCTCAAAACAGCACTTCTTTCAGAAGAAATCAAATCTCTAAGACAAACGGTAATGTGTTTGCCATCTGATGTTATTGATATATTGGATGAACCGGAAAACATTAAGAAATACTTTCCAGCAGATACATCATTAATTATTGAAACAACGGGGTCGGTTGCTGTAAGGGAAAAACTTGTATCTCTAAATCCTAAAAAACTTTCTGGGCGACTTTTTCACGCTGCATTGTACGAAAGTGGCCGTATTGGTGTTATAGCTATTGAAGGAAATCTTCGAAATCCCAATATTGATGATTTATTGATTAAATTATGGGATGCTAGAGTTAGTGACGAACAATTATTTTCTATATTTACCAATAACAAAAATAATACCAGCCGCCAAAATATTGGCATGGGATGTGGGTCTTACACAACGGTGATGCCTGATACTCATGTATCAGTATATGCTGCCGGTATGGCAGAAAAGGCTAGAGATATTATTGAAAATGGGCCATCCGAAAATGGTGAACTGTGGATTGGTATTTTGGATGAGTCGAATATGGGTGTTCAATGGAAAAGAAGTTCGCTAAAAAGAACAGTTGTTTTGAAAACGCATTGTAGCAACGAATGGGAAATAAGAATTTTAGCAGATGCTTATAGTCAAATTAAAGAAGAAGCTGAAAAATGGAAAAACATTGAAACAGGTGGTGTTCTCATTGGTCGAATTTTTATAAATCGGCGTTGCATTACAGTAGCCAGAGTTATTGAAGCACCGGTTGATAGCACTCGCAGTGAAAATTCTTTCATATTAGGAACTAAAGATTTAAGAAAAAATGTAAGCGAGATATTTGAGAGATCTGGTGGCACATTGAGTTACGTTGGAACGTGGCATAGCCATCCTAATGGATCAAAAGAACCATCTTTGACTGATAAAAAGTCTTATGAGAAATTAAAGAAATTGAGATTGGGCGCGCCTGCAGCATTTTTAATATGGACTACTAATGATTTTGGGGTCATTCTTGATGAAGGGAAATTATGTTAATTCGTCTACTATAACAAATTAAAGATAACATTAGTAAAACATTCGAAAAATATTTAGACAGTTTGAATAACTGGCGAGAAATGAAGTGCGAGAAAATATTTCAGAGTGAATACAAAATAATCAAACCACCGCATTTGTTACAAAAATACTAAAG
>JAGXRB010000093.1 GCA_018336075.1 Bacteroidota bacterium
CTTTATGGTCTATTTTTTGCAGTGCAAAACCCGCGTGAACGAGTACATAATCGCCTTGTTCTACTTCCTCCGGCAGAAGAACGAGGCTTACCTCTTTTCTGGCTCCATAAACATCTATAATCGCCATCAGATTTTTTATCTCTATTATTTTTGATGGGACCGCAAGGCACATTTAATATTCCACCTTTGTAATTTCCTATTGCAATATGTATTAACTCAGCCATCTTGCCGTTTATCTGTTCTGGCATTTCGAACCCGGCGGCCATTGATTCCGGCTGTACCCTTCAGCCATAAAGAAATGGAGGCACATCAGATGGTGTCCCCTTAATCTAATCATAATCCTTCACTCAGCCGGTCGATTATTAAAATAAAATCTGCAAAGCATATATTCTAATTGATGATTTATGCACCCTCTTCATAATTGCCTTTCAGCTATTGAATTGACCATTTTAATTATTACATAGCAGCCATCGGCATTACAAAGCCCCGTATCATTTCCCTAATAAATTCACAATTTCTTCATATACCCTTGAAACCGGAATCTTCGAAAGACACCCGGTATCCATGCAATCCTTTAACATTTTAGTATCACAGGGAGCACATTGATAATCTGAAGAAATTATAGCAACATTTTCAAATGGCGGGCGCCATAAGAGATGGTCAGTCGGACCGAAAAGCACTATGACTTTACGGCATAACATCGAAGCAAGATGCGAAATACCGGAATCATTTCCGAGATAGATATTGCAAAGCTTCAAAAGAGAAGCAACCATTATGAGTTCTTCACCTGTAATATGGATTATATGTTTCTTCCCATTTATGAAATTGTTTATTTCTGCTTTACAAGAATCACTCTCGGCAGGTCCACTAAAAATAATAATATACGGCGCATGTTTTCTCATCAGAATCTCTATGAGTTCAAGATAATTTTCTCTCATCCAGCATTTCTTTGCCCCGCCGCTGCCTGGATGAACCGCTATTATCGGTCGCCTGCTATCATATCCTGAATGGAGGAGAAATTCCCTTGTATACTCCAGCCTGTCGGGTGAGATTTTCAAGTAAGTAGATGTGTATTCGTAAGTCAAAACATTGCATGGAACAACTATTTTGCTTTTATCCGCAAGCTGTCTCAAACGGAATTCGGCGGTATTAATTTTTTCATCAGGTATAGTCTGAATCACAATTGTATCGGGCAGGACGGTTCTTATGTTGATATCAATAACCGAGGTTTCCCTTGCAGTAAAGACAAGCGCCCTCTCGAATTGACTGAAAAACCTCATTGCATTATCATCCAGAACCCCGGAATATAAAGACAGATATATCGAACTGCCAACCCTCGATGCCTCTTTAATAAAACCTGCCTCTAATAATAAGCCTGCAATATCCGGATTTGCTGCGAGGTGAATGAAATTAGAATCACCCCTTATTAACCTCATGGCAGGCAAAGAGAGCAATACGTCTCCGAGCGCACCATCATGATGGATGAATATCCTTGAACCCATAATTATTAAAAATGTCTTTGACAACTGTAAATAAATAGAGTCTGTATAAAATATGAAATTTTGGTTATTCAGAGCTGTCCGGCTGCTGTCTTTAATTTCACCTTAACAAAAGGGTCTGTTACAGAAATATTCCCGGCAGTGTTCGCTTGCATGCCAGTGCTAATGATCCGGCGGACAAAGGGAAATGAAAGCTTTCAGGGCTTTATATACTGACTCTATTTAGTGTCTGTCCATAAACTCGCATTTTCAGATTTTGTCATTCCCCGACTCGATCAGGGAATCCAGCAAATATGAGGAACTGGTTTCCCACTTCCGTGGGAACAGCGTCTGGATTCTCTGGTCAAGCCAGAGAATGACATTATATGAGTTAATAAATAGACTCTATTTAATCAAAATCATTTTTTTTGTTCTCAGCCTGTCTATAGTCAATGGTTCTGTTCCTTTCAGGTGGCTTAGGCAAGCAGACAGGGCAATAATTTTCCCCTGCATCCAGCAGGCAATCATGCCCTCATTCGGGGCAGCAAATGCAATTGCTCAAAGGCTGTTTACAAATAGGACAGGCTTCCATAAAAAGTTATATTATAAAAATTATCATATCTGTTCAAAATAAAAGATTGCTTCGCTCGCAATGACAAAAAAATATTATCATAAAGTATTTCATAGGCTCTTTTAAAAAGGCATGAAATATTATACACTTGGAAGATGTCGTTTTAATAGGCAACATATCTCTTACGTGGCAGCCACAGTTTTATTGTGATTAGCCCTATAAGAAAACCCCCGATATGCGCAAACCAGGCAACCCCTCCCTGCTGCTCAAATTCCTGACTCATTATCCCTGAAACTATCTGAATTAATATCCAGAAACCTATTACTACCAGTGCAGGCAGCCTCACTATCTGCCAGAAAAAGACGAAAAAGAGAAAAGTATATATTTTTGCTTTAGGGAACAGCAATAGATATGCTCCCAAAACCCCTGAAACAGCACCGCTCGCACCTATCATAGGAATTAAGGAATGCGCATCCATAATTGTATGGGCATATACTGCGACTATGCCTGAAAATAGGTAAAATATTAAAAATCTTATGTGGCCAAGAGCGTCTTCAATATTATTGCCGAATATCCAGAGATAAAGCATGTTACCGCCGAGGTGAAAAAAACCACCGTGCAAAAACATCGACGTAAATATGCTCGTTACAGGATGTATTGGTTGCACTATATCGAACGATATGAGATTCTGCGGGATAGCACCATAATAATAGGCAATCTTATTGATTCCCAATGGGGATGTTATCTGCCAGATAAATGCCACACAGTTAAGCGCTATCAAACCGATAGTTACATATGGAAAGGTTTGTGTAGGGTTGTCGTCTTTAAAAGGAATCATTGCTTTGCCCTTATCCTCGGATCAAGGAGCGCATATGAGATATCGGCGATGAGATTGCCGATAAGAGTCAGCACAGCCCCTATTACCAATATGCCCATAATAGTCGGGTAGTCCCTTGACATTGCGGATGAATAAAACAACTGCCCCATGCCGGGTATGGAAAATATCGTCTCAAAGATGACGCTTCCCCCTATAAGACCCGGAACTGCAAGCCCCAGAATTGTCACTACAGGCAGAAGGGCATTTCTTAAAGCATGGCGTATAATCACATCGGTCTCAGTGAGGCCTTTTGCCCTTGCAGTTCTTATATAGTCCTGACTTATAACCTCCAGCATACTCGAACGACAGTATCTGCTCAGCCCTGCTATTCCGCCGAAAGCACTGATGCCAACAGGCAGGATAAGATGTTTTATCCAGTCAATTAATCTTTCAAACCAACTCATTTCAGACACATCTATGCTCTGTATCCCGGAAATCGGAAGCCAGCCGAGCGTTACACCAAAAACTATCATGAGTATCAGGGCGAGCCAGAATGTCGGAGTTGAAAACCCTACAAATACAAATACCGTAGTAAGTTTATCAAATAACGAGTATTGCCTGGTTGCGGATAATACTCCTATAGGTATTGCTATCATAAGAATCATCGTCAGGGAAAGCAGGTTGAGTGTGAGTGTTATAGGTATTCTTTCCTTGATTTTATCGAGAACCTTTCTTCCATCTGTAAAAGATTTGCCAAAGTCGAGCGTAACAAATCTCTTAAGC